>JAGKTU010000087.1 GCA_021153265.1 Clostridia bacterium
TGAAACTTTACGCCCAGAAAACCCTCATCCGTCACGGCTTGCGCCGTGCCACCTTCCCCCAGGGGAAGGCTTTAGGCTGCGCCGCTAAACTACAATTTACCTTTCCATTACATGCCCAGCATGATCTCTTTCAGCTTTTCGGCAGCCTCTTCCAGTCCCATATGGGTGGATGCGCCTGCCGCGCCCTTGTGACCGCCGCCGCCGAAGTGGGCGCAAACAGCCGCCGCATCGTAGCCGGGGATGGCCCGGACGGAGATCTTCGTCTCTCCATCCTTGGTCTGCCGCAGAGTCGCCGCCATGCGCACCCCCGCCACCGTCCGGGGATAGGACGAAATGTTGTCCATATCATCGTCGGTGACCCGGAGCAGTTCCTCCACCGCCCGGGGGATGGCCACGATGGCGAGTTTTCCATCGTCCAGCAGCTTCATATTCTCGATCATCCATGCGTGCATCCGCAGCTTGGGCAGAGAATTGGTCTCAAACAGCTGCTGATTCAGCCCATAGATATCCGCACCGGCCTTGGCGCAGACCGCAGCCACGGTGAAGGAGTGGGCGGTGGTGTTGGCAAAGCGGAAACAGCCGGTGTCCGTGGACATACCCACATACACCGCCTCGGCGATGTTTTTGTCCATCTCCACGCCCAAAATCGCCAGCACATCGCAGACCAGCTCCGCGCAGGATGCGCTGTCTGCATCTACCAGCTCTTCCGGGGTAAAGGAAGTGGCGCTTCCGTGGTGGTCAATGCGCAGGCGACAGGTTTCCGCCAAAGACGCAAAGCACTTGGGCAGCATCCCGGGGGATGCCACGTCCACGGACACGACAATATCATGTTCCTCCACCGTTTCCTTGGTCAGACCCTCCACGAGCCAGCCGAAACGGTCGGAAATTTCTTCGTTTTTCAGCACCCAAGCCTGTTTGCCGAGCTTGCGCAGGCCCAAGCACAGGGCCGCGGCGCTGCCCACGGTATCGCCGTCGGGACGGCGGTGGGTCAGGATGCAGAAATTGTCATTGACCAGCAGAAAACCGGCGGCCTCAGCCCTGTTCAGACTCTTCATCGTGCTTAACCTCGAGGGAATTGATCAGTTTCAGCATTTTTGCGCCGTAGGTGATGGAGTCATCCAGCGCCCAGACGATCTGGGGGGCATAGCGCAGCTGCAGATTCTGTCCCAGCTGACGGCGCAGGTAGCCTGCGGCGGACTTTAAGCCCTTCATAGCCTCGTCGGCCTTCTCGCTCTGGAGGAAGCTGACGTAGACCTTGGTATAGCGCAGATCCGGGGTAGTCTCTACGCGGGTGATGGAGATCATCACGTCCTGCACTCTGGGGTCCTTGACGGTACGCAGCAGGCTGGACAGTTCCTTCTGGATCTCCTCATTGATCAGTAAAATTCGATTGGATGCCATGTTTCATCCTCCTATTTCCGAATTGAAAAGCCAGCCTGCCGCGGCTGCGGCGGCTGGCGTTCTCATCATTATCTCTTAACTTCCTGCATGGCGAAGCACTCGAAGATATCGAACTCACGGATATCGTTGTAGCCTGCCACGGTCATGCCGCACTCGTAACCGGCGGTGACTTCCTTGGCCTGATCCTTGAAGCGCTGCAGAGAGCCGATCTCGCCCTCGTAAATGACGATATTATCACGCAGCACACGGACCTGAGCATCCCGGGTGACCTTGCCGTCCTTGACCATACAGCCTGCAACGGTACCGATGGCGGAGACCTTGTAGGTCTGGCGGACTTCGGCGTGGCCGATGACCACTTCCTCGAACTTGGGAGCCAGCATACCCTTCATAGCGGCCTCGATCTCATCGATGGCATCGTAGATGACCCGGTAGAAGCGCATATCCACATTGGCGCGGTGGCCGGAAGCCTGTGCGGCGGCATCGGGACGGACGTTGAAGCCGACGATGATAGCGCCGGAGGTGGAAGCCAGCAGCACGTCGCTCTCGTTGATGGCGCCGACACCTGCATGGATGACCTTGACCCGGACTTCCTCGTTGGAGATCTTCTCCAGAGAAGCCTTCACAGCCTCGGCGGAGCCCTGAACGTCGGCCTTGACGATCAGGTTCAGGGTCTTCATCTCGCCCTCCTGCATCTTGCTGAACAGATTGTCCAGAGTGACCTTCTGATTCAGCTTGGCCAGAGCGTCCTTCTGAGCCTGCTTGCGCTGCTCAACCAGCTCACGGGCCATGCGCTCGTCGGTAACGGCGTTGAACTCGTCGCCGGGAGCGGGAACTTCAGCCAGACCGGTGATCTCAACGGGCACGGAAGGACCTGCGGTCTTGACGGTGCGGCCCTTGTCGTTGGTCATAACACGGACACGGCCCACAGCAGTACCGGCGATGACGATATCGCCCTGCTTCAGAGTACCGTTCTGCACCAGCAAGGTCGCCACGGGGCCGCGGTTCTTGTCCAGACGGGCCTCGATGACGGTACCCTTTGCGCGACGGTTGGGGTTGGCCTTCAGCTCCTGCACTTCTGCGGTGATCAGCACCATTTCCAGCAGCTCTTCCAGACCCATACCGGTCTTGGCGGAGATGGGAACAATGATGGTATCGCCGCCCCACTCTTCGGGGATCAGGTCGTACTTGGTCAGCTGCTCCTTGATCTTGTCGGGGTTGGCGGTGGGCTTATCCATCTTGTTGATGGCCACGATCAGCGGCACTTCGGCAGCCTTTGCGTGGTTGATGGACTCGACGGTCTGGGGCATGATGCCGTCGTCGGCAGCGACCACCAGAATAGCGATGTCGGTGGACTTTGCGCCACGGGCACGCATGGAGGTAAAGGCAGCGTGGCCGGGGGTATCCAGGAAGGTGACCATCTGGCCATTTACATCGACAGTATATGCACCAATGTGCTGGGTAATACCGCCTGCCTCGCCCTTGGTGACGGAGGTCTGACGGATGGCGTCCAGCGTAGAGGTCTTACCGTGGTCAACGTGACCCATGACCACGACGACAGGAGCGCGGGTCTGAAGCTCTTCGGCGGTATCCACATGATCGTCGATGATCCGCTCCTCGATGGTGATGGTGACTTCCTTCTCCACCTTGCAGCCCATTTCGGTGGCCACATATTCGGCGGTATCGAAGTCGATGGTCTGGTTGATGCCGGCCATAACGCCGTTCTTCATCAGGCACTTGATGACCTCGCCGGCGGTCTTCTTCATCCGGCTGGCCAGCTCGCCGACGGTGATCTCGTCGGGGATCTTCACGACGGTAGGAGCCTTGCGGGCGACCTCCATCTGGAGGCGGCGCATCTTCTCCTGCTCTTCGTTACGGGACTTGTTGCCCTTGAAATTGGTCTTCTGCTGCTTATTCTGCTGCTTGCCCTTGCCGCCGCCGATGCGCTGCTTGCCGCCCTGGAAATTCTGGACGCGCTCGGACACCAGATTGTCCACATCGTCAAAACGGCTGGAATTGACCTGCACCGCAGAGGTATCGACCACACGGCGCTCGCGCTTGCGCTCAGGCTCAGCCTGCTTCACGGGAGCGGCAGCGGGCTGATTCTGGGCAGGACGGCCAACATTCTGGGGACGGCCATTCTGCTGGGGCTGATTGGGGCGATTATTCTGACCCTGAGGGCGCTGCTGCTGGGGCTGCTGGGGAGCGGCCTTGGGGGCTTCCTTCTTAATTTCTGCCTTGGGGGCAGCGGGCTTCACAGCAAAGACCTGCTCCAGAGAGCTGATCTGATTCTTCTGTGTCATGTAGTCAAAGACCACATTCAGCTCCGGATCGGTCAGCACCTGGGTATAGGACTTGGGCTTCTCGCCAAACTTGCCGATGATCTCGGAGATCTCCTTGGGCGTCACACCGAAATCCGCCGCCACTTCTTTCACACGATACTTCACAAAACTCATACTATATAACGCACCTCCATAATATATGGGAGTTGACAGTGGACAGTGTACAATTGACAATTATGGTATCGCCTTCGGCGATTGCATGGACCTGTCCGCGAAGCGGACACAACAACTGTCAACTGTTAGCTGTCAACTGTCAATTAACTTACTTCTTCTTACCCATGCGGACGTTCTTTTTATGGGCTTTTGCCTCGTCCTTGCGCTTTTTCAGCTTAGCTGCCTTTTCGCTTAAGGATTCCAGCACCGCCTTGTGCTTCTCCGGTTCGCCCAGAGCCTGTACCAGCGCCAGCGCCAGAGCGGCGTCGGTGATGGCGGCGATGGCGAGGGAAGTTCTGCCGATGGCGAAACCCATCTCGTCCTTGGTGAACCGGACCCGCAGGGTCTGCTGAGCGGTACCTGCGGCAAAGCTCTTGGCTCTTCTCCAGGTGTGGTCGGAGGCGTCCGACGCAACCAGGATCAGATAAGCCTTGCCGGTCCGGGACATGGCGCCCACAGGCTCTTCGCCCAGTTCGGCGCAGCCGGCCTTCCGGGCCAGGGCCAGATAATTGAGAGCTTTATCCATTTGCACCCTCCATTTCCTTCTGCAGCCGCGCGATGACCTCTTCGGGGATGGTCACCTCTAAGCTGCGGTCCAGAGCCTTGGAGCGCAGGGCCTTTTTCAGGCACTCGCCGTCGGGACAGACATATGCGCCCCGTCCGTTGAGCTTTCCGCCGAAATCCAGCCGAACCTCACCGTCGGTGCAGCGCACCACCCGGATCATTTCCCGCTTGGGTTTCCGTTCCCGGCAGCCCATACACTGCCGCTGGGGGATTTTCTTTTGCATAAGGACTACCTCCATTCTTCAAAGATACAAGATATGGAGATACGAGATATAAGATAGTTTTTTCTTCTATTACCTTATATCTTGTATCTGAACGATCTTATTCTTCCTCTGCCTGGGATGCAGGCTTGATATCGATCTTATAGCCGGTCAGGCGGGCAGCCAGACGGGCGTTCTGGCCTTCCTTGCCGATGGCCAGGGACAGCTGATCGTCGGGGACGATGCAGCGGCAGGCCTTCTGACCGGGAACCAGAGTCACGGAGATGACGTCAGCAGGGGAGAGGGCAGCCTTGACATACTCGCAGGGATCCTCGGACCACACCACGATGTCGATCTTCTCGCCCTTCAGCTCCTCCACGACTGCGCCGACACGGCCGCCGCGGGGGCCGACACAGGCACCCACGGGATCCACGCCCTCCATGGTGGCACGAACGGCCATCTTGGAACGGGAACCGGCCTCACGGGCGATGTTGCGGATCTCCACCTGACCGTCAGCGATTTCGGGGGTCTCCAGCTCAAACAGCCGGCGGACCATATTGGGATGGGTACGGGAAACATGAACCAGAGGACCGCGGCCCATCTTGTTCACTTCCAGAACGTAAACGCGGATGTGCTGACCCTCGGTGTACTTTTCGCCGGGGATCTGCTCGCTGGAACGCAGCACAGCATCGGACTGCTCATTGCCGGAGCCGATGCGGACGAACATATCGCCGCTGGTGGGATCGATGCGCAGCACAGTACCGGTGAGCAGCTCCTGAGTCTTGCTGGAGTAGCTCTCGTACATCACGCCGCGCTCGGCCTCACGGATGCCCTGGATCAGAACCTGCTTGAAGGTCTGGGCAGCGATGCGGCTGAACTTCTCGATGTCCACGGGGATGCTCAGCTGCTCGCCAACCTGAGCCTTGTGGTTGATGTTCCGTGCGGCGTCGATGTGGATCTCCAGAGCGGTATCCTCCACCTCTTCCACGACGGTCTTGACCACGTGCAGGTACAGACCCTGCTCGGTCAGATCCACCACCACATTGTCGGCGGGAACGTCCCGGCGATCCTCACGGTCCTTGCGGTAAGCATTGGCCATACCCTGCTTCATCCGCTCGATCATATAGTCAACGGGGATACCCTTGATCTTCTCCAGATCTCTCAGGGATGCGAAAACCTCGGCACAGTCGATCTTGTGTGCCTCGGGCTGCTTTTTGGCGCTCTTTCTAGCCATTTTTCTTTCCTCCTGTTAAAATTCCACACGAAGCCGCACCAATGCGACCTCAGATTTTTCAAAGGTAATGGTTTCCTTGCCGGCGGTGACGCATAGCTTGCCGTCCTCGTAGCCGGTCAGTACGCAGGGGATCTCCTTCAGTCCGTTTCTCGGACGGTAGAGCTTGACGGTGATATTGCTTCCCATGAAGCGCTCGAAATCAGAGGGCCGCTTCAGCGCCCGCTCCAGACCTGCGGAGCAGACCTCGAAGTGATAGCTGCCGGGGACAGGGTCTTTTTCATCCAGAATGGGGTCAACTGCCCGGGAGATGGCTTCGCAGTCGTTGATATCCACGCCGCCCTCCTTGTCCAGATACAGCCGCAGGAAATATTCGCTGCCCTCCCGGACGTATTCCACGTCCCAAAGCTCGCAGCCGTGGGCTTCCACGACAGGTTTCGCAAAGGAGGCCACCAAATCGGTTACTTTCATATAAACTTCCTTTCCAAATTCAACAAAAAGAGAGGCGCTCGCGCCTCTCTTTCCTACACTTACCTTATACATGGGTATTATAACACCCTCTCATCCATTTTGCAAGGGGTTTTGGATGGAAATTTCTCATATTTTTTGAACGATTTGTGAGTTTTCACCGTCTGAAAGATTCCATTCGCGGAAACACACCAGAAAGTGGTCACATTCGTCGCAGCAGCACTCCACCCCCGGCTGCATACCGTTTCCGGGACAATCCTTCCCCGAAAGCCCCGGCTTCAGCAACATTCCTGTACCGGGATCCATCCAATCTTCCTGCTTCATGTCCTTTGCTCCTGATCTCTTTCACACATTTTGTGGGGATTATATCCCCTTAATAAATGAGATTATAACCCCCATAATAGAACTTGTCAAGATTGGGGGGTGTATCGAATGATTCGATTTGACAAGCTGTGGGTCACTATGAAAGAAAAGAACATTACAACCTACCAGCTTCGTGAGCAGTGCGGCATCGACAGCAAGACCGTACGCAGGCTGAAAGCCAACGATAACATCGAAACAAAGACCTTGAATAAGCTCTGCGCTGTTCTGGATTGCAGATTAGAGGATATTGCGGAATATATCAAGGACGAACCCACCGAAACCTAATAGCAACGCCCAATGTCTTTAGACATTGGGCGTTTTTTACCGTAGGGGAGGGTCACTGACCCTCCCGAATCCTCCCGACTACCAATCTGACCGTCCAGCGCACCCAGCCACCGACCCCCTCTGTCATTGCGAGGAGCGCAGCGACTATGATCGTTTCCATGTTTTTGTTTCATTTTTTACATAGACGCATTGAAAAACAATCGAAAACGCCAAGAAAACTGCAACACTTAACCAATATGTCGGCAATGCTGTTATGAATCCATCTTTCCAATGGAAGCCCGTCTGAATATTACACACTTCCTGCCACTTTCCGAACGCAATGGTTAACAGGCATACGTTAGCAATGATGCTTAACTCCGCAAGAACAAACATGATTCTGCTGTTTTCTTTCTTGAACAGATAGATTCCCAGTATCACCAGAGGTATCAGGAACCATTCCATAAATATATAGCCAAATCGATACCCCATCACCTTTGGATTGTACGTAAACCACGGCAGAAAGAGGGATAGAATCATCAAAATATATAATCCCTTCAATGCGTTACGCAGTCCCTTCTTTCCCATCCATGTCACTCCTTTATCAATGTCCTCTTTACTAAGATAACAATAACATTCAATATACATCGTGTAAAGCGTGTTCGGTTGTTATTAATGAAATCTTAATGTACGATTGCACTGCTCGACCCCTCACACCCAGCCACCGACCCCCTCTGTCATTGCGAGGAGCGCAGCGACGTGGCAATCTCCTGCTACAATCCGCTCCGTATCATGATAAACGGGAGGGTCAGTGACCCTCCCCTACAATATAATAAATCTCCCGTTCCGAAAATCGGAATTTGTGGTGCTTATCTTCCCCAAAATCTACGGCAAGACTGTTCTACTTCTTCTTTGTCCCGAATTGTATGAATCATTCCGAATTCGTCCAAGGTGAAAATATTTTTGAAACAGTCGGGCATTTCATCGTATTGCTTTTCCAATTGCACATTAAATAACCGAAAACACTCATAATTATAGTGTTCCAATAAATAGGGCATGAGAAAAACTGAGCGCATAGGTTCATATTCTGTGTAGTTGTAGGGCGTCTTATCTGATCTCTTCTTCATCAGTTCAAGAAGTTTGTCCATCAAAACCGAAACTTCATCCTCTGTGGCATAAGCGGCGTAGCCTCTAACCGTGCGCAGCTTTATATCCAAGCAGCGTTCTTTCTTGAAAGCCTTAAGGAAAAAATCCTTTCCATCAATCGGCATATCCAAGAGCAGCTGCCGCAATATTTCGTTTCTTTTGGATATTTCTTTTTCTTGAAAGAATGACTCCATTAAGTGCTCGTGTTGATTTTCCATTTTTCACCCCTGCTAATTCAAGTTTATCCTTTCTTTAAGTATACCACAGTTGATCAGCAGATACAAGAACAGGCACAGCAGAATGACCTGCTGTGCCTGTAACGCAATTACTGGTTCTTGATGAACTTGTCGATGGCGGCTGCGCCCTTCTTACCTGCGCCCATGGCCAGGATAACGGTGGCAGCGCCGGTGACGGCGTCGCCGCCGGCGAAGACGCCCTCGCGGGTGGTCATCTCGTTCTCGTTGACGATCAGGCAGCCCTTGCGGTTGGTCTCCAGACCGGGGGTGGTGGAGCGGATCAGGGGGTTGGGGTTGGTGCCCAGGGACATGATGACGGTGTCAACATCCAGGATGAACTC
>JAGKTU010000024.1 GCA_021153265.1 Clostridia bacterium
ATCCCTATTATACCTTGTCTGGGACTGAATTTCTACTGGTTTTATGAAGTATGATCCGTTAATTCGGACTTACTGGCTTTTAGTTATTCACTCAAAGCTTGAAAATGAGAAGTGCAAAAATAATTTTAAGAATTTTCAAAATGGGTTCCGATTTCACCCCTGATTTTCTCCTATAAGTGAAGGGGCAATTCGAGATGGCCATAGATGCGTACCTTTAGAATTTTACGAGGAGAGGATGCTTAGGAATATGTATGAATCAATCAAGGCAGCTGTCACTGCAAGAAAGGCTGCGGAAAGCTTTGGACTGACGGTGAACAGGTCGGGAATGGCCGCATGCCCGTTCCACGAAGACCATACGCCCAGCCTGAAGCTGGATCGGCGGTATTATTGCTTTGGCTGCGGAGCAACGGGAGATGTCATCGACTTTACTGCCCGTCTGCTTGGCATCAGCAATCACGATGCCGCACAAACTCTTGCCGAGAGATTCGGTATTCAACCGGAATCGCAGTCAGTGATCACACCGAAAATAAAACCGGCAGTGCCGCTCCGCACTTTGGAGCAGCGCTGCCTTTTTGCTTTGGTGCAGTATGAGAAACTGCTACGATCCTGGAAGAAACAATATGCGCCCCAAGGACCGGAGGAGCTGTTTCATGAGAAATTCGTGGAAGGGTGCCAGAGGGAAAGCTTCATCGCTCATCTGATTGATGAAATGATGGATGCGGATCCCTGGCGGCGCAAGCAAGCAGTGGAGCTTCTGCTAGAAGATGACCACCTCCATTGCCTGCAAGATTACGTATTACAAAATCAAGAGGAGGAAATGAAAATGAATATCTGTAAAAGAAATGAGGAATCCGGGAATGGCGGATATTGTTCTTGAGAGTCCCTTTGGCCCTGAATGGCTGGCTGGGGATAAGATCAATGAAATGGAATTCTGCAAGGCCTTTCTGGAGCAGCACCCGATGATCTGTATCAACGGCACGTTCTTCACCACCGACGGGCGGATAACCGACGAAAACAAGCTGAAGAAAAAGATCCTCGAATGGATCTCGCCTTATGTGTTTTCCGGCATTCCCAAGAAAATCACCAATCTGCTGGATACCATGCGGGTACTGGCCTACTCGGAGCCCCTGCCCACCTATCAGGACCGGATCTTCGTAGCCAACGGCACTTACTATCTGTCCGGAGAATTTGAGGAAACCAAGGACTTCTGTGTTAACCGCCTGCCGGTAGCTTACAACCCCAACGCGCCGGAGCCGGTACAGTGGCTGAAGTTTGTAAGCCAGCTACTGCATGAGGACGATATCCCCACCTTGCAGGAATACATGGGCTACTGTCTGATTCCTTCCAACAAGGGTCAACAGATGCTGTTTCTGGTCGGTAAGGGCGGTGAGGGAAAATCCAGAGTGGGCCTGGTGATGCGGGCACTGCTGGGTGACAATATGTGCAATGGTTCCATTCAGAAGGTAGAAACCAATCCCTTTGCCCGGGCAGATCTGGAGCACCTGCTTGCCATGGTGGATGATGATATGAAGCTGGAGGCTTTGCCTCAGACCAACTACATCAAAACCATCGTCACCGCAGAGCAACCGCTGGATCTGGAGAAAAAGGGTAAGCAGAGCTACCAGGGGTGGCTGTACTCCCGGTTTATGGTGTTCGGCAACGGCGTGATGAAATCCCTCTATGACCGTAGTGAGGGCTTCTTCCGCCGCCAGCTGATCCTGTCCGTAAAGGAAAAGGAGAAAGACCGGTATGATGATCCCTTTATTGCAGAAAAGATGTGCGCGGAAGCAGAAGGGATATTGTTGTGGGCACTGGAAGGTCTTAGACGGCTGATTCAGAACAATTACCACTTCACCACCAGTGAGCGAACCAAAGCCAACCGGGAGGAAGCGATCCGGGATGGCAACAATATTGTGGAGTTCATGGAATCGGAAGGCTATTTCCGGTTCAAAGCAGATCACGAGATCTCATCCAAAGATTTCTATGAAATCTACGATGTACACCTCTGCAAAATTTTCGCCGCGTACAGAGGCAAAAAACACCGGAAATGACACCGAAACACAACAGTAATTTGAAAGGAGGAACGCGATGCCCCGTATGTCAAAAAAGAGGAAACAGGAGCGATCCCTGTTTTTGAACGAACGCGGCCGCGTGAAATACAACAGCCTTTGCCGCCGATGCGTACATACCTGCAAGCAAGCGTACAAGGTGCTGGTGATCGAATGCGGCCGATACTTATCCAAAAGAGCCAAGGAGGTACAAGAAAAAGAATGAAAGCACAACATGCAATTTTGCGCTTTGCAAAATACAAAGGCCCTACCGTGAGCCGTATTGAAGCGCACAACGAAAGAACCAAAGAAAATTACGCCAGCAATCCGGATATCAAGACGGAGCTGAGCAAACACAACTTCCACCCGGTTGTTCCCGATGGGAAGTATCGTGATATTTCCAACCGGATCATCCGGGAGAATGGATGCCGGGTGCGGAAGGACAGCGTCACTGCTGTAGAGGTTCTGATCACCGCCAGCCCGGAGTTTTTTGAGAAGAAGAGCCAGAAGGAAGTCCGGGAATTCTTTGATTACGCAATAGAATTCATGAAATCCAAGCAAAACCCTGATACCTATATTTCCGCCGTGGTGCATGTGGACGAGAAGACTCCCCACATGCACCTTTGCTTTGTCCCCATCACCGCAGATGGGCGGCTGAGTGCAAAGGAGATCATCGGGAACAAGAAACGGCTGACCCAGTGGCAGGATGAATTCTGGAGCTACATGGTGAAGAAGTACCCCGGTTTTGAGCGGGGTGAATCTGCCAGCCTCACCGGAAGAACCCATATCCCGCCCCGGCTGTTCAAGCAGGCTGCCCATCTGACCCAGCAGAAAGATAAGCTGATTCAGCTTCTGTCTGAGATGAACCCACTTAATGCCAAGGCAAAATCCAAAGAAATTGCTGTGCTACTGGATGAGTATATCCCCGGCGTGGAGGAACTGATGACCAAGCTGAAGAAAACCAGCAAGGCAGCCAAAGAGATGCGCCGTGAAATTACGGACCTGAAGAAAGAGGTCAACAGTAGCAAGGCCAGTACCCTGCGTCAGCTGGAGCTGGAAAAGAAGGTGCAGGAACTGGATGACCTCCAGCACATGGTGGAAGTACTCCGGCAGACCATGGATGCCATTCCTGCAGAAATCCTGGCCGTGTACAAAGAACCCCAAATTACAGAAAAAGGAGAGATCAATCGTGAATGATTGCCCAAGGTTGATATCAATGAACCGAAAGACTGAGAACTACAAAATGCGCCGAAATTTTCGGCGCATTTTCTGCGAATCTATGAATGTGGAGGATACTGTGTATGATCGAGATTCCCTACTGGGAAAAGTATATGTTGACCCTGCGTGAGGCTGCTGAGTATTTTCACATCGGTGAAAAGAAGATGCGCCAAATCGTGGATGAAAATATGGATGCTAAATTCCTGCTGGAAAACGGAAATCGGATCATGATTAAGAAAAAACTGTTCGAAGAATACCTGAACAATGCATCTGTGATCTGATTTTCTGCCATAGGAATTCGGTGAAATTTTGAAGTAAAAGTAGTAAATTGGGCTCCGATATGATATACTCATTTCATCATATCGGAGCTCTCTTCATTTACGGAAGGAGTTTTTAGTATGAGTGAAAAGCGGAGGGATAACCGAGGCCGCATTTTACATAACGGAGAGAGCCAGCGTCAAGATGGCCGATATGCTTATAAGTACAAGGATCTGAACGGCGAGTACAAGTTCGTTTACAGCTGGAGATTGGACAAAAATGACCGAACTCCCGCCGGAAGAGCAAGGGACCTTTCTCTGCGGGAAAAGGAACGGCAGATCCAGCAGGATCTGTTCAAAAAGATCGTTCCCAATGGCGGGGATCTTACTGTGCTGGATCTGGTGGAGAAATACCTATCTCTGAAGGTCAATGTCCGTCACAACACCCAGGCAAATTACAACTTTGTCCTGAACATCATTAGGAAAGAAGATTTCGGGAAACTTCGAATCGATAAGGTGAAGCAATCCGATGCAAAAGCCTGGCTCATTAAGATGCAGAAGGTGGATGGCAGAGGATACAGTTCCATTCATTCCATCCGGGGCGTTGTAAGACCTGCTTTTGAGATGGCATTGCAGGATGATTTGATCCACAAGAATCCCTTCCAGTTTGAACTGGCAACGGTTGTGGTCAATGACAGTGTCACCAGAGATGCCATCACCAGAGCTCAGGAGCGAGCTTTCCTGAAGTTCATCCAGGAGGACAAGTGTTACAGCAAGTATTATGACGGGATCTTCATCCTGTTTAATACAGGCTTGCGCGTTTCGGAGTTCTGTGGACTGACCATTTCCGACATCGACTTCAAAAAGAAGCGAATCCGGGTGGATCATCAGCTGCAGCGAGCCCACACCATGGAGTACATCATCGAGGACACCAAGACCAAGAGCGGTGAACGGTTTGTCCCTATGAGTCCTGAAGTCATGGCTTGCTTCCGCAGGATCATTGCCAACCGGAAGAAACCTGCGAAAGAACCGATGGTGGACGGATACACCGGATTCCTGTTTCTGGACAAGAATGAGATGCCGATGGTCGCCCTTCACTGGGAGCATTACTTTAAGCATATCCGCACCAAGTACAATAAAATCTACAGAATTCAGCTTCCGAAGATCACCCCTCATGTGTGTAGACACACCTTCTGCTCCAACATGGCAAAGAGCGGTATGAACCCCAAAACGTTGCAGTATATCATGGGGCACTCGGATATCGGGATTACTCTTGGAACCTACACGCATCTGAAAATCGAGGATGCACAGGCGGAGTTTGACCGGGTAATGGAAGCCTGAAAAATGGCAGAGAAATATGTTCGTCTGCCGTTTGTAGTAAAGCCAGTAGTAAACGGTGTCCATTTACTACAACTTTTACTACAAATTCGTAAAACAATATGCCACGAAGAGCCACGATAGAACACGATTCGGTTGGTTGACACAAATTCGAAAAGTGATTGCGGCTCTAAGTAAATCGTGATTTATCAAGGAGTATCGCAGCAATGGTAAAAGTGTTATTCGTCTGCCATGGAAATATTTGCCGCAGTCCCATGGCGGAGTTTGTGATGAAGGATCTGGCGAAGAAGGCCGGGGCGGCAGAAAAGTTTGAGATCGCGTCTGCGGCGGTGAGCCGGGAAGAGATCGGCAATCCCGTCTACCCCCCTGCCCGTCGGGAACTGAGCAAGCACGGCATCGATTGCCACGGTCACAAAGCCCGGCAGGTGACGATGGCGGATTATCACCACTTTGACCGGATCTACTACATGGACCGGAGCAACGCCCGGTATCTGGAGCGGCTTCTGCCTCGGGATCCGGACAAAATCCGTCCCCTGCTCGATCATGACGTGGCCGATCCCTGGTACACCGGGGATTTTAGTCAGACCTGGGAGGACGTTTTGACCGGGTGCAAGGCGATTTTGGAGGAATTTTTATGATCGATATGGCTATCCTCGATGAAAAGCTGGCGGAACTGCCGCTGTACATCTATCAACACATTGACCCCAGCGATTTGGAATTTTCTGACCGCATCCGCTGGATCTGCGAGCATGAATGCCCCATGCACGGCAGAACCTGGGCCTGCCCTCCCGGTGTGGGAACCGTGGAACACTGCAAGAAAAAGTGCCTGAGATACGAAAACTGTCTGATGATCTCCACCATCACGGAGGTCTACGACATCGCCGACATCAACGCAACCCTCGCCACCCGGCCGGAGCATGAAGCCATCACCAATCAGGTGCGGGATATCTTAAGAGAAATGGGCATTGATCCCTACATTCTGTCCACCGAGGCTTGCACATTGTGTGAGCGGTGCGCGTACTTAGACGGTCAGCCCTGCCGGTTCCCCGACAAGATGCACCCCTGTGTGGAAAGCCACGGCATCAATGTGATCCCGGCGCTGGAAAAATGCGGACTGGAATTTCAGTATGGGGATAATATCGTGACCTGGTTCTCTTTTCTGTTCTATTAAGGATTTATCTTCACATTGGGTGTTGACAAATCGGTGATTTTCTGGCTATAATATGCAGGAAATGTAACAAAAGCGAAGAAGAGAAGAGTAATTCGTGAAAACCTCACAGAGAGCCCCGGCTGGTGGGAAGGGGCAGGCAGAAGCGGATGAACATGGTCTCGGAGCTGGGCGGTCGATAGGTAGGCCGTTTCGGGTGCGCCCGTTAAAGCGCGTTTAAGGCAGGCTTTGCCTGCGAAACAAGGTGGTACCGCGTAAATTTTACGCCCTTGAGTTATCTCAAGGGCGTTTTTTCATTTTAGGAGGAAAATCAAATGTGCAACAAGTGCAAGGGTAATTACTATATTACCACCCCCATCTACTACCCCTCTTCCAACCTGCACATCGGTCACGCTTACTGCACCGTGGCTACCGATGCCATGGCCCGCTACAAGCGCCTTCAGGGCTACAACGTCAAGTTCCTCACCGGCACTGACGAGCATGGTCAGAAGATCGAAAACAAGGCCAAAGAGGCTGGCGTCACCCCCCAGCAGTTTGTTGACAACATCGTTCTGGGCGACCGGGGCGTGCTGGATCTGTGGAAGCTGATGAACATCAGCTATGACCGCTTCATCCGCACCACCGACGACTACCATGTGGAGGCCGTCCAGAAGATCTTCAAGAAGATGTACGATAACGGCGATATCTACAAGGGCGCTTACAAGGGTAAGTACTGCACCCCCTGTGAGAGCTTCTGGACCGAGAGCCAGCTGGTGGACGGCAAGTGCCCCGACTGCGGCCGTGAAGTGGTGGAGGCTGAGGAAGAGGCCTACTTCTTCCGTCTTTCTAAGTACGCCGACCGGATTCAGGATCTGCTGGAGAACACCGACTTCCTGGAGCCCCGGAGCCGCGTCAACGAGATGGTCAACAACTTCATCAAGCCCGGTCTGGAAGACCTCTGCGTCAGCCGTACCAGCTTCACCTGGGGCGTGCCTGTGGACTTCGACCCCGGTCACGTGGTCTACGTCTGGATCGACGCTCTGAACAACTATATCACCGCTCTGGGTTACGAGAACGACAAGTATGACGATTTCAATGCCTTCTGGCCTGCCGATGTCCACTTCGTGGGCAAGGAGATCGTCCGCTTCCACGCCATCATCTGGCCTGCCATCCTCATGAGTCAGGGTCTGCCCCTGCCCAAGAAGGTCTACGGCCACGGCTGGCTGAACTTCAACGGCGAGAAGATGAGTAAGTCCCGTGGCAACGTGGTGGATCCCTACCTGCTGTCCGAGCGTTTCGGCGTGGATGCCCTGCGCTTCTTCCTGCTGCGGACCTTCCCCTTCGGCTCCGACGGCAACTTCACCAACGAGCTGCTGATCAACACCATCAACATCGATCTGGCAAACGTCCTGGGCAATCTGGTGTCCCGTACCACCGCCATGAATCAGAAGTACTTCGGCGGTCAGCTGGGTCAGGGCGGCGAGAGCGCACCCCTGGACGAGGAGCTGAAGACTCTGGCTGCTGATGTCATCGCAAACTATGAGAAGCAGATGGATAAGTTCCAGTTCTCCGTGGCTCTGAACGAAGTCTTCCGCCTGCTGGACCGCGCCAACAAGTATATCGACGAGACCACCCCCTGGATTCTGGCCAAGAACGAGCAGACTATGCCCCGCCTGCTCACCGTCATGAAGAACCTGTGCGAGTGCATCCGCATTGCCGCCATTCTGATCGAGCCCGTGATGCCCGATTCCTCCAAGGCCATTCTGGATCTGCTGAACGTTCCCGAAAACGCCCGGAACTGGGACGCCAAGTGCTACTGCGCTGACGCTGACGCCGTCTGGACCACCTCCACCGGTGCTGCCCTGTTCCCCAGAATCGACATGGAGAAGGAGCTGGCCGCTCTGGAAGAGCTGAGTAAGCCTGCCAAGCCCGCTCTGGAGATCGAGCCTTTCGCCGAGGAAAATGTGGACTTCGACACCTTCTGCAAGTCTGATTTCCGTGCCGTAAAGGTCAAGGACTGCAAGAACGTCAAGAAGAGCGACAAGCTGCTGCAGTTTACCCTGGATGACGGCACCGGCACCGACCGGCAGATCCTCTCCGGCATCGCCAAGTTCTACAAGCCCGAGGATCTGATTGGCAAGACTCTGGTGGCCATCGTGAACCTGCCCCCCAGAAAGATGATGGGACGGGAGTCCTGCGGTATGCTGCTGTCCGCTGTCCACACCGAGAACGGCGAGGAGAAGCTGAACCTCATTATGCTGAACGATGCCATCCCCGCCGGCGCTAAGCTGTGCTGATCTTAAAAACAAAACCAGTCCTACGGATATCGCAGGACTGGTTTATGCCATAAAAAGGAGGTAAGAAAATGCTCTGTGACTGCCATATGCACATGATCCTCGACGGCGTGGACTGGAAAAAGGCCATTGGGCGGCATCGGGATGCGCCGAATCTATCCTTCATTCATCAAGTTCTTGGTCAGTACCGGGAGCAGGGCTTTGTCTACCTCCGGGACGGCGGCGACCGCTGGGGCGCAGGCAAGATGGCCCGAAAAATCGCCCCGGAATACGGCATCCGCTACCGCACACCTCTGGCGCCCCTGTGCCAAAAGGGACACTACGGAGCATTTATCGGTGAAACTTACGAAAATCTTCGGGAATATGCGGATCTGGTGAGAAAAGCCCGAAAAGATGGGGCGGATTTTATCAAGATCATGATCTCCGGACTGATGGATTTTGACCGTGCCGGGGTGCTGACCGAAGAGGGCTTGCCGCCGGAACAGATTCGCGAACTGATCCACATCGCCCATGAGGAAGGCTTCGCCGTCATGGCTCACGCCAACGGCGCAAGAACGGTGGAGGCCGCCGCTGTGGCAGGCGTGGACTCCGTGGAGCATGGCGCGTATCAGGACGAGGATTCCATGCTCGCTATGGTGGAAAACGGGACGGTTTGGGTGCCGACGTTGTCCACGGTGGGCAATCTCCGGGGCAAGGGGCGATTCCGGGAGGAAGCTGTCCGGGAGATTCTGGATTCTGCCCTCAGAAATGTGGCGTTTTTCGCCGAAAAAGGCGGTCTGATCGCTCCGGGCAGTGATGCCGGCGCATGGGCTGTACCCCATGGCTGCACAACGGAGTTCCAGCTGCTAAAACAGGCATTGGGAGAAAAATGCCGGGGCATTCCGGAACAGGGCTGCAGGCGGATCATGGAAAAATTCTGACAAAATACCGCAGGATGGAATTTGCTTCCATCCTGCGGTTTCAATATTTTTGGCAACTGCCTATTGTGTAACGGGCGGTTTTTTGCTATAATAAAGAGAAAAAGTTATAATGGATGTGTATCGACTTGAAATACGGAATCTGGAATGTTGCCCAACCGGATGCCTCAGCTGTGAATGCTCTGGTGGGCAGCGGTTATGCACCGCTGAGCGCCATGGTGCTGGCTTCCCGTGGTATCGGCGACGGGGCAAAAGCAAATGAATATCTGCGCTGTGACGCGCCCCTGCCTGACCCTTTCCTGCTGACTGACATGGACCTCGCTGCAGGACGAGTGGGGCTTGCCATGACCCGGGGGGAGAAAATCGCCGTTTTCGGTGACTACGACGTGGACGGCATCACCGCCACCTGCCTGCTGACTGATTTTCTGCGCCGGTGCGGTGCGGACGTGGTCAGCTATATCCCCGGACGGTTGGAAGAGGGCTATGGCTTAAACCCCATCGCCATCCATCAGCTGCACAGAGAGGGCGTCAAGCTCATCGTCACCGTGGACTGCGGCATCACCGCCGTGGCCGAGGCGGAGCTGTGCCACGAGCTGGGAATCGATCTGGTGATCACCGACCACCACGAGTGCAAGGATACCCTTCCCAGAGCCGCGGCTGTTGTGGACCCTCACCGGATCGACGGTGGTTATCCCCACAAGAATCTTTCCGGCGTTGGCGTAGCCTTCAAGCTGGCCGCCGCCCTCAGCGCCGATCAGGAGCAGGTTCTGGCTGAGTACGCCGACATGGTCTGCCTTGGTACGGTGGCTGACGTGATGCCCCTGCAGGGGGAGAACCGGGTCTTCGTCGCCCGGGGATTGGAATTGCTGAAAAATACCCGCCGTCCCGGCATCGCCGCTCTGATGGCGGAGTGCGGCTGCGCCCCGGAGACGGTCAGCGCCTCCTCCATCGGCTTTATGCTGGCGCCCCGGATCAACGCCGCAGGCCGGATGGGTCAGATCGATCTGGCTGTGGAACTGTTCCTCACAGAGGACCCGGAAAAGGCCGTGGAGCTGGCCCGGGGACTGTGCGATCTGAACCGCCAGCGGCAGGCTGTGGAATCGAAGATCTATGATGAGGCCATCTCCATGCTGCCCCCCGGAAAAGCCCCGGAGGCCATCGTTCTGGCAGAGGAAAGCTGGCATCAGGGCGTGGTGGGCATCGTTGCCAGCCGCATCGCCGAGGAATTCTCCTGTCCGGCCATCCTGATCTGCTTAGACGGCGAGCATGGCAAGGCCAGCTCCCGCAGCTACGGCGGATTTAACCTGTTTACATCCCTGACTGCTCTGTCCGATCTACTGGAAAGCTATGGCGGACACGAACTGGCGGCAGGTTTTACCATCACAAGAAGCATGATCCCGGAGTTCCGCGCTCAGATCTGCAAATTGGCAGGCGAATTCTACCGGGACGACATCCCCAGAACCTCTCTGGATGTGGACTGCGCCGTGACACCGGAACTGCTGACCATCCCCGGCATCGAATCCCTTGGCGCTCTGGAACCCTGCGGCAACGGCTGCCCCAAGCCGGTGCTGGCCATGATGGGTCTGACCGTAGAGCGGATCCAGATGGTGGGTGGTGGCCGCCATATGCGGCTGCGGCTGCGCCGGGGGCGATTTGCCGTCAACGCCATTTACTTCTCCGCCAATCCGGAGACTGCCTCCATCCAGCCGGGTGATCTGGTGGATGTGGCATTCAACCCCCAGATCAACGAATACCGGGGCGAGCGCAGTGTTCAGATGAACATTCTGGACATCCGTCCCAACTGTACCGCCGAATGCTGCCCGGAGGCAGGCAACTATCACGCCCTCACCGCCGGCCGCCTGACTCCCGGCATCGCCGAGGCGCTGCTGCCGGAACGCAGTACCCTGGCAATCGTCTGGCGGTATCTGGCAGCCAACGGCTGCCCCGAGTTGAAGGAATCCCCCATCTGCTTGTGCCGCAAGATCGTCCGCTGGTCCGGAAAGCCCTTAGGACTTGCCCAGATGATGACCTGTCTGGACATTTTTCAGGACGTGGGTCTTCTGCAAACCCGGCGGATGCACAAAAATATTACCATTCGTCTGACCCCCGGCTCCAATAAGGCCGATTTGTCTGAAAGCCAAACCATGCAGCGGCTGCTGCGCGCGAAAGAGAGCTGATTGAAAAATCATGGAAACTTTTGAAGAACACTATGCCTCGATGAAGGCAGTTATCAAGAACCGGATGCCCGGCGCGGATATGGAACTGATCGACAAAGCTGTCCACTACGCCGATGCCAAGCACTGCCACCAGAAGCGCAAGGACGGTTCTCCCTATATCATCCATCCTCTGGCGGTAGCGGAAGTGGTCTGCGAAATGGGTCTGGACATCGACGCCATCTTGGGCGCATTGCTTCATGACTGCATTGAGGACACCGACGCATCCCACGACGAGATCGAAAAGCTCTTCGGCACCACCGTTGCCGAGCTGGTCGAAGGCGTCACCAAGCTGACCCGGGCCAACTTCTCCTCCACCGAACAGGCGCAGATGGAGAATCTGCGCAAGATGTTCATGGCAATGAGCAAGGACATCCGTGTGGTGCTGATCAAGATCGCCGACCGGCTGCACAACATGCGCACCATGCAGTACCAGTCCCCGGAAAAGCAGATCAAGAAGTGCCGGGAGACTATGGATATCTATGCGCCTCTTGCCCACCGCCTTGGTATGCAGAAGATCAAGTGGGAGCTGGAGGATACTTCCCTGCGCTACCTCGCGCCCAAGGAATATGATTCCATCACCGCCCATCTGGACGCCCACAAAGAAGAAGACGAGACCTTTATGAACACCATTCAGGATGCCATCACCGACCGGCTGACGAGAGCCGGCATCCACAACACCTCCTACGGCCGGATCAAGCACGTCTACTCCATCTACCGCAAGATGCAGTCTCAGGGAAAGACCATGGACGAGCTGTATGACATTTACGCCTTCCGGGTCATCGTGGACACCATCCCCGACTGCTACAACGTCCTGGGACATGTTCACGATCTGTTCAATCTGGTTCCGGGACGGTTTAAGGACTATATCTCCACCCCCAAGCCCAATATGTACCAGAGTCTGCACACCACCGTCATCGGCAAGCAGGGCATCCCCTTTGAGGTGCAGATCCGCACATGGGATATGCACGAAACTGCCGAATACGGTATCGCCGCCCACTGGAAATACAAGCAGGGCGCAGGCAGCGGCTCAGAGAAGGACTTTGAATGGGTGCGCCGTCTGCTGGAAAACCAGCAGGATTCCGATGCCGACGAATATATCCAGTCTCTGAAGATCGATATGTTCGACGACGAGGTCTTCGTCTTCACCCCCAAGGGTCGCATCGTGTCCCTGCCCTCCGGCTCTACCCCCATCGACTTCGCCTACGCCATCCACTCCGGCGTCGGCAACTCCATGATCGGCGCAAAGGTCAATAACCGCATCGCCGGTATCGATGTGAAGCTGAAAAACGGCGATATCGTGGAAGTTCTCACCTCCAAGAGCGCCAAGGGCCCCAGCCGCGACTGGCTGAGCATCTGCAAGAGCAATCAGGCCAGAACCAAGATCAAGCAGTGGTTCAAGAAGGAAAAACGGGAGGAAAATGTGCTCCATGGCCGTTCCTCCTTCGAAGCTGAGATGAAGCGGGTGGGTCTGCCTCTGGGTATCCTCGTCGATCCCGAGCTGTCTCCCCAGCTGCTGCGCAAGCTGGCCTTCGACAGCTGGGAGGATATGTATGCCGCCATCGGCTACGGCGGTCTCACCGCCGTGAAGGCTGTGGGCCGTATCCGGGACGATATCAATAAGGCGCTGAAGCTGCAGCAGAACGACAAGCTGCTCCTTGGCCCTCTGCGCACCACCCCCGACGATCCCAACGCCAAGCGCAACCGCCACGCCGTCAATGGCGTCATCGTGGAGGATATCGACTCCTGCATGATCAAGTTCGCCAAGTGCTGCACCCCGGTTCCCGGGGACGGCATCATCGGCTTTATCACCAAGGGCTTCGGCGTGTCCGTCCACCGGATGGACTGCCCCAATGCCCAGAACCGCTCCGAGCCCCATCAGGCCGCCCGTTGGGTTCGTGTCCGCTGGGCCAATCAGGAGGAGCAGCCCTTCGAAACCACGCTGGAGCTGGACTGCCTGACCAGAGACGGCCTGCTGCTGGATGTGGCCACCGTGATGACCACAGCCCGTGTCCGGGTCAAGGAGCTGAACGGCCGGGATCTGCCCGGCGGCAGAAGCACCTTTACCGTCCGGTTCGAGGTCAAGAATGTGGCCGAGCTGGAGTCCGTTCGGACGAAGCTGCTGAATATCCGTGACGTGGTGGGTTCCCGCCGCGGACAGAACTAAAAAGGAGGATTATTTATGAACCGCATCAAGGAATACTGGAATGCTCTGAATGAGAATATCACCGTCAACCGCCGGGAGTTGGTTCTCGGTATTGCCGCCTGCACCTTGGCCGGTGTGGTCATCGGCATGCTGATGGCACCTCCCAAGGACATCACCATCGGCAGCGGCAACAACATCACCGCCGGAATCCCCGAGGATGAAAAAGAGGAAGAAGAAGCTGCCGAAGAGCAGGACGGTGAATAATCCATGCGCGCTGTACTGACAAGAGTTACTTCCGCCTCCGTCACCATCGACGGCGAGGTGGTGGGTAGCATCGGCAAGGGTTTTCTGATCCTGCTGGGCGTTGGCCCCAACGATACCGAGAAGGAATGCCGGTATTTGGCAGAAAAAATGCTGGGTCTTCGCATCTTTGAGGACGAAAACGGCAAAATGAACTTAGGTCTGGAGGCCGTGGGCGGCGAAGTGCTGGTGGTGAGCCAGTTTACCCTCTACGGCAACTGCCGCAAGGGTCGCCGGCCCAGCTTTACCGATGCCGCAGGCCCCGAACTGGGCGAAAAGCTGTATGAAAAGTTCCTCGCCATCTGCGAAGAATTGGGCTATCCCCCTCAGCACGGCCGCTTTGGCGCGGATATGAAAGTCGCTTCCGTCAATGACGGCCCGGTTACCCTGATTCTAGACACCGACCAGCTGATGGACACCCCCAGACGGTAAGGAGCGAAATATGCTGAACTTAATTGCGCTCCCTCTGGGCGCTTACCAGACCAACACCTATATCGTCCACGCAAAGGGCGCAAAGAGCTGCGCCATCATCGACCCGGGCTACGATGCCAAGGTCATTCTTTCTAAAGTGGCGGCGCTGGGGCTGACGGTGGATGCTGTTCTGCTGACCCACGGACATTTTGACCATGTGGGCGCGGTGGAGGACATCGTGAAAGCCACCGAAAGCAAGCTGTGGATGAGTGAAGCGGACTGGTCTCAGTTTCCCAACCCCGTGACTTCTTACTTTTATCCGCTGGCCAACTGCGACTTTACGGAAGTGAACTTCTGCGAAGACGGCGAGGTCATTTACGCAGGCGGACTGCGCTTCGTGACCCTGGTTACCCCGGGTCATACCCAGGGTTCAGTCTGTTACCAGTGCGAAAACGCGCTGTTCACCGGCGATACGTTGTTCGCCGGCAGCTGCGGCCGGACAGACCTGCCCGGCGGCGACGGAAAGCTGCTGCAATTCTCTTTGGAGCGGCTGGCAGAGCTGGAAGGCGACTTTATCATCTTCCCCGGACACGGAGAATCGACCACTTTGGCCGAGGAAAAGAAGTATAATCCTTATTTGAGATGAATGCGTATTGGTAGGGGCTGGCGCCTACGACAGCCCGAAAGGTGAGTGACTCTCCGTGTACCGGGGCGTCGAGGGCGCCGCCCCCTACGATTGCCGCAAACGATAAACTCCCCCTTACAGAGGTTTCTCTATGGACTTGAAACTCATCGGTCATGACGACCGCTATGCTGTGGAACAATTGCAAATGGCTCTGTTTCCGGCGGGAACAGAGGGCGAAGCTGTATCCTCTCTCCACCGGGGAAAGGTCTGGCTCACCGCTCGGACAAAAATTACCCTGGACGGCAAGACCGTCACCGCCTGCCGCCGGCTGAAGGCAAGTGAGGAAACGGTTCGGCTGCGCCGGCGTATTTTGCAGCAGAGCTACTATCTTGCTGCCATCCAGCTTCTGCCCGCCCTGCCTGCGTGGGGCGCGTTGGCCGGCGTTCGCCCCACCAAGATCACCACCAAGCATATGCTGGAGGGCGGCAGCCCCAAGTCCGCAGAGAAGCTTCTGCAAAGTGTGTACTACGTCACCCCCGAGCGGCGAAAATTGGCAGTGGATTGCTCCACCTCCACCGTAAACGCCGCCCATTTTCTGGAGGAAAAAGACCTTTCTTTGTATGTGGGCATCCCCTTCTGCCCCACCCGGTGTACCTATTGCAGCTTCGTCAGCCGCACTGTGGGCAAAAAGACGGAACTTTTAGAGCCTTATCTGAATGCCCTCATGCAGGAGATCGCCCTCAGCGGCAAATTACTGGCAGAATCCGGCCGCCATGTGCGTACCATCTACATAGGCGGCGGCACCCCCACCACATTGTCCACGGAGCAGATGGTGCATCTGTTGGATGCCATCAATGCAAACTTTGACCTGTCCCGGTGCATGGAATTCACCGTGGAAGGCGGCAGGCCGGATACTTTGAACGCTGAAAAACTTCGTGCCATCCATGACCACGGCGCAAACCGGATGTCCATCAATCCCCAGACCATGGAGGACCACGTTCTCCGAGCCTGCGGCCGTCCCCACAAGGCAGAAGATGTGATCCGGGCCTACCGGGAGGCGGAGGACGCTGGTTTTGAGGCCATCAATATGGATCTCATCGCAGGACTGCCTCAGGACAGCATTGACGGGTTCAAGCGGAGTTTGGATTCCGTGGTGGAACTGAACCCCTCCAACATCACCGTCCACACGCTGGCGCTGAAAAAGGGCGCTGACCTGTTTGAAAAGCGAGTCAACCTGCCGACGGCTGAGGATGTCACCGAAATGGTGGCTTACGCCAACCGGACACTGGCTGGGCAGAATTATAAGCCCTACTACCTGTACCGGCAGAAGTATATGTCCGGCAGTTTTGAGAATGTGGGCTGGAGTCGGAACGGCCTCGACTGCCTGTACAACATCTACATGATGGAAGAGGTTCACACCATCCTGTCTCTCGGCGGCGGCGGTATGAACAAGGTCAACTTAAGCGACGGATCTCTGCAGAGATTCCACAACCCCAAATTCCCGGAGCAGTACATCGAGATGATCGGCGACGTGCTGCGGCAAAAAGAAGAAATGTTCGCGCTTATGCGATGAATTGTCCCCCGAAAGGAAGAATCTACGATGGACACTTTGATTTCCAATGTCACGGTCGTGACTATGAATCCCAAAATGGAGGTGCTGTTCGGCGCTTACATCGGCATTGAGGACGGCAAAATCGCCTCTATCTCCAAGACTGCGCCCAAGGAGCAGCCCAAGACCATCATTGACGGCACCGGCATGGTTGCCATGCCCGGTCTGCACAACTGCCACACCCATCTGGCTACCTCCGTACTGCGCAGTTTCTGCGATGACCTGAGCAACACGGAAGCTCTGGAAGCCAAACTCAAGAAAGAGGACAAGATGGACTCCCGCAGCGCAAAGGCCGCTGCCCTGCTATCCATCGCCGAGTGCCTGCGCTTTGGCATCACCTCGGTTTCTGACCTGTACTACTACCCCAACGCGACTGCGGAAGCCGTGGCAGAAAGCGGCATCAAGGCAAATCTTGCCCTGTCCGCCTACCGGTTCATCGACCACAACGAGGAATTTGACTTCGACACCGACGAGCAGTGCCAGGAGCTGGTGAAGGTCACCGAAAAATGGCACGGCTATGACAACGGACGCATCAAGATCGATGCCGGCATCCACGCCGAATACACCAGCAACTTTAAGCTGTGGGAAGCCTTAGTCGGCTATGCCAGCGAGAAGGGCTTGGGCTTCCAGCTTCATCTGGCTGAGACCAAGGAGGAAGCCGAATCCTGCCTCGACCGCACCGGCATGGGCCCCGGCGAGCTCTTAAACTGCCATCGGGTCTTCAATGTCCCCGCCACCGCCGCCGGCTGCGTCCACTTGGAAGAAACCGAGCGGAAAATGCTGGGCAAAAAGAAGGTCAGCGCGGTGGCGCTGCCTCTGGCGGCGGCAAAGGCCGGTCAGATCTCTACCCCCATCTTAGAATCCGTCAAGGCCGGCATGAATGTGGCCCTCGGCACCGACGGTGCCATCGAAAGCGGCAATCTGGATATGTTCGAAGTCATGCGGGGCGCTGCCATGGCTGCCCGGACGGCCTCCGGCAATCCTGCCGCCATGCCCTCCTCCGCTGTGCTGATGATGGCCACCGTCTGCGGCGCTCAGGCACAGGGTCGTTCCAAGGAGAGCGGCATGCTGCAGGTGGGTATGGATGCCGATATCGTGCTGGTTGACTTCTCCGCACCCCATCTGATGCCCTGCCACAATGTGATCAACGGTCTGGTCTACAGCGCCAAGGGCGGCGATGTGGCTATGACCATGGTTCGGGGCAAGATTCTCTACCAAAACGGCCGTTTCCCCACCATCGACCTGCAGAAGGTAGTGGAGGAGCTGACCACCTACGCAATCCCCCGTCTGTTTGATGAGAAGTAAGGAGTTTTTTCATGTCTGAATCTCAGAAAAAGCAAAATTTCCTGCAGGGTACTGCCTTGCTCGCCATGGCCACCGCCATGGTCAAGATCATCGGCGCATTTTATAAGCTGCCGCTGAACGCCATCATCGGCGAACAGGGTTTCGGCTATTTCAACACCGCCTATGACATCTACAACGTCCTTCTGATGATCTCCACCGCCGGTCTGCCCGTGGCTATGAGCCGGATGATCTCTCAGGCCAGCTCTCTGGGTCATTACCGGCAGGTTCGTCGAATCTACAACACCGCCCGGGGCATTTTCCTCGGCCTTGGCATCGCCGGTACGGCCTTTATGATGCTGCTGAGCAAGTGGCTGGCCACCAATGTGATGCATCAGCCCGACGCATGGTTCGCCATTGGCTGCCTCGGTCCCTGCGTGCTGCTGATCTGCCTGATGTCCACCTTCCGGGGCTTCTTCCAGGGTCAGAGCAATATGCTGCCCACCTCTGTTTCTCAGGTGCTGGAAGCTGTTGTGAAGCTGATCGTGGGTATTGTGGCCGCGGTGGTGCTGTTGAACATCACCAAGTCCATCCCCATGGCCGCCGGCGGCGCCATTTTGGGTGTCACCGCCAGCTGTCTGATCTCCTCCATCTACCTCTTCGGCTGCTTCCGCAAGACCTACAACACCCTGCCCGTGACCGAGGAGGACGTGACCTCCTACTCCCAGACCGCCAAGGGTCTGCTGGTCATCGCCATTCCCATTACCTTGGGTTCTGCAGGTCTGCAGATCCTGACCATGCTGGAAACCGGTCTATACATGGATCAGCTGCTGGGCCTCGGCTACACACAGGCTCAGGCAGACACCATGAAGGGCGTGTACAACATGACCCAGACCATTTTCAACATGCCCTGCGCCTTCATCACCCCTATCACCATCTCCATCATCCCTGCCATCACCGCCCAGATCACCACCGGCGACCACAGCGGTGCGAAAGCTACCGAGGAATCCGCTTCCCGGATCACCGGTCTGATCAGCATGCCCTGTGCCTTTGGCCTGGCTCTGATGGCTGAGCCTGTTACCGCACTGCTGGGCGGCTACACCGGCGACAATCTGGCGCTGGCTACCAAGCTGATGGCGATCCTCGGCTGCTGCATCGCCTTCAACGCAGTGGTTCTGGTGACCACCGCCATCATGCAGGCTCACGGCTATGTGACCCGGCCGGTGGTGAATATGTTCATCGGCGGTATCGTCAAGCTGGTGGCCATCTATATTCTCACCGGCAACCGGAGTTTCGGCATCGTAGGCACCCCCATCGGCACATTGCTGTGCTATGTGGTCATCGCCGCACTGAACATCGGCTCCATCCGGACGCTGGTGAAGAATCCGCCTGCCATCGTGAAGAATCTGATTCGGCCCTTCCTCGCCGCCGCCGTCATGGGTATCTGCACCTTCGGCGCGCTGATGGGCCTGAAGGCCATCGGCATCACCAGCCGGCTGATCCTCTGCGGCGCCCCCATCGGTGTGGGCGTGGTGGTTTACTGCGTGGCAGCTGTGATTTTCAAGGTCATCACCCGGGAAGACTGCCTGCTGCTGCCTAAGGGCGAAAAAATCGCAAAACTGCTCCGTCTGTAAAAAAAAGGAATATTTTTGTGAAAAAATCCCTTGCATTTCGGTTATATTTGTGGTAGTCTAAGTAACGATTTCGCGTGTAGAAAAGAGGAAAAAAACCATGAATAAAACCGAACTGATTTCCGCCGTCGCAGAGTCCGCCGGCATGACTAAGAAGGACACCGAGCGTGTCATCAACGCCGCCATCGACGCCATCACCCACTCCCTGATCAGCGGTGAGAAGGTCCAGATCTCCGGCTTCGGCTCCTTCGAGACCAAGACCCGTGAGGCCCGCGTAGGCCGCAACCCCCACACCAAGGAAGCCATCGAGATTCCTGCCACCCGCGTTCCCATGTTCAAGGCCAGCAAGGCTCTGAAGGACAACGTCGCCAAGTAAGGAGAAATCCCCATGCGCCTGGATAAATATCTGAAAGTCTCCCGTCTGATCAAGCGCCGCACTGTGGCCAACGAAGCCTGCGACAATGGCCGCATCAGCGTCAACGGCCGTATTGTCAAGGCCAGCTACGACGTAAAGGTGGGCGATAAGCTGGAGATCTCCATGGGCGCGAGAACCGTGGCTGTGGAAGTCCTGCAGGTGGCTGAGACCGTCCGCAAGGATGACGCCGCCGCCATGTACAAGGAAATTTAAACATAAAAGCGAGGAAAGGGCGAACCTTTCCTCGCTTTTGTTTTGTCATGACCGCTCCAGCTTGGCGTAGAGCTTTTCCAGCAAGTTTCGCATGGGGACGAACATCACCAGAGCAATGGCGAAATTTCCGATACAATGGGCCACATCAAAGGGAATTCCCGAAACCCATTTGGCGGCGGCGTAGCCAAATCCGCCGATGACCACATCCACCGGGGCGCACAGGGCACCAAACAGCAGTCCAAAGGTGCCTGAAAGAATCGCCCAAGGCAGGGCTGACCGGGTTTGCCGCATAGGCCATGCGGCAAAGGCCAGAATCGCCCAGATATACAGATAATTGATATTCCACAGTCCCAGACCGTAGAACAGGAACTCCATCACCACATACAATGTGATGGGGTACACCGCCTTTCCCCCAAATATCACCACGCACAGCATCACCATCAGGCTCACCGGCTCGATATTGGGCAGAAATGCCATCACATATTTGGCGGCGAAGATCAGCGCTCCCAGCATGCCGAAGAGCACGATCTGCCGCACCGTCAGTTTCTTATCCAAGGGTGTACTCCAGCCGGTAGACTGCGCCGTCCTCTATTAAGGTGGTGTTCATGCCCTCCATGGCAATTTCGCCGTTGATGATAAAGCTCCAGTAGCTCTGATTGACACTCCAGATGGCATCCTCACCGTCTACAGTGTTATACAGGCCGGGGCTGTCACTCTCCACGATCAGACCTTCCGCCACCAGAACGTCGCCCAGATAATCCTCGTTGGTGCCGTATTCGAAGGTCTTCACGCTTCCGTCGGAGTGGACCACTTCCACGGTGAAATACTTGCTGTAGCCGGTGGGGGTGGTGTCGCCGGGCTGCTGGGTGGTGGACTGCACGTCGTCACCCTTGGACTCAGGCTTGGGGCGGCTGCTATACCAGATGCCCACCATGACTGCCAGCACCGCCACCAGAGCGATGAGTGCCAAAATTGTCTTCTTTTTGTTCATAGTTCGTTTCCTCCTTGAAAACAAATAGGCTGCGGCGTCCAAAATAGACGCCGCAGCCGTTTTTCTGCGACAAAGCGCATCCCCGTAATCGCGCGGAGATGGGAGAATCCGATCCGTAGGTCTTCTGACTCATGCCTTGTGGGGACTGCTTACCCACGCTCCGGTCTGCCTTCCCGGGGACACCCCCAGTGACTGGCTTTCGCCAACGACCGGACCAACAGCACATACAGCGGCGGTACCGTCCGGGATTTTCACCCGGTTATCTTGTTCAGCGCAGCCGGTTCATCGCCGGACGCGCCACGGATCAGGTTATCAAATTGTCATAGCTAGTGTAGCATAGGGATAGATCATTGTCAAGACATCGAATTCGATACGCCCATGTAGGGGCTGGCGCCTACGACAGCCCGAAAGAATTCTGCGCCCATCGGCGGGGCGTCGAGGGCGCCGCCCCCTACACGAAAATTAGCAGAAGAAGCAGCAGCGGCCTCCGAAGCAGAAGAGGTTACACAGCCAGCACAGGAAATAGCTCATGCAGGGGTTTCCACGCATCTCGAAGCCCCGGAAATCCCCAGCCTGCTGCCGGTAATGTACGCCGCCGTGTTCGATCTGCTGCAGCACCTGCAGATACTGCAAATTGTCCGGCTCCATGCTCACCGCCCGGCGGATATGCTCCAGAGCCGTGACGGAGTTGCCCAGACCGTCATGGGCCAGAGCGCTGAGATAGTACCACCGGGCGTTGCGCTCGGTAGCGTTCTCCAGAGCATTGAGTGCCTCCCGGTAGCGGCGGAAGCGCAGATATTGGTAGGCCGCCTGCTGGTACTGATCGTCGGAGCTGCTCTCGTAGCTTGTCTGGCGATAGTAGCCGGTGAAGGGGTCATAGCCCACATTGGGTGCGGCCTTTTCCGGGTTTTTGATCTGCTCGTAGGCCGTGTTGACCTCCTGCATCTTTCTGGCAGCTTCCGCGTCACCGGGATTTAAGTCCGGATGGTATTTTTTCGCAAGGCGGCGGTACGCCCGTTTGATATCCTCGTCGGAGGCATCGGGGCTGACGCCCAGCACCTTGTAGGGATCGTCGATCATCTGTGTTCCTCTTTTCTTTTTGCCCGGTAGTTGACCCAGACGCCACTGTACAAAATGTTATCCAGCAGCGCCTTATCCTGCACCAGCGGCAGCATCTCATATTCCTGTGTACACTTGCCCATTTCCATGGTGAGGTATTCCTCCCACTTGGGCCAGTTTTCCTCCATACCTATGGCGGTCCAAGGGTTATACTGCTTTTTTCGCACATCCCGGCGGTAGTCCACCGCTGCGTCCAGCAGGTAGATGAATCTGCCCAGAGCCATGCCAAGGTGCCGCAGGCGAGGCGACCAGTGGTCTTCGCGCACCACAAACAGCTCTGCCATCAACGTGCCAAAACAGGCGGCAGGCTCGTCGGGATTTTGGCATCCGGCCTGTTCCAGCCGGGAAAGGTCATCAATGCAGATTCGGATGGCGGCGCACTGACGGGGGTAGGCCTTTTCGATGCGCTCCATGTGCCGTCCCAGTTCGTTACTCAGGATTTTCGAGGAGATTGTCCCCTCGTCGTGCCAGTCGTCGAGACAGTTATAGTATGCCAGCGCTACGTTCATATCCGCAGCATAGCGGATATAAGGGTTATCCACCCAGGGGCGCTTCTTGATGGGGTGCAGCAGGCAGGCGTTGGGGTGGCAGGTTTCCTCCGGCTCATACAGGCTCATGAGCAGCAGGGCGAGAAAGGCCATGTCATAACTTAAGCACAGAGCCGCAGTCTTGGAGGTCTGCTCCCGGATGCAGCGGCAGATGCCACAGTAAGCCGCGCCGTAGCGGTTTTTCTGTTCCTCGGTCAGCTCTTTTTGATGGACACTTACATAACCGAACATCCCAATCCCCCCTTTTCTGTATTCTACAATACTATACAGTTATGAACAAGGCATAAACACAGGAATATTTTAGGATTTTGGGGCCGCCAGATACTGATTCAGCACGCCGCCGTAAAACAGGATGCTCAGACAGCAGTAAAGCCACAGCATACTCAGCGCTACGGCGTACACGGAGCCGTAAACATTGGCATAGCCGGAAAAATTCTCCACATAAATAGAATACAGATCCGAAAAGATCAGCCAGCCGGTGGATGCCAGCAGACCGCCGGGGATGCTGTCCCAAAAACGGTTGGGTTTATCCGGCAGAGCCATGAACATCAGCGTGAACACCAGCGTCTGCAAAATGAGCAGCAGGAAAAACCGCAGGTCGATGATGTCCACCAAAAAGATCAGCACCGGATTGTCGATCATGGTGAGAAATCCGATCAGACTGCTGCCGAAGACGTGCAGACCAAGGGTAAGCAGCATAACTACCAGAAATGCGAAGGTGTACAGCAGACTGATGGCACGGGCGTAAAAATATCCCCGGCTCTCGGTGACGCCGTAGACCGCGTTCAATCCCTGCAGCAGGCCGTGGATGCCCCGGCTGGCAGACCACAGCGCCGTCACCGCCGACACACCTACCACCGAAGCGGAGGCACTCTGATAGGTGCTGATGATCAGCTCCTGCGCCGTATCCCACAGGGCTTCCGGCAGGATGCTCCCCAGCAGCTCCAGTAGGTCGCCCACCTCCAAGCGGGTATAGCGCAGTAAGCTGAGCATCAAAAGCAACGCCGGAAACACCGACAAAACGATGAAAAAGCCTGCATTTGCCGCGTGAAGCGGTATTTTAAGAGCCGCCACGGAACGAATCGTCCGGGCGGCTCTTGCGATGATGCCCCCTCTGGGTAAGTCCCCCATGCAATCCCTCCTTATGGACAGTCTATGCAAATAATGGGGGAATCATCCCTTTCGGGCATCCTATTTACTCTTCAAACAGGATCTCACGGAAAGTCTCTGCCACGGACTCGATGCGGCCATCGGCAAAGGGGCTGCCAAGGCCTGCGGCCTCCACAAAGGCCAGGAAATCTTCCTCCTCGGTGGCCAGCTGCTCCATGAACAGCGCAAGACCTGTGCCGGATTCTTCTGCCTCCATCTGGTAAAGCTGCATGGCCGCATCGTTGCTGACCACATAGCTGAACACATAGCAGGGGCTGGTGAAGAAGTGGGGAATGCTCACAAACTGGCGTCCGTCCACACCCCATGCATCGAAGCCATAGTCGCATCCAACCTCCTCAAACAGGTCGAACACCACATCCACCGTCAGTTCGTCGGGGTCCATGGCATAGATGCGCTGCTCGAAGTCCGCAAAAGCGGACTGCTCCACATAGACACACAGACTGCTTACCATCTGCTGTGTCTGCAGGCGCTCGGGGCCGTCCACATAGAACAGGCTCAGGTACTCCATGCCCTGAGAGAATACCTCTGCCACGTCCACGGTGGTGATGCCCACTTCCGAGATGTAATCGTTGCAGAAATGGCCGAATTCATGGGAGAAGGTCAGATAATCCTGCTCCGTTCCGGTGGGATTGACAAAGACATACGGCTCTTCGTAGGTGATGAGGTAGACCTCGAAGGAGGAATTGAACTTATTGTCACTCTGGGTGATATCGTACAGGTGGTAGGTGGTCATAAACTCGAAGGCTTCCTGCACCCGGCCGCCCATGGCTCCCGCCAGTTCCTCCACATAGGCGTAGGTATCCTCCTCGTCCCGGCTGCGCAGCCGGACGTAGATGCCCTCGGTGTACATATCATAGTAAATCGGTGCCAGATGCTCCTGCACCTGCTTCAGATATGCCGCCTCCTGGGTGGGGGTGTAGTCCCGGTGATAGGTCTTCTCATAGGCGTACTCCGGGTAGCTGTCGTAGCCTGCGTAGGCGGCGATTTCCTGGCGCACCTGCACCAGATCCACATAGAGCTGGCACATCTTGGGGGCAAGTTCCCCATAGTATTCGGCGTATCCCATTTCATTGCCCTGAGCGGTCAGGTCGTAGTACTGGGCGATCAGGTCTGCCTCGCGCTCATTCAGGGCGGTGAAGGTATCGTCCCAGTAATTCTCGCCGTCGTAATCATCAAAGTAGCCCTCGCCGTAGTCTTCATCCTTTTCCAGCGTCTCGCGGTGGACAGAATCGGCAATGGCATACATCAGATCCTCCACATCGGCCTCCACATCGGCTGTGGCTCCCATGCAGAAATTATACTCCTCCGTCCAGTATTCGTCGGTCAGATCCTTGCTGTAGTAGATGTTGGCAAGGAAATAATTGGTGCAGAAATCATTGTACAGTTCGGAATAGGCATCCAAATCCGCCTCAAATATGGCAAAATCATCCTGAAGTACGGTCTCCATGCACTTTTCATGAGCCGCCGCAATGGCCTCCAGATCCGGACGGACATAGACCATGTCTTCGAAATCCGTGGGGATGAATTCCTCCTCAACGGGCTGGGTTTCTTCGGTGGGCCGGGTTTCTTCGGTGGGCTGCTTGTCCCCGGGATCCTTCCGGGCGGAATGGGTCCGTTGCTCGCAAGCGGTAAACAAACTCACCGTCATCAGCACTGCCAGCAGAAGCGCCAGCAGGCGAAATGCGTTGCTTTTCATAAGTAAAAGGCACCTCCCATTTTTTTGCAAATATGATAACATATTTCTCTCTTTTTTGCAATGTAGGGTTGCATCTATTGGGGATATCCACTATAATATAGAATAAGAATATATGCGATTTTACCAAAGGAGGACTATCATGCCGACCAACACTCTGCAAGAGAATAAAATGGGTGTCATGCCCATCGGCAAACTGCTCGTCAACATGGCGCTGCCCATCATCCTGTCCATGCTGGTACAGGCGCTGTACAATGTGGTGGACAGCATCTATGTTTCCCAAATCTCCGAAAGCGCCGTGGCTGCCCTGTCGCTGGCCTTCCCCGTCCAGAATCTGCTGATCGGCTTCGCCGTGGGCATCGGCGTGGGTGTCAACTCTCTGCTGAGCAAATCTCTGGGTATGCGCGACCAGGAAGCCGCCAACCGTACCGCCGGCAACGGTATGGTACTGATGATGATCGCATCCTTTGGCTTTATGCTCTTCGGCATTTTCGGCGTCAGACCCTTTTTCCAGGTCCAGTCCAATGTGGCGGAGACTGTGGAGGGCGGCATTGACTACTTAAGCATCTGCTGCATCTTCTCCATGGGTGTGTTTATGCAGGTGCTGTCCGAGCGGCTGCTCCAGTCCACGGGCCGGGCCATGCTGAGCATGGTCACCCAGGGCGTGGGCGCGATTTTGAACATCATTCTCGATCCCCTGTTTATCCACGGCTGGTGGATCATTCCCAAAATGGGCGTGGCAGGCGCCGCCATCGCCACCGTCATCGGCCAGTGGTGCGCCGCATTCTTGGGTCTGTACCTCAACGAAAAGCACAATCCCGATGTCCGCTTCGGCAGAGCCTATGCCAAGCTGGAATGGCGCACCGTCAAGCCCATCCTCACCGTAGGCATCCCCTCGGTGGTGATGAACGGCATCGGCTCTATTATGACCTTCGGCATGAATCAGATCCTGCAGGGTTTCAATGAGACTGCCACCTCCGTGTTCGGCATCTATTTTAAGCTGCAGAGTTTCTTCTTTATGCCGCTGTTCGGCATCAACAACGCCACCATCTCCATCATCGCTTTCAATTACGGCGCGCGGAAGCCCCAGCGGATCGTCAAGACCCTGAAGCTGGCCTCCTGTGCCGCACTGAGCGTGATGATCATCGGCCTGCTGGCCTTCCAGTTCATCCCCGATGTGCTGCTGGGTATGTTCAATCCCACAGACGATTTTCTGGTGATGGGCCGGGCCGCCCTGCGGACCATCAGCTGGAGTTTCCCCATCGCCGCCGTTTGCATTTCTCTGGGCGCCAGCTTCCAGGCTTTGGGCAACGGCATCTACTCCACCATCATCTCCCTTGGACGGCAATTGGTGGTGCTGCTGCCGGCAGCCTACCTGCTGAGCCTCACGGGCAACGTCAACCGGGTATGGTGGTCTTTCCCCATCGCAGAGCTGGCCAGCGCCCTGCTGACCCTGTTCTTCTTCCTGCGGATCTACCGGCAGAAGATCGATCCGCTATATCGTCAATAACAAAGCGCCGCGGCCCAAAAGTGGGGCTTGCGTTCCTTTGTATTTTATTGTAACATAAAGCAAGATAAACAAAATTTGAAAGGATGTTTCAAAGAATGATCAAAGTTGACATTTCTAATGTTTGGGGAGAGGCTTCTCTTTCCGACCTTCTGGCTCTGGAGGCCGAGGTCTCCGCTGCCCACAATACCGTCGTCGACGGCACCGGCGCCGGCAATGACTTCCTCGGCTGGCTGAATCTGCCCGTCACCGAACCCACCGAGGAGATGGTCCGCATCATGGACGCTGCCAAGCGCATCCGTGAAAGCAGCGACGTGCTGGTGGTCATCGGCATCGGCGGTTCCTATCTGGGCCCCCGCGCCGCCATCGAGCTGCTGCAGGGCGCTAACCACAACATCGGCAAGGGCAAGGG
>JAGKTU010000088.1 GCA_021153265.1 Clostridia bacterium
ATAAACGGCTCACCATCGAATCGATTTGCCACGCCGCAGGTACAAATCCATCTACTCTCAATTTCAAGTTCCGCAAGGAACTTTCCACTTCCGTTGGCGGCTATATTACAACAGAACGGATGAAAAAGGCTCGTTTTATGCTGTCAAACACCACATTTCCAATTGGAGATGTTGCATCAAGATGCGGATTTGACAGCCTTTACTACTTCAGCTCCGCTTTTCACAAATCCAATGGCATGTCCCCCACTGAATACCGGAAACAATTCCGATGAAAAATGCCCGTACCAACCGGTACGGGCATTCGTTTAGTTTTTCAGGCTCTGAATGGGTGCGGGAATTCTTCCGCCGCGGGCAACAAACAGCTCTGCACTTTCGCTATGAACAGGCATAACAGGGGCGCTGCCCAAAAGACCGCCCATTTCCACACGGTCACCGACCACCTTGCCGGGTGCGGGAATGATACGCACAGCGGTGGTCTTGGAGTTGACCATACCGATGGCAGCTTCGTCGGCAATAATAGCAGAAATAGTAGCTGCGGTAGTGTCGCCGGGGACAGCGATCATGTCCAGACCCACAGAGCAGACGCAGGTCATGGCTTCCAGCTTATCCAGCACCAGCGTGCCGCTCTCAGCGGCGGCGATCATGCCCTCATCCTCGGACACGGGGATGAATGCGCCGGAAAGACCACCAACGTGGTTGGATGCCATGACGCCGCCCTTCTTGACGGCATCATTCAGCATAGCAAGGGCTGCGGTAGTACCGTGAGTACCGCAGACTTCCAGACCCATCTCCTCCAGGATCCGGGCCACGCTGTCACCCACGGCAGGGGTAGGAGCAAGGCTCAAGTCCACAATGCCAAAGGGGATTCCCAGCCGCTCAGAGGCCTCTCTACCCACCAGCTGACCCATACGGGTGATCTGGAAGGCGGTCTTCTTGATGGTCTCAGCCACCACGTCGAAGGGCTGACCCTTGACGCTCTGCAGGGCATGGTAGACAACACCGGGGCCGGAGACGCCCACGTTCAGAACACACTCAGGCTCGCCCACACCGTGGAACGCACCTGCCATGAAGGGGTTATCCTCCACAGCATTGGCAAAGACAACCAACTTCGCGCAGCCCAAACCGTCATTATCGGCGGTGATCTCGGCAGTTTTCTTGATGATACGACCCATTTCGGCAACAGCATCCATGTTGATACCAGCCTTGGTAGAACCAACATTGACACTGGCGCAGACACAGTCGGTGGTGGCCATAGCCTCGGGGATAGAGCGGATCAGCTTCCAGTCGCCCTCGGTGCAGCCCTTCTGCACCAGTGCAGAGAATCCGCCGATGAAGTTGACGCCGCACTTCTTTGCCGCAGCGTCCAGAGTCTGGGCGATCTTGACATAGGAATCGGTCTGGCAAGCAGAGGCCACAATGGAAATGGGGGTGACGGAAATGCGTTTATTCACAATGGGGATACCGAATTCCTTCTCGATATCCTCGCCGGTCTTTACCAGATCCTTGGCGCATCGGGTGATTTTGTTATAGATTTTCTCGCAGCAGGTGTCCAGATCGGGATCGCAGCAATCCAACAGGCTGATGCCCATGGTGATGGTGCGGATATCTAAGTGCCGCTTGTCGATCATATCCTGCGTTTTCAGGATGTCCTTTTGATTCAGCATGGCGTTTTCCTCAGATCCGGTGCATGGCTTCGAAAATATCCTCGCGCTGGACGCGGATGGACAAGCCCATTTCCTTGCCGACAGCTTCCATACGGGTGGCCAGTTCAGCCACAGGGATGGAGCAGGCAGAGACATCGGTAGCCATCATCATGGTGAAGTAGCCCTGCATGATGGTCTGATTGATGTCCAGAACGTTGACATTGAATTCAGCCAGCTTGACGCAGACAGCGGCAATGATGCCCACCCGGTCCTTGCCGACGACAGTTACGATTGCTTTCATAAGTACCTCCGATTAAACATCATAGTCCGCAGCCACACGGCTGTCCAACAGGTGGAAGAATTTGTCCTTGGCCTCCAGATGGAGGGGATGGACGGCATAAGCAGACAAGGCCTCCCGGCTTTCAAACTCAGAATACAGGGCATAGTCCATGCCGTTGAAGGCGGCGCGGATCTCCAAATACAGAAGACCGGGGATCTTGCCAACCAAGGGCTCCAGAACAGAAGCGATGAGTTTCACCGCGGCGTCCTTGTCCACATCCGGCTTAAAGTTGTAAAGAACGATATGCTTGACCATAGTTCTACCTCACTTTCAGAAAGAAAATACCGGGACTGCGGAGCAGCCCCGGTATTGGATTTGCTAATTACTCAGCGTCCTCAGCGGGCTGCTCCAGCAGGGCGCGGATGGACAGGGAGATGCGCTTGTTCTCAGCGTCAACATCGGTGATCTTGACCTGGACCTCCTGGCCCTCAGCCAGAACGTCCTCGGGCTTGCCAATGCGGCGGTCAGCGATCTGGGAGATGTGGATCAGGCCATCAACGCCGGGCAGGATCTCTGCGAAAGCGCCGAAGGTCATCAGCTTCACGACCTTAGCGTCGACAACATCGCCGACCTGATAGTTGGTCATGAACTGGTTCCAGGGGTTCATCTCTGTGGTCTTGTAGCCCAGAGAGATCTTGCGCTTCTCAGCGTCGAAGGAGATGACGTAAACATCGATCTCGTCGCCAACCTTGACAACGTCAGCGGGAGTCTTGATACGGTTCCAGGACAGCTCGGAAACATGAACCATGCCGTCAACGCCGCCGATGTCCACGAATGCGCCGTAGGAAGTCAGGGACTTGACGGTGCCGTGGTACTTCTTGCCGTTCTCGATCTCAGCCCAGATCTTTTCCTGAGCAGCCTTGCGGGACTCGGAGGAAACAGCGCGGATGGAGCCGATGACACGGCGACGAGCGCGGTTGACCTCGGTGACCTTCAGCTGAACGGTCTTGCCGACCATGCCAGCCATGTCGCCGCCCTTGGCGACGCCGGACTGGGAAGCAGGGATGAACACACGGATGCCCTTAACATTGCAAACCAGGCCGCCCTTGTTCTCCTCGGTGATAACGCCTTCGATGGTGGTCTTCTCTTCGACATAGTTAGCCATGTCGTCCCAGACCTTCAGGCCGTCCAGCTTCTTCTTAGACAGCTGAACAGTGCCTTCCTGATCGTTCACGCGAACGACGAAAACTTCGATCTCGTCGCCAACCTTCAGGATATCCTCGGGCTTGACGGAAGGATCGGTGCTGACTTCATCATAGGGGATGTAGCCGGCGTGCTTGGTGCCCAGATCGACCTGGACCTCGGTGTTGCCGATGCCGGTAACGGTGCCGATAACCTTATCTCCTGTATTTAAAGTCTTGATGGACTGCTCGAGAAGTTCAGCGAAGTTCTCCTCCTGTACAGCCTCAACATTGATAATTTCGCTCATAGTCTTGTTGACCTCCTTTATAATCCACGCCGGTGTCGACGCACCAGCCGTGATTCCAACATCAGTGACACCACGAAAATCCTCAGGCTTCAATTCGGCGGCATTGTCCACCAGAAAAACCTTATCGCAGTGCTCTCGGCAAATCATAGCGAGACGGCCCGTGTTGGAACTTTTGAGATCTCCTACAACGACCATTGCCTGACTGTCTGCGCTGAGCTGCGCGGCTTCGCTTTGCCTATACTCAGTTGCTCTACATATTGTATCAAAAATTTTCAAGTTAGTAAACTGTTTTTTTGCAATTTCACCGCACTTTTTCCACAAAGATTCTGTAGAAGTTGTCTGCGAAACTATGCAGATTGCCGAATTCGCATTGATTTCACCGCTGTTTGCCCAGTTTTCCAGCGCTTCCGGGGATTCAAAGACCCGGCAATCGCCACACCAGCCGGCGATGCCCACAACTTCAGGGTGGGTGGGGGTGCCGATGATGACAGGAAGCTTCCCCTCTTCCTCGGCACGGCTGACAATGCCGTGGATGCGCTTGACAAAGGGGCAGGTAGCGTCGATGACCTCGGCGCCGGTGGCGACAAGACGGTCATAGACCGCTTTTGTGACACCATGGGATCGGATGATCACGGTATCTTCAGGAGTTGCCTCCTCGGGGGACTCGATAACCCGAACCCCCATGGACTGGAACTTCTCCACCACATGGCGGTTGTGAATGATCGGGCCTAAGGTAGCAACCTGCTTACCTGCCTGGGCGGCCTGCTCCACCAGTTCCACAGCGCGGCTGACACCAAAGCAGAAACCGGCGCTTTTTGCCAATTTCACACTCATAACGGAATCTTCTCCCCGATGATGCGCTTCAGTTCGGCGATGACACCATCGATATCCAGATTGGAAGTATCCACCTTGATGGAATCCCGGGCCAGCTTCAGGGGGGCAACCTCACGGTGGGTGTCCTGATAGTCGCGCTGCTGGATCTCCTTGAGGATCTGATTGTAGTTAGCCTTCTGACCCTTGGCAAGCAGTTCATCGGTACGGCGCTGAGCGCGGACTTCAGCGGATGCGGTGAGGAAAATCTTCACATTGGCCTTGGGCAGCACCACGGTACCGATGTCCCGGCCATCCATGATGACGTTGTGGGTCTTTGCCACGTCACGCTGCATGTCCAGCAGCATTTCCCGGACAATGGCATGGGCGGAAATCAGGCTGGCCTTCTGGGAGATCTCCTGTGTGCGGATGTCGGCGGTCACGTCCATGCCGTTCATGATCATGTGCTGAGTACCCTCTTCATCGTACTCGATGGCGATATTCAGTTCATCGATGTAACGGGTGATGCCGTCGATATCCTTGGGCGCAACGCCCCAGAGGTCAAAGAAATAGGCCACAGTGCGGTAGATCGCGCCGGTGTCCACATAGCAATAGCCCAGTTCCTTAGCAAGGCGCTTGGCGATGGTGCTTTTGCCTGCACCGGCAGGGCCGTCGATGGCGATGGAATAGGTTTTCGGCATAGTCAATACCTCTTTCTATATATCATTTGCGGAGTTTTGCCAAAGCAGCAGCCTCCCGGGCAACCACTTCCTCCGGGGTCAGTCCCAATTTCCGTCCTACTGTTTCGGGATCAAGGGGCTTGCCGCCCTCAAGTCCGTAGCGCAGGGTCAGAAGCTTTCGGTCAGCTTCGTCCAGCTCGGACAAAAGCTCATTGATGCGCTGGCGCATCTGGAAATAGGCGGTATCCTCAACAGCCTGGGTTTCGGCCAGTTCCTCTTCCTCAGGCTCGGGCTGCTTTTTGGCCTGCGCCAGAAGGCGCGCGTTCTCCAGCATTTTCTGGACGGCGGAGGCGGCATCCGGGGTCAGGTGTAACCGCTCAGCCACCTCTTCCACGGTAGGATTGCGGCCCAATTCAGAAAGCAGCTGCTCGTCCATGGAGCGGTAGTCCTCCAGAGCAGTGCGCATTTTTTGGCCTACGCCGTTGGCGCGAGCCTGCAAGGTCACAGCCTTTGCCATGTAGAAGCCGATCCAGCGATGGCTGTAGGTTTCAAAATCACCGCTCTGCCAATTCCGGATGGCCTGCCAGAGGCCCAAACTGCCCTCCTGGATCAGGTCCATCATGAGAACACCGCGGCCCACGTGGGCTTTGGCCGCCTCCACCACCCGGCTCAAGGACAGGTTGGTCAGCTGGAGCATGGCGTTTTCATCGCCTGCGGCGCTTCTTTCTGCCCAAAGCTGGGCATCGCCGAAGGCGGGAGTCATAGCCACCTCCTCCAGATACAGCCGCAGGGGGTCAGATTCGTCCAATTCGCGGACAGGCAGACCCTTGCGGACAAGCTGCTCCTCCTGCCGCAGGCGAAGGGCAGCTTCTCCCGTTCCGGCAGGCTTGGGCAGATTGGAGATATCCAGCACCATGGCTGCCGTCTCCATGTCGAGAAATGCCTCCTCCACAGTTTCCTCCGATTCCCCTTCCATCATGGTGAGGAAGTTCACGGCATCCACTGCATCGCCGGGGCGAAGGGTATCCAACAGAGCATCCCAAGGGGACTGCTCAAAGGAAAATTCCAAATCGTTCATTCTAAAAAATCCTCCAAACCAAGGTTAGCTCCCATTTTTTGCAACTTTTCCATGGCCTGCTTTTCAATTTGCCGCGCCCGTTCCTTGGAAATATTCAGCATCCGGGCGATCTCTTCCAGCGAATGGCAAGTACCGTCCTCCATGCCAAAATGCAGACGCAGAATGCGGCTCTGCCGGGGTTCCAACATATCGAGAAGGCGGCCAAGAAGCTGTTCCAGCTCCCGGCGCACCAATTCCTCTTGGGGCTGGGGAGCTTGAACATCCTGCAGGAGCTGCTGAAGGGCGTCCTCAGACGCTTCGCCCACAGGGATATCCAGCGAGCAGACCTCCGGCATCAGATTTTGCAAACGAATCACCTTATCCTCCGGCAGACCGCTGATTTCGGCGATTTGGGCGGTGGTGGGGGTTTCGCTGCCGCGATGGAGCAGCTGAGATTTTGCCTGCTCCACTTTTCGCATCTGCTCAGCGGTATGGGCTGGAACGCGAATCATACCGGAGTGGTTTATCAGGCATTTCGTGACGCCCTGACGGATCCACTTGGTGGCGTAGGTGGAAAAGCGGAACTGCAATGTATGGTCGAATTTTCGGGCGGCGGCAAGCAGGCCGATGCTGCCCTCCTGGATCAGATCCAGCAGCGGCACGCCCCGGCCGGCATACTCCCGGGCTACGGAGACCACCAGCCGCAGATTGGAATTGACCATACGGCGGATGGCATTTTCGTCCCCTTGGGCGCAAAGCTGAGCCAGTTCCAGTTCCTCCTCGGGAGTGAGCCGGGGATACTGGCGGATCTCGCTCAAAAACTGGCCCATATCCTCATCGCCGGAGCTTACGGGGGTGGGTATTTCCTTATGGAGAAGCACAGATGTCATGCTTTGATTCCTTTTCTTTCCTTCAGCTTGTTCTGATAGGCCAGTAGATCCTCGGAAGAGGAGACACTTCCCTTGCGGTGCTCTGCCCGGATGGTGCGAACACAGTCTAAGAGGGCCTGTTCGTTGACAGGGCCTTGCTGGCGCTGGACGATGCCGGCGATGTGGGACATCTCCTCGGCAGTCAAGTCGGACAGGCCGGAGAGATTGACTTCGAAGCCCTCGGCGTGGCGCTTGCGGAGTTGGTCGAACGCATTACCCAGCACCGGGCAGGAGAATTCGCCGCCGGAAAGGCCGTCGGTTTGATCCAGAAGTGCCGGAGCTTTCATCACCAGAGCGAGAACAGTCTCCTCCGCCATGGCAGATTTCATATTATCATAACGGATGGCACGGGATTTCGGCTGAAGCTGAGCCGCTGGGGACAGATCCCGGCGCTCCTGCTTCTTCTTCTCCCGGGCGATGCGGCGTTTGTAGGCTTTGTTGGCTTCGATCTTCATGGCTTCGAAGCTGATGCCGGCCGCTTCCGCGGCACGGGTGCCGTAAACTTCTCGTTGGACGGCGTTGGAGAGGGTGCTGATGAATTCCGCAGCTTCCGTGATGAATTTGACCCGCTGTTCGTCGATGCGCAGGTCATACTTTCTGCGGATGGCGTTGAGCTGATATTCCACCCGGCTGGAGGATTCGTTCAAAAGGTTCTTGAACTTATCCGCGCCGAATTTTTTGAGGTATTCGTCCGGGTCTTTGGCATCCTTCATCTGAAGAACTTTCACCTGCAGGCCAGCCTTTTCCAGCATGGGGATGGCCCGCTGGGCAGCTCGCTGACCGGCTTCGTCGCCGTCGTAAATCAGCACCACCTGCTCGGTATAGCGACTGAGAAGCACTGCGTGTTCCTCGGTCAGACTGGTGCCGAGGGATGCCACAGCACAGTCAAAGCCGTGCTGGTGCAGGGCAATGGCATCCATGTAGCCCTCCACCAGAATCAGATAATTCAGTTTGGTTTTCTTCGCCAAATTCAGACCAAACAGGTTTTTTCGCTTGTTGAAAATTAAAGTTTCCGGGGAATTTAAGTATTTTGCGGCATTGTCGTCCTTCTTCATGATCCGTCCGCCGAAGCCGATGACGTTTCCCCGGACGTCGATAATGGGGAACATGAGGCGGTCACGGAAACGGTCAAAAAGATTACCGTTTTTTCGGGAAACGGTCACAAGACCGGAGTCCCGGAGTTCCTGATCGGTGTAGCCCTTTTTGCGGAGGGTATCGACGAGGGATGTCCAGCTGTCCGGAGCGTAGCCGATACCGAAGGTGGTCAGCGTGGACTTGGGCATGCCACGGTCCATGGCATATTTCAGCGCCGCCGCACCCTCCGGGGCGTAAAGCTTTGCGTGGAAGAACCGGGCGGCTTCCTTATGCAGGGCCCAGAGCCGCTCCTGCTGGCGGTAACGGGACTGGTACTGTTCGTCCTCCGGCACTTCCATACCGGCCCGCTTGGCAAGGGCGCGGACGGCGTCAGGGTAACTTAAGCCCTCGATCTCCATCATGAAATTGATGGCGCTGCCGCCCTTGTGGCAGCCGAAGCAATAGTAGATGCCTTTGTCCGGTGCTACGGAGAAGGAGGCGGTCTTTTCGCCGTGGAAGGGGCAAAGGCCAAACATATTGGCACCGGAACGCTTCAGGTTCACATACTGACCGACTACGTCTTCAATTGGATTGCGGACGGCAAGCTCGTCCAGAAATGCGGGTGGGAATGCCATAGCTGCCCCTCCTTTCGTCAAATCAATTTATTATAACACATTATCCCTTGGTCTGCCA
>JAGKTU010000089.1 GCA_021153265.1 Clostridia bacterium
GTCGTTGGCATTGTAGATCACGATGGTGACTTCGTCAGCCATCTGCTTGGCAGCGATGTTGGAGTAGCCGAAGACGTAGTGGGTCTTGCCGCCGATGGTTGCAGTAGTCCACTTGTCAGCGGGGATGGTCTGGGTGGAGCCGGCCATGGTAGCCTCAGCGTAAGCGCCGGTGAAATCGATGTCCTCAACTGCGGGGAATGCGAAGCGCATGCCCAGGGCATTGCCCATGTCGATCTGGGAGAAGGCGATGTCGAACTTCTCGATCTCGGGCTTGTAGTTGGGATCGTCAGCACCGCAGACGATGCAAACACCCTCCGCATAGCTGTGAGAAAGGTCTGCATCGGTATTGGAATAGACGGTTTCGCCCTTGCAGTTGGTGACCTGATAGACTACGGCGTCAGAGAAGCACGGACAGCCCTGGAATTCTTCCCCGTTGTCCAGATTCTGACCCCAGACCTGCTCACTCAAACCGCTCTGGAGGAAGTAAGCCACCTCGCCGGTGGTAAAATCCGAATAGCAAGCGGTCTGGGCAGGCTGATTCACAGCAGCAGAGCCCAGCGTGTCACAGCCGAAGCCAGTCTGGATGGTGTTCTTGCCATCCATAGCGCAGCCGTTCCGGAACGCGCAGCCGGTGACCGCGCCGCTGACCTGTTTGCCCACCACGCCGCCGGCATAATTGCTTGTGCTCTTGACACCGCCGACATTGTAGCAGTTGCTGATGGTCTTCTTATTCTGGCCGACCACGCCGCCCACAGCATAACTGCCGCTTATATAGCCGGCATTGTAGCAGCTGGTGATGGTGCCTCGTTCATTATTGCCTGCCACGCCGCCGACACCGCTGCTGCCGCTGACGGATGCGGTGTTATAGCAGAAGGTGACCGTGCCGCTGTTGTTGCCAACCACGCCGCCGATCTTATCGTAGGTTGCGGTAATCTTGGCCGTATTGCCGCAATCGGTGATGGTTTTGCTGTTGCCGCCCGCGATACCGCCCACACCGGCAACGCCCTTGACGTTTCCGGAATTAACACAATTTTTAATGGTTCCGTAGTTCTCGCCCACGATGCCGCCCACCTGGACATCGCCAATGACCAAGCCCAGATTTTCACAATTTTCCACGGTGCCATCACCGTAGCCAACGATACCGCCGGTTATCATGCTGCTGGCATACTCCGTGCCGCAGTCTACGGTGGCGCTGCTGGTGCAGCCGATGACGGTGCCGCCGTAACTGGTGCCGATCACGGCACCCACATAGGTTTGTCCCCGGAAATAGCTGTCCGCGATGTGCAGGTTCTGGATCGTGGCGCCGTTTGTCCGGGAGAAGAAGCCCACATCCTCGATGCCGACGTAATACACGCCGGACACGGTGTGGCCGTCACCGTCAAAGGTGCCTTGATAATAATTGCTCGACACGCCAATGGGTGTCCAGACGCGGAAATTGCTGCCGTCGCCGTTGAGGGTGCCATCGGCTTTCAACACACCGGTGTTGATGGTGATATCCGCCACCAATTTGCCGTTGATGTTCGTATAGCCGGAACTGACTCGCTGGGCAAACCAGTAAAGCTGGTTTGCGGTGGCGATCTCATAGTAGCCGTCTTTCAGGACGGGGGCTTCATAGGCGCCGCAGGCAGTGCAGGTGCCGTCCACATAGTTATGGTCCGCGGTGATGGGGATGGATTCGGTATAGCTGTCGCCGCAGCGGCAGGTATAGGTCATCACGCCCGCTTTCGTGCAGGTGGGCTGGGTAGTGATCACACCGGCGTAACCATGGATATGTTCCACCGTGACCACACATTGGGCGCTGACCGCCCCGATCCGGGCGGTGATCACCGCCGTACCTTCGGAAACCGCAGTAACCTTGCCGTCGGCAACGGTGGCGACGGCGGAATTATCAGAAGACCAAACCGCTTGTCCGCTGGCGTTACTGGGCGTGGCAGCCGCAGTCAGCAAGGCAGTTTCCCCTTCGTACAGATATAGTGTGCTCTGGCTCAAGGTCAGTCCGGTTGCCGGGACATAGGCAGCGCTTGCAAGAACCGGGCCGTTGGTAAAGGCAGGGCCGCTGCTGGTCACAGAGTTTTCTACCACATGGGAGGCAGAGAAGGTTCTGCCGCCGATGACGGTATCGCCGCCCACCAGCAGGTAGTTCTCGTTCTCGTAGCCGGAAACCGCGCCGGTCTTGCCGGAGACCACAGGGTCATTCCATGTCACGTCCACGGCATACCAGTTGCCATCGGGCATCTGGACATTGTTCCACATATGGGGGCCGCTGCCGGCAGAATTGTAGGACATGCCGTCCGCCAGCACACAGGGGATCTCCAGTTCGTCGCAGAGCACCTTAAAGGCCCGGGAATAGCCCTCGCAGACCGGGCCGTTGCTGCCGGTGCTGCCAAACAAAGCGCTGGTGCATTCATAAGCGGAGTCGGGCGCGGTGGAGACGTTAGAATTGTAGCAATTTTGGGTGGTAAGGATCTGATTCAGCTGGCGCACCTGACCATAGGGATCGGTGGCCGTGATCTTATTCAGGATAATATCTACCGCCGTGTACCGTGCGGAGACTGCATCTTCGATGGAAGCGGTGGTGCGGTAATCCTCCTGACGGACATCAAAAGCTCTTTCGGCATGGGTCAGATAGAAATAGAAGGTCTGGGTATAGGTCACTGTGCCGCGGCCGCCGCCGTAAGAATAGGAATAGGGCACGGAATAACCGCAGACACTGCCGCCGGTGAGCCAGAAAACCTCCGGGTGGTCCCGGTCAAAGGCGCTGTAGACAGCCACGAGGTAAGGTTTGACATCGTTTAAACTCTCAGGCAGGCCATTGTTTAAGGCTTCCGAGGCAGCAGTTCCCGGGTCTGTGTCATAAGTAAAGGAAATGGTGCCGGTATTTACCTTGGCCATATAGACATAGTTTCCTTCATAGGTTGGGCATCCGGTGGGATCCACCAGCGCGCCATCAATATTGGCTTCCAGCCAGTCGTAGAAGTCCAGCGCGAACTGGGCATCGGACAGTTCCAGACGGTCGATCCATCTTTCATAATTTCCGGGCTTCAGGGCAACGCTGCCGCCGTCCAGACTGAGAAAGCTTTCGGAAGACTCCACCTGATCGATATATTCGACCTCGGAAATCTCCACGATCTCGCCGCTGCCCTCCTGCATGGCCTCTGCCGCCGGCACATAAGCCCCCATCAGGCTCAGGCACAGCAGCAGGCACAGCAACCGCATAAATGTTTTCTTCATGATCCTGCCTCCAATTTATTCGACGTGATAATGGCAATACTGCCCTGCAAGGTATAGTTCCATGGTCAGCGGACCTGCCGCTGCCTCATCGGGGATCTCCACTAAGAAATAGATGCCGTTTTCCTCAAGGGGCGCCATGGAGCTGATATTGGTATAGCTGCTGAGGTCGGCGCCGCCGTCCCCTTCGAACACGGTAAAACCGGCATATTCGTACTTTTCGTTATAGATGCACTTGATACCGGCGATGGTATCGTAGTCCAGCTCGCTGCTGTCCAGATTTTTCACAGTAAGCTTCATAACGAGGTAGGTCTTACCGCTGTCGGCCTCAAAATAGTGGTAGTAACGTCCGGGATTCTCCGGCTCCAGCTTGGTGGTCAAAAACACATCCTCCACAGCCGCCTCGATGGTCTGCTCGTCGGTAATGATGTCGCCCAGAGCAAGCGCCCGGCTGCGGTTCTTCAATTCCTCCACAGAAATTTCGCTCATCATGCGCCGATCGCCGGCCTTGACCCGGAGGGACAGGGTCTCCGGCTGCTGATTATCTGGGATCTCGAACAGATAGTGGACCCGGGCGGTGACCAAGGGGGCTATCTCGCTGTAACGGTCCAGCGAGGTGCCGTGATCGGTCTCCACCCTGGCACCGGCGGTGATTTCCTTCCCCTCCAGAGTCAGCGTCACCTCCATCAGGTCGCCAACCTCCACAGTCTCTTCTCCCAGATTCTTCACATCCATCACCAGCACCAGATAGGTCATGCCCTCGTCAGCCTCGCTGTAGGTATAAGCGCCGTTGGGCTTGGGCGGAATGACCTTATCACCGGTATACAGGTAGACAAGGGAGAATTCTGCGGTATCCCTCAGAATATTTACCTCTTTTATGGAAATCGCGTCGGATTTGTCCCGGTTTTTCTTTCTGTCTGCTGTGCCTGTATCCGCGCAGGCGGTCAATAGGAGCAGCATGGAAAAAGCCAGGACAAAGGCTATGATTCTGCACTTTTTCATAGGTTCCCCCGGTATGTTGATACCGTCAGCATACCATATCCCCTGCCGTTCGTCAATGTCAACCTCCAGAGTTTTTGTGCATTGTGTTGCACAGTACCGGAATATATGATAAAATACATTATCGTTATGCATCCGTTCACCGCTGATCCAATATACGGGAGGATACTGTATGGAACTGAATCTTCGCACTATGACCACCGAGTGCCGAAATGAAAACACCATGGACATGGACACCATGACCCCGCTGGAGGTGGTCACCGTCATGAACCGGGAGGACGAGAAGATCCCCCTCGCCATCCGCGCCGCCCTGCCCCAAATCGCCCGGTGCGCGGAGCTGGCAAGAGATGCCATTCAGTCCGGCGGACGGATCGTGTATATGGGGGCCGGAACCAGCGGACGGCTGGGTGTTCTGGACGCAGTGGAGTGTCCGCCCACCTTCGGCGTTTCCCCGGAGACCGTGGTGGGATTGGTGGCCAGCGGCACTGCCGCCTTTTCCCGACCCGACGAAGCCGCCGAGGACAGCCCCGAAGAGGGACGCAAGGACTTAACATCCATCGGCTTCCGCAAAGGCGACCTGCTCATCGGCATTGCCGCCTCCGGTCGGACGCCCTATGTGCTGGGTGGTCTTGCCTACGCCCGGGAGCTGGGCTGCCGCACCGCCTGCGTGGTCTGCAACCCCAATTCTCCCATGGCTGCTGCGGCGGAGCTGGCCATCGAGGTCTTCCCCGGCCCGGAATGTCTCACCGGCTCCACCCGGCTGAAGGCCGGTACTTGCCAGAAACTGATCCTCAACATGATCTCCACCGCCGCTATGGTGGGCTGCGGCAAGGTTTATCAGAATTTGATGGTGGATGTGCAGCCCAGCAACGCAAAGCTGGTAGTCAGAGCCCGGGACATTGTCATGGAGGCCACAGGCTGCGATCCGGAAACCGCCGAAAAAGCCATGGCACAGGCAGGCAACCACGCCAAGACCGCCATCACCATGATCCTCGCCGACTGCTCCGCCGAGGAAGCCCGGGAGCGTCTGACCCGTGCAGGCGGTCATGTTCGGCAGGCAATCCTCAATTGACAAAAAAACACGGCATATATCCAAATTGGATATATGCCGTGCTTTTTTACACACTCAGATCGATCCACACCGCAGGACGCACTGCCCAGCGGTTGCGGTTGACCACATAGCCATAGAGGCTGGCTTCGCCGTTGGGGGCGACGTACATGGCATCCCGGCTGTAAACACCCGGGGAACGCAGCCACCAATAGGCATAGCCGGAGGCATTGTTATAGCAATCTCTGCCGTCGGCGTAGGCGGTCACCTGGGCGCAGCGCTGGGAAGGCGTCAGATACTGATTCACCTCATCGTAGCTCAGCAGGAATACCCGATCCACCGTATTTTCACCGGCGGTGGTTTCATACCGGGGATTGTCGGTGTTCACCAGTTCCGTCTGTGCCAGCAACTGCTGCTCCGCGGCAGCAAAGGCGGCATCGCAGAACTCGCCGTTCAGCCATGACCGCATGAGGCTATCCTCCCAGGTCACCGAACCGTTTTTGCTGTGGAAGGGTTGGGTATCGAGGCAGAACTTGCTCAGCAGGAGAGCCTTGTCCCCCTCCTTGCCCACAACGATCCATACGATCTGCTCAGCACCGTTTTCCGTATCATTGTCCTGCTCAAAATGGCCGAATGCGATCTCATCGCCCACCGCCACATCACCAAGACCCGCCCGCAGGCGCAGCATCTGGGCCTCGTCACCCTCCACATCGGCGAGCAGATCCAGCGCATCGGTATAAGCGCCCTCCCGGATCATATCCCGGGCTACCTCCACAGGAGGCTCCGTGTGAGGCTCCGTCACTTCTTCCGTAACAGGCTCTGTGATCTGGGTGGTTTCCTCCGGCACCGTGGTGGTCGGCTCAGGCTCTTCCACCGGAGCCGAGCAGGCACACAGCAGGCAGGCAAGAAGCACCGTCAGGATCAGCCAGCGCATCATTTTCATATTTCTTCACATCCATTTCTACAGATTCTGGCTTTACTTTACCACATCCGCAGAAATTTGTCCACTTTTTTCCGCAAACCGCTCCAGCACCGCCAGCATTTCCCCCGGCAGCCGCTTCCGGCAGGCGCTCTTCAGCACCTCCGGCACGCCGTAGAAGGCTTCGGCTATGCTGCCGGCAATGGCGGTGAGGGTATCGCAGTCGCCGCCTAAGGACACCGCCGTGCGGATCACATCCACGAAATCCTCCCCCTCTAAAAATGCGGTGATGGCTTCCGGCACCGTCTCCTGACAGGATTCCACATGGCGATAACCGGGGCGGATCTCATCGCAGGTGCGGCTGAGGTCGTAACGGAAGTTTTCTTCGACAAATGCCTTAATTTCCCCCTTGGAGCTGCCGGTTCTGGCAAGGAAAATGGCAGAAGCTGTGGCTTCCGCACCCTTGAGTCCCTCGGGGTGGTCGTGGGTCACAGAGGCAGACAGTCTCGCCATCCGGCGAACCATATCCAGATCGTCAAACAGCCATGCCACCGGGGAGACGCGCATGGCGCTGCCGTTTCCAAAGCTGCCGTAAGGCTTGGGCCACCGGGCAGCCAGCCAGTGGCTGAATCGGACACCGTAGCCCGCGTTGGGGTACTTTCTGCCCCATTCCCGGAGGTAATAGACCAGGCTGTCAAAGGTGACCTCGTCATCCTCTCCCATGCGCATATCCAAAAAGGCTTCCGCCACCGCAATGGTCATCACCGTATCGTCTGTAAATTCAGAGTTTTCCGAAAACAGGGGGAACTCCTTGGTTTTTCCACCCCGGTCAAACTCATAGGGACTGCCGATGATATCGCCCAAAATCGCGCCGTACATATTATCTACCTCTCTTTCTGAAATCCTCGTCGATGCTTCTCTTCCAATCCGCTGCCATGGGTCTTGCCTCCCGGACACAGCACACCGCCTCGCTGACGGCTTCGTAGATCACCGCCGTGCCGGTGTGGTCTGCGTGGTAGTTGGCGGTCCGGTCTGCGTCGATGCCGAACCGGGCAGCCTCCTTCGCCGCATCGATGTTGGCGCCGAGAAACAGGAATTCCCAGCCGTACTGCTCCTTCTGCCGCCGGATCATAGCTTTGACCTTGTCGTAAGTATAGCGGCGGCTGGCATTTTCCATGCCGTCAGTTGTGATGACGAACAGGGTCTTCTCAGGTCGGTCTTCTTCCCGGGCATACTTATGGACGTTGCCGATGTGGTGGATGGCGCCGCCCACGGCATCCAGCAGGGCGGTGCAGCCCCGGACGTAGTATTCCTTCCGGGTCATCTGCGGCACATTTTCCAGCTTTACCCGGTCGTGGATGACCTCGGACAGATTATCGAACAGCACCGTGGACACGTATGCCTCACCGGGTTCGTCCTTCTGCTTTTCGATCATGGCGTTGAAACCGCCGATGGTGTCCTTCTCCAGACCTGCCATGGAACCGCTGCGATCCAGAATGAAAACCAGCTCCGTCAAATTCTTCTTCATAATCAAAACCTCCTAAAATGTGTTGTGTTTTTGTTTACATCCACATTATAGGAGGTTTTCTATTTGAAAGGGTCAACTGGCAGGGGACTTTTTATCCCCCAGCAGGCTTTGGTCAAATTCGTACAGTGTCATATTGATCTGCACCACGTCATAGACCTTCCGCTCGATGAAATACCTTATGATCAGGTCAAATTTGCTGCTGTTGGTCAGGGCGTACCCGGCTCTGCCGATCAGATCCCGGGTTTCCTCCAGATTCAGCTCCAATGCCAGCGCCAGCGCGAGGGCTGTGGGCTTGGTGGGCTTATAATCCGGGTTGTTGCGGATTTTGGAGAAATGCTGCTTGCTGAGATTCGCTCTTTTGTAAATTTGCGAATCCTTTTTCCCGCTCTTGTCGATCAGCTTCAGCAGGGTTTCGCTGAAGCCGGCATCCGCCTGCTTCATCATTTCCTCCAGCGAAGCCGCAGGCATGGCCATGGACGGGCAGGGCATCGCTTCGGAGGGCAGGCAGGCAAAATCCTCCTGCGCTTCCCGGCAACGGCCAATCCGCTGCCGCCGGGTGTTCCCCTCCCGGCCGTATACCGCCTTTTCCCAGGTTTCCACATAGTGCCGGTCGATGTAACTGGCAACGTCCTTGAATAGTTTCTCCGATAGGCGGTACGATGTATCGTCAAACACCACCAGATAGATCTGCATCTCGTGCTCCAGCAGGAAGCCATTGAAGGCCGCGAGGGCAATTTGCAGAGCCTTATCCTTGGGAAACCCGTAGTTATTGGTGGAAATCAGAGGAAATGCAACGGAATGACATCCCATTTCCAGCGCGAGGGCCAAGGATGCGTCATAGCAGGCCCGAAGCTTTTTCTCCTCGCCAAACAGGCCGCCACGCCACACCGGCCCTACGGTGTGGATC
>JAGKTU010000140.1 GCA_021153265.1 Clostridia bacterium
TTTCAGGATCTCCCGGCAGACGATACTGCCTACCTCGTTGCGGAACTGGCCTGCCAGTTCTTGAACCAAGGTGTAGTGGGCCTTTTTGGAGATATCGTCGCCGGGGGTATCGTAGCCGTAGAGAAGGCCCGCAACCATGAGCATACCGCTGACCGCGCCGCAGACCTCCCGCATCCGGCCCATGCCGCCGCCAAAGGAAGATGCCATCTTGGCGGCATACTGGGGCGTCAAATTCAGCTCCTTGTGAAAGGCAACTACGATAGACTGGGCGCAGTTGTAGCCGCCCAGAAACAGTTCTGCCGCATAAAGTCCATGATCCATATGGGATACCTCCTGAGGTTTTTTCTCATTTTAGCATGAGATGGGAGGGTTTGCAACCGTGGGATGGGAGGTAAATTGTAGTTTACGCTACTGGCGCGGCAGCGCCCAAGGCCCCCTTGTGTAAAGGGGGCTGGCGAAAATCTTTGATTTTCGGCTGGGGGATTGTGACGTAAGGTCTTACCGGTCTTGCCGGAAGGTATACGGAAATGCAACATTTTCTACGACAATCCCTCCGAGCCGCCTTACGGCGGCCCACCTCCCTTTACACAAGGGAGGCTTTCGTGCGGTGCGCATCGCAATATAAACTACAATTTTCCACACAAAAACACGCCCCGGAAAACCGGGGCGTGTGGGAGGTGAGGATTATTCCTCCACCAGTGCGATGTGGACGGTATCCAGCTGGATCTGATCCACGGAGGTGGGTGCGCCCATCATCAGGTCCTGAGCGGACTTGTTCATGGGGAAGGTGATGACTTCGCGGATGTTCTCCTCGCCAGTCAGCAGCATGATCAGGCGGTCAACGCCGGGAGCTGCGCCTGCGTGGGGAGGTGCGCCGTAGGTGAAGGCATTGTACATGGCGGGGAACTTGGCCTTGACGTCCTCCTCGCCCAGACCCACCATCTCGAAGGCCTTGACCATGATCTCGGGGTCGTGGTTACGGACAGCGCCGGAAGCGGACTCATAGCCGTTGACGACCAGGTCATACTGGTCGGCATTGATGGCCAGCAGCTTCTCCACATCGCCCTCGGCATCCAGCAGAGCCTGCTTGCCGCCCTGGGGCATGGAGAAGGGGTTATGGCAGAACTCCAGCTGACCGGACTCCTCGCCCATCTCGTACATAGGGAAGTCTACGATCCAGCAGATGGCGTACTGATTCTCGTCGAAATGACCGGGGACACGCTTGCCCAGCATGGTACGGATCACGCCGGCGGTCTTCTGAGCGTCACGCTTCTTGCCGGCAGCCATGCAGACGAAAGAACCGGGCTTCAGGTTCAGCTTAGCAGTCAGGGCATCCTGGCAGGAAGTCAGGAACTTGCTGACGCCGCCGGTGAGGTTGCCGCTGTCGTCCACCTTGACCCAGCAGGCCTTGTTGCCGGTCTGGACTTCCACGTCAACGAGCAGCTTGTCGATCCACTTACGGGCCTGGGTGAAGTTGTCCACCACAACAGCCTTGACGGTGGCATTCTCGAAGGGGCCAAAGCCGCAGCCCTGGACTTCGGAAGTGATGTCGGCGATCTCCAGGTCGATACGCAGGTCGGGTTTGTCGGAGCCGTAGCGCTCCATAGCCTCGTTATAGGGAATATGGCGGAAGGGAGCGGCGGAGACCCGCTCGTACTTGCCAAACTTCTGGAACACAGGAACCAGCACATCCTCCAGCGTGGACAGAACGTCCTCCTGGGTGGCGAAGGCCATCTCCATATCCATCTGGTAGAACTCGCCGGGGGTACGGTCGGCACGGGCATCCTCGTCGCGGAAGCAGGGGGCGATCTGGAAATACTTGTCGAAGCCGGAGGTCATCAGCAGCTGCTTGAACTGCTGGGGAGCCTGGGGCAGGGCGTAGAACTTGCCGGGGTGGTTACGGGCAGGCACCAGATAGTCACGGGCACCCTCGGGAGAGGAGGCGGTGAGGATGGGGGTGGTGATCTCCAGGAAGCCCTTCTCGGTCATCAGACGGCGCAGCTCGGCGACCACCTGGCAGCGCAGGACGATGTTGCTCTTGACAGCAGGGTTGCGCAGGTCCAGGTAACGGTACTTCAGACGGGTATTCTCGTCGGCGTCCTTAGACTTGTTGATCTCAAAGGGCAGCTGGTTGTGGCGGCACTTGCCCAGCACTTCGATGGAAGTGGGGACGACCTCGATCTCGCCGGTAGGGATCTTGGTATTCTTGCTCTCGCGCTCACGGACAACGCCGGTGACGGAGATGGTGGACTCCTTGTTGATGGGCTTGACCACCTTCATCATCTCTTCGTTCTCGACGACAACCTGAGTGGTGCCGTAGAAGTCACGCAGGACCAGGAAAGCGAAATTGGAGCCGACTTCACGGACATTTTCCAGCCAGCCGACGATGGTGACGTTCTTGCCGGCGTCGCTCAGCCGCAGCTCGCCGCAGTTATGGGTTCTGGATTGCTTCATAGGATAAAGCCTCTCTTATATCTTATATTTTAACCTATACATTATTTCACAAAGTGGCACAAAAGTCAATAGAAATCCCCCGGAAGACGTATCTTCCGGTGTAGGTATTACAATGATGTGTAACAAAAAGAAAAAAGAATAGTGAATAGGGATGACCTGTGTTATGGTTGAGTTGTCCAGACAAAACCGAAAGGCA
>JAGKTU010000090.1 GCA_021153265.1 Clostridia bacterium
TATGAGGCCAGAGCCGGTGTCCGCCGTTTTCGACCTTTTCAAACCATGGGGTTTCGATAATTTCCGGCCGGAAATCGGGGTGTTTCTCCAAAAAATCCGCAACTGCCAGCTCATCTTCCTCCGGGGCGAAGGTGCAGGTGGAGTAGACCAGCCGTCCGCCGGGTTTGAGGAGCTTGGCGGCACTGTCCAAGATGTCGGACTGCCGCTTGGCGCACATTTTCACCGTGTCGGGACTCCAGTCGGTAACAGCGGCTTCTTCCTTGCGGAACATGCCCTCACCGGAGCAGGGGGCGTCCACCAGAACCCGGTCGAAATAGCCGGGGAAACGCTCAGCCAGCCGGGAGACCTCCTCGTTGGTCACCAATGCGTTGGCCACGCCCATGCGCTCGATGTTCCTGGAGAGGATTTTCGAGCGTTTGGGACTCCATTCGTTGCACAGAAGGAATCCTTCGCCCATCATCCGACCTGCGATCTGGGTGGTCTTGCCTCCGGGAGCAGAGCACAGGTCGCAGACCATCTCACCGGGCTGGGGGTCCAGCAGCGTCACCGGCGCCATGGCGCTGGCTTCCTGCAGATAGTATACGCCGGCCTCGTGATAGACGTGCAGTCCGGGACGGCTTTCGGGATCGTAGTAGAAACCCTGCTCCTCCCAGGGGACGGGCTCTTTCACGAAAGGCAGCTCTGGGGCTGTGCCTTTCAGCGGATTAAACCGGAGGGCCACCGCCCGGGGCCGCTCCAGAGATTTGAGGAAATCACCATATTCATCGCCAAGCTGGAGCTGCATCCGCTCCAGAAATGCCTGCGGCAGCATATAAACGCCCCCTCTTTCCCATTATCTATGGTTGAGATTATAGCACATCTGAAAAGAGTTTTCCACCCGAATGTTGCAGCTAAGATAAATTGTAGTTTCGCCGGCGCAGCCTAAAGCCTTCCCCTGGGGGAAGGTGGCACGGCGTTAGCCGTGACGGATGAGGGTTATTCTGGGCGTAAAGTTTCATTAAGCCTGAAACAGATTGCAAATCGAAGCATTTTTGCCGCGACAATCCCTCCGAGCCGCCTTGCGGCGGCCCACCTCCCTTTACACAAGGGAGGCTTTGATGCGGTGCACATCGCAATGCTAAATTACAATTTTATTTTGGCAAAATGCCCAAGTAAAGAAGGCGAAAACTGTGAAAACCAACCATTGAAGAACGCTTTACAATATGGTATCATTTTCGTATCCAGGTAGATTGCGCCTACTCCACCTAAATAGTCGTAATCTGCTAAAATAAAGGAGGATAAACCCGTCTGACTCACGGTGCGGCAGTGTGGAGACCTGTCGTAAAGCCTTCGCCGTATTACCCGGCGATGTGTGAGAGTACACGCGAGGATTCGGTGTGCTTAGAGTCAAGAAAGTATGGCAAGTTTAAGCCTGAAGAACATCAAGAAGATCTACCCCCACAACGGCGATGACGCCAAGCAGGCCAAGAAAAAGAAGAAGAAGGCCGACGAGCAGCCCGAGAAGAAGGTCAACCTGCAGATCACCGAGAAGGGTGTCGTGGCTGTCCAGGAGTTCAACCTGGAGATCGCAGACAAGGAATTCATCGTTCTGGTCGGTCCCTCCGGCTGCGGTAAGTCCACCACTCTGCGTATGGTCGCCGGTCTGGAGGATATCTCCGAGGGCGAGCTGTGGATCGGTGACCGTATGGTCAACGATATGCCTCCCAAGGAGCGCGATATCGCCATGGTCTTCCAGAACTACGCTCTGTACCCCCACATGACTGTGTATGACAACATCGCCTTCGCTCTGAAGCTGCGTCATACCCCCAAGGATGTCATCGACAAGAAGGTCAAGGAAGCTGCTGAGATCCTGGACATCACCCAGTACCTGGGCCGTAAGCCCAAGGCTCTGTCCGGCGGTCAGCGTCAGCGTGTTGCCATCGGCCGTGCTATCGTCCGTGAGCCTCAGGTTCTGCTGATGGACGAGCCTCTGTCCAACCTGGACGCCAAGTTGCGTAACCAGATGCGTGCTGAGATCATCAAGCTGCGCGAGAAGATCAACACCACCTTCATTTACGTTACCCACGACCAGACCGAGGCTATGACTCTGGGCGACCGTATCGTCATCATGAAGGACGGCTTCATCCAGCAGATCGGCACTCCTCAGGAGGTCTTCAACCATCCCTATAACCTGTTCGTTGCTGAGTTCATCGGCTCTCCCAAGATGAACATCTTCGACGCCAAGCTGATCAAGCAGAACGGCAAGTACGCTGTTGTGCTGGACAACATGACCGTCGAGCTGTCCGCTGAGAAGCAGGAGAAGCTGGCAAAGAACAACGTCGCCGAGCAGGACATCAAGCTGGGCGTCCGTCCCGAGCACATCACTCTGGAGCAGACCGGCATCGATGCCAAGGTCGACGTTTCCGAGATGATGGGTTCCTCCGTGCACCTGCACATCACCGCTATGGGCCGCGACGTGGTCGTGGTGGTCTCCACCATGAACATGACCGGCGCAGAGGTTGCTGCTCTGACCGGCGGCGCCGCTGTGAAGTTCAACTTCCCCGGCCACTGCTGCCACGTCTTCAGCAAGGAGACCGGCATCAATCTGGAAGCTTAATTCCATACCTCCGCAGGCCTGCCTTTCCGGCAGGCCTGCTTTCTTTTTTGTATATTAAATAGGGAAATGGGCATAAACGGAGCATATTTCCTTGCCCATCTCGACATAATGCCCAAAATGCGAAAAGCACCTTTCACACCAACGGTTTTTACTTGACAAACGAGAAAAAAAGCATTATTCTCATAGTAAACGGAAATTGGAAACGTTTTCATTTCAAATCTTTCGACGTTTGAAAGCCGGCTCGGCGGAAATGACCGCTCCCGGCCCCCAATGCCGGAATAACATGATATACAAGGAGTAAATGCTATGCGTTCAAGTGGTATTCTGATGCACATCACCAGCCTTGCAGGTCCCTACGGCGTAGGCACCATGGGTAAGCATGCCTTCGCTTTTGTCGACTTCCTGAAGCGGGCCGGCCAGAGCTACTGGCAGATCCTGCCCCTGACCCCCACCGGCTACGGCGATTCTCCCTATCAGTCCTGCTCCACCTTCGCAGGTAACCACTATCTGATCGATCTGGAGCAGCTGGTCGAGCAGGGTCTGCTGCAGCGCGATGAGATCGACCACATCGACTGGTGCTGGAGCGAGACCAAGGCTGACTTCGGCCGCCTGTACAACAACCGCCTGCGCGTTCTGCGTCTGGCCTACAGCCGCTTCCACGGCAGCGTGGAGTTCGATGCTTTCTGCAGTGAGAACAACGGCTGGCTGTACGATTTCGCCCTGTTCATGGCTCTGAAGGATAAGTTCAACGGTCAGCCCTGGTACAGCTGGGACGACAAGCTGAAGTTCCGTGACGAGCACACCATGTGGTGCGTCGGCCAGGAGCTGCGCGACGAGATCCGCTTCTATCACTTTGTCCAGTTCCTGTTCTACAAGCAGTGGAACGCCCTCCACGCCTATGCCAAGCAGAACGGCATCTCCATCATCGGTGACGTGCCCATCTATGTTCCCATGGACTCCGTGGAAGTCTGGAGCAACCCCTCCATCTTCCAGCTCAACGAGCGTCTGGATCCCGTGGCTGTGGCAGGCTGCCCCCCGGATGCCTTCTCTGCCGACGGCCAGCTCTGGGGCAACCCCCTGTACCGCTGGGATCTGATCGAGAAGGACGGCTTCAAGTGGTGGCTGAACCGCCTGGGCGCTGCAGGCAAGCTGTATGATATGGTTCGTCTGGACCACTTCCGCGGCTTTGAGGCTTACTGGTCCATCCCCTACGGCGACACCACCGCCAAGAACGGCCATTGGGTCAAGGGCCCCGGCATGAACTTTGTCAACGCTCTGAAGAATGGCCTGCCTCAGGTCAAGTTCATTGCGGAAGATCTGGGCTTCCTGACTCAGGAGGTTCTGGACCTGCGTGACGAGTCCGGCTACCCCGGCATGAAGGTCCTGGAGTTCGCTTTCGATTCCCGCGAGCCCTCCGACTACCTGCCCCATACTTACACCCAGAACACCGTCTGCTACACCGGCACCCACGACAACATGACCATGCGTCAGTGGTTTGAGACCGCCTCCCCCGAGGCCGTGGCCTACGCCCGTGAGTACATGCATCTGGATGACTACGAGGGTCTGGTCTGGGGTACCATCCGCACCGCCATGTCCTCCGTTTCCGATATGTGCATCATCCAGCTGCCCGACTACCTGAACCTGGGCGGCGAGGCCCGGATGAACTTCCCCGGCACCCTGTCCGATGCCAACTGGACCTGGCGTGTCAGCGGTCACATGATCAACGACGGTCTGGCCCGTGCCATCTATAATCTGACTGCCCTGTATGGCCGTCTGCCCGAAGAAAAGTAAGCGGAATACCCCCCGCATTTAGATAGGAGAGTATTTTTATGAATTACAATTGCAAGGACATTCTGAAGTGGACTGAGGCTCAGCTGAAGTACACCTACGACGTCAGCCTGAAGGAAGCCACCCCCCAGGAGCTGCACGAGGCTCTGGGTCAGGCTGTCATGATGGCCATTTCCGACAACTGGAGCGCTGCTAAGAAGGCTCGTATGCACGAGCGTAAGGCTTACTACATCTCCGCCGAGTACCTGATCGGCCGTCTGGTCTACTCCAACCTGTTCAACCTGGGCATTCTGGACGAGATGAAGAAGCTGTTCGCTGAGCGCGGCGTGGATCTGGCTGTTCTGGAGGACATCGAGGACGATGCACTGGGCAACGGCGGTCTGGGCCGCCTGGCTGCCTGCTTCCTGGACTCTGCAGCAAGCTGCAACATCCCCCTGTCCGGCTACGGTCTGCGTTATAAGTTCGGCCTGTTCAAGCAGAGCATCAACGGCAACGGCGATCAGGTCGAGAAGGCTGACGACTGGACCAAGTACGGCGATCCCTGGTCCTACCGCCGCTACAACCACACCGTCAAGATCAAGTTCCCCGAGCACACCGTTCTGGCTGTTCCCTACGACGTTCCCGTCATCGGCTACGGCACCAAGAACATCAACACCCTGCGTCTGTGGCAGTGTGAGGCTGAGGAAGAGCTGAACTTCAACGCATTCAACGATCAGGACTACCTGCGCGCTCTGGATGCCAAGAACAAGGCCGAGGACATCACCCGTGTTCTGTACCCCAATGACTCCACCTGGGAAGGCAAGCGCCTGCGCATCAAGCAGCAGTACGTTCTGTCCTCCGCATCCCTGCAGGATATGCTGCGCACCTACAAGCTGGCCCACGGCACCGATCTGAGCCGCTTCGGCGAGTTCTACGCTGTCCAGCTGAACGATACCCACCCCGCCATGTCCATCCCCGAGCTGATTCGTCTGCTGATGGCTGAGGGCATGACCTTCGAGTCCGCTTTCGCTGTGGCTCAGAAGACCTTCTCCTACACCAACCACACCGTTATGGCTGAGGCTCTGGAGAAGTGGCCTCTGGATCTGCTGCGCTCCGTTGTCCCCGAAATCGTGGACATCATCTGCCGCATCGATCAGAAGCTCCGTTCCGAGCATCCCAACCTGTACGTCGTCAAGGACAACACCGCCCACATGGCTAACCTGTCCGTCTACGTCGGCACCTACGTCAACGGCGTTGCTGAGATCCACTCTCAGATCCTGAAGGACGACTGCTTCAAGGAGTGGTACGCTGCCTATCCCGAGCGTTTCCAGAATAAGACCAACGGTATCACCCCCCGCCGCTGGCTGGGTCTGTGCAACCCCGAGCTGACCAAGATGGTTCGCGAGAAGGTTGGCGGTGACTTCCTGAAGGATCTGGAGATCATCGGCGGTCTGAAGGAGCACATCGACGATGACACCGTCATCGCCTTCAACAACATCAAGCGCAAGAAGAAGGAGCAGCTGTGCAACGTGGTTGCCAAGCACGAGGGCGTCATGCTGAACCCCGACTTCATGTTCGACGTTCAGGTCAAGCGCCTGCACGAGTACAAGCGCCAGCTGATGAACATTCTGTCTGTTGTGGACATCTACTTCCGCCTGAAGGAGGGCCGTCTGCCCAACTTCTACCCCACCGTCTATCTGTTCGGTGCTAAGTCCGCTCCCGGCTACGCCCGTGCAAAGGCCATCATCCGCTACATCAACCGTGTTGCCCGGATGATCAACAATGACCCCGCTGTCTCCGACAAGCTGAAGGTCATCTTCGTCCAGAACTACAACTGCTCCTACGCTGAGCATATCATCCCCGCTGCCGACGTTTCCGAGCAGATCTCTCCTGCCGGCACCGAGGCTTCCGGCACCGGCAACATGAAGCTGATGCTCAACGGCGCTGTGACTCTGGGTACTCTGGACGGTGCAAACGTTGAGATCGCTCAGGAGGCTGGCATCGAGAACGAGTATATCTTCGGCCACACCGTCGATCAGATCAACGAGAAGAAGGAGTACTACCACTCCCGTGGCATCTACGACGCCAACGCCGATCTGCGCCGCGCCATCAACACTCTGGTTGACGGCACCGTGCCCACCGATGACGGCCAGCGCGATCTGTTTAACGCCCTGCTGGACGGCACCCACTGGCACAAGGCTGACCACTACTATCTGCTGCTGGACTACGCTTCCTACTTCGAGCAGAAGCTGAACGTCAACCGTGACTACGCCAACCGCATGGCATTCGGCCGTAAGTGCCTGATGAACGTGGCTTCCGCCGCCAAGTTCTCCTCCGACCGTACCATCCGTCAGTACGCTGAGGAACTGTGGCACATCAAGCCCACCAAGATCTAATCTTTCTGAAGACCCCTTCCACCCGGAAGGGGTCTTTCTTTTACCGCGGAGAATCCCTTTTACGACATATCCAGTAGGGGAGGGTCACCGACCCTCCCGTAACCTCCCGACTACCGCTTCTTCTTACCTCCGCGCCCGGCCTTCGTCCTCTGGGGAAAACCGTTTCCTTAAATACAAATTTCCCCTTGACAAACTGTCGCCCAGAGGTTATACTAATTACAACACATGAACAAATGCTCATACGTAATTATTAAGGAGGCGATTTTTATGCCCACCAACCGCTACACCTTTACCGGCATCGACTGCGCCAACTGCGCCGCCAAGATCGAAGCCAAATTCAATGCCCAGCCCGAAGTAGAGGAGGCTACCATCACCTTTGCCACCCGGCAGCTTCGCGTCACCGCCGCCGACCCGGACAGCCTGCTGCCCAAATTGCAGGCCATCGCCCGGACTGTGGAGTCCGAGGCCACTTTCACCCCCGGCGACCGGCCAGATACCAACCACCACGAACATACCTGCGCCTGCGGCCGCGATTATGAATGCGGCTGCGACCATCATTCCCACGAGCATGGCTGCAACTGCGGCCATGACCACCACGACCACCACGAACATGACCATAATCACGAGCATGATCATGAAGACAACCACGGCGGCCTTTTCCCCATCCTTCTGGGTGCCGGATTGTTCGTTCTGGGACTGATTCTGGAATATTTTGCGCTCGACCTCCCGGCAAAGGCCATTTTTGTGGTCTCCTGGCTGATTTTGGGCAGGGAAGTGCTGACTTCTGCTGTGAAAAACCTTGCCAAAGGCCACATTCTGGATGAAAACTTCCTCATGAGCATCGCGACTCTGGGCGCTTTTGCCATCAACGAATTCCCCGAAGCCGTGGGCGTCATGCTCTTCTACCGGGTTGGTGAGTATTTTGAGCATAGAGCGGTGGAGCGCAGCCGCAGCCAGATCATGGATGCCGTGGACCTGCGCCCTGAGGAGGTCAACCGCTTTGATGGCGAGGAACTGAGCGCCATCCCGGCAGCCGATGCCCAAGTGGGTGACCTGCTGCTGGTTCGCCCCGGCGACCGGATCCCTCTGGACGGCATTGTCATCTCCGGTACCGGACCCATCGACACCGCTCCCATCACCGGTGAACCTGTCCCGGTCTACGCCGCCCCCGGCGATGCCGTAGTTTCCGGCTGCATCAATTTGTCCGCCCAGCTGACCATCCGGGTGGAGAAACCCCTGTCTGAGTCCATGGTCACCCGAATTCTCGACAGCGTGGAAAACGCCGCCGCCAGCAAGCCGAAGATCGACCGGTTTATCACCCGGTTCGCCCGGGTCTACACCCCTCTCGTAGTCCTCGCCGCTGCCCTCATCGCCATCGTTCCCTCTGTCATCACCGGCGATTGGAACTACTGGGTCTATACCGCCCTGTCCTTTCTGGTCATGAGCTGCCCCTGTGCGCTGGTTCTGTCCGTCCCGCTGGCCTTTTTCTCCGGCATCGGTGCCGGTAGCCGCAAAGGCGTTCTCTTCAAGGGCGGTGTGTCCATCGAGGCGATGGCAAACGTCAAAGCCGTGGTGCTGGATAAGACCGGCACACTGACCCGGGGCGACTTCCGGGTGCAGGAAATCGCAGGGGACGAAGAAATGCTCCGCCTCTGCGCCGCCGCCGAGCAGCATTCTACCCACCCCATCGCCCGGAGCATTGTGGCCCGGGCAGGGGAGATG
>JAGKTU010000091.1 GCA_021153265.1 Clostridia bacterium
TGGTGCAGCCGCTCAGAAGGAGCAGACAGAGGAACAGGCAAAGGAACTTTTTCATAAATAACACCTCGATTTCAGAATGCAGGGGTCTTTTTGCGGCGAATGGAACGGACGAGGGCATAGATACCATAGCCTGTCAGACAGCCGGCAGTGTTGAGGATCAGATCGTCCACGTCTGAGGCCCGGACAGCGAAGGGAAGCTGGATGATCTCGATGGTGAGGGAGATGAGGAAGCCGGTGAGGGTGACTTTTTTGAGGGTGTTGATGTGCTTGTAGATCAGGGGAGTGACGATGCCGGTGGGGATGAAGAGGGCAAAGTTGCCGATGAGGTTCAGAAGCAGGTCGCGCTTGGAATCGTAGTCCAAAAGGTTCACAAAGGGGATCCAATTGATCCGGAAGGGCCATGCGGTGGCGGTTTCGAAGAGCAGGGGGGCGACTTTGCCGTCCACTTTGGAAAACGGGTGGAAGGTGACACGGTGGATGACCAAGAGGTTCACGAGGAAGATGAGCTGGAGGGCTTCGGATTTCCAGTCGATGGACTTATTTTTGCGGTAGGCGCAGAGGCGGAAAATCAGCCAGAAGATGACCACGGCGAGGGAGCCGGCGGCGAAGGGGATGTTAAGCATGGGAGAAACCTCCGTAATGTATATATAGTAATGATACTACAATTTATCGGGAAAGGGAAGAGAAAAAACACCACTTTGTGGTGGGGGAGGACGGATTCGCTTTTCTGCGGAAAAGCCAGGTTGGTAGCGAGTGTCCACCGGACACTCGCTAAGAACCGCCTTTCCAGTGTTAGAACAGGGGAGGACGGATTCGTTTGCATTTCTGCCCGCAGGGCAGAAATAGAGGTTCGGCTCCGTCGAGCCGTCGCCGGCAGCGCTCATCCGCGCCGCATTGAATTGTTCGAATCCGCTCTCAATACAAAAAGTCCAACACCAAATGGTGTTGGACTTTTTGTGGTGGGGGAGGACGGATTCGAACCATCGAAGCGAAACGCAGCAGATTTACAGTCTGTCCCCTTTGGCCACTCGGGAACTCCCCCATATGCACTTTTCCAGCTCGGTGGAGCCGGTAGACGGACTTGAACCCCCGACCTACTGATTACAAATCAGTTGCTCTACCGACTGAGCTATACCGGCGACTCTCGAACCGAACACGCTTATTATAGCACGGTATCGAAAAAAGTCAAGAACTTTTTTAAGATTTTTTGTTAAAAGTTCTGGGGTGGGAAATCCACCCCAGAACAAAGGGAAAAGTAGGGATTTTAAGCGTGGAAAATTAGAATTCCACATCCATCTTGGCGATGACAGAAGCGCAGCGGGGGCACAGACCCTCTTCGTTTGCGCTCTCGGAGTGCATCCAGCAGCGGGGGCACTTGGCACCCTTGGCTTCGCTGACGCCGATGGTCAGACCGGGGAAGTTGACACCGGTGCCAACCTCAGCGCCTTCCTCGGCGGCAGCCCAGTCGCAGGCGGAGACGATGCAGATCTCGGCCAGGTTCTTGCCCTCGCATGCGGCCTTCAGGCTCTCATCGTCGGTTGCCAGAGTCACACGGGCCTCCAGAGCCTTGCCGATTCGCTTGTCGGCACGGGCCTTCTCCAGAATGCCGTTGACATCCTGACGCAGCTTCATGACGGTTGCCCACTTGTCCATAGCGGCATCGTCCAGCTTGTATTCAGCAAAGGACTCGGGCATCTGGTTGAGCAGGACGTTGCGCTTGTCGTCGCTGGTGCGGTGGGGCATGGACTGCCAGATTTCGTCACAGGTGAAGGCCAGGATGGGCGCAAACAGCTTGGTCATGGCATCCAGGATCAGGAACAGTGCGGTCTGGGCGGAGCGGCGGCGCAGGCCGTCCTTCTCCTCGCAGTACAGACGATCCTTCAGGATGTCCAGATAGAAGCTGGACAGCTCCACGACACAGAAATCGTTGATGGCATGGGCAACGACATGGAACTCGTAGCCGTTGAAGGACTTGCGGACAGAGGTGACCAGCGCGTCCAGCTTGGTCAGAGCCCACTTATCCAGCTCCTCCATATCCTCGGGAGCAACCAGATTGTCGGGATTAAACTCGTTCAGATTGCCCAGGCAGTAACGGGCGGTGTTGCGGAACTTCAGATAGTTCTGGGCCACCTGCTTGAAGATCTCCTTGGAGCAGCGGACGTCGGCGTGATAGTCGGAGGAGGCTGCCCACAGACGGACGATGTCGGCACCGAAGTCCTTGATCAGGTCGGCGGGGTCAACGCCGTTGCCCAGGGACTTGTGCATGGCGCGGCCCTGGCCGTCCACGACCCAGCCGTGGGTCAGGACCTGCTTGAAGGGTGCGCCCCGGTCCAGCGCGCCCACGGAGGTCAAAAGGCTGGACTGGAACCAGCCGCGGTACTGGTCGGCACCTTCCAGGTACACGTCAGCAGGCCACAGCTCGGGGGTGCGGTGCATCAGGGATGCGTAGTGAGTAGAGCCGGAGTCAAACCAGCAGTCCAGAGTATCGGTCTCCTTGTCAAAGGTCTTGCCGCCGCAGTGGGGGCAGGTGAAGCCATCGGGAATCAGTTCCATAGCGTCCTTCTCGAACCAGATGTTGGAGCCGTGCTCGTCGAACAGAGCGGAGATCTTGGCGATGGAATCGGGGTTGGAAACAGGCTTACCGCAATCCTTGCAGTAGAACACGGGGATGGGCAGACCCCAACGGCGCTGGCGGCTGATGCACCAGTCGGCGCGCTCGCGGATCATGCTGACCATGCGGTCACCGCCCCAGCCGGGGAACCACTGGACGTTCTCGATGGCGGCCACGGCCTGATCCTTGAAGGATTCCACGGAGCAGAACCACTGGGGAGTGGCACGGAAGATGACAGGCTTCTTACAGCGGTCGTGGTGGGGGTAGGAGTGGACAACATCCTCGGAGGCGAACAGGGAGCCGTTCTCCTTCATGTCGGCCAGGATGATGGGGTTGGATTCTTCGGTCTTCAGACCTGCGTACTTGCCGGCGTAGTCGGTGTGGCGGCCGTAGTCATCCACGGGGACGACCAGCTCCATGCCGTAGCGCATGCAGGTCTGGTAGTCGTCGGCACCGAAGCCGGGAGCGGTGTGGACACAGCCGGTACCGGAGTCCATGGTGACGTACTCAGCCCAGACCAGACGGGAGGTCTTGTCCAGGAAGGGGTGCTGAGCCAGCATATTCTCGAAGAAAGCACCGGGGTAGGAGGCCAGAACCTCATAGTTCTCGAAGCCGCCGATCTTCATGACCTTGTCCATCAGAGCTTCGGCCATGATATAGGTCTCGCCGTTGTCGGCCTTGACCAGAACGTAGCTGTCACGGGGGTGCAGGCAGATGGCAAGGTTGCCGGGCAGGGTCCAGATGGTGGTGGTCCAGATGACGAAGTAGGTGTTGCTCAGATCAAAGCCGGCCAGTTTACCCAGATCGTCCTTCACGGCGAACTTGACATAAGCGGTGGTACAGGGGTCATCCTGATATGCGATGTCGGCCTCAGCCACTGCGGTGACGCAGAAGGGACACCAGGTGACGGGCTTCAGGCCCTTGTAAATGAAGCCCTTGTCGAACATGCGGCCAAAGACCTTGACTTCCTGAGCCTCAAAGTGCTTGTCCATGGTGCGGTAGGGGTTCTCCCAGTCGCCTACAACACCCAGACGCTTAAAGCCGGACATCTGCTTCTGGATGAAGTCCTCAGCGAAGTCCTCGCAGGCTTTGCGGAACTGGGGGACGGTCATGTCCTTGTTCAGCTTCTTCTTGGAAGTCTCAATGGCGCGCTCGATGGGCAGACCGTGGTTGTCCCAGCCGGGGACGTAGGGGGTATACTTGCCCATCATAGCCTGACTGCGGACGATGAAGTCCTTCAGTGCCTTGTTCAGGGCGTGGCCCATGTGGATGTAGCCATTGGAGAAGGGAGGGCCGTCATGCAGGACGAAGGGGGGCAGGTCCTTGTTTTTCTCCATCAGGGCGTTGTACAGATCCAGCTCTTCCCAGGCTTTCAGCATGCCGGGCTCACGGGCGGGCAGGCCGGCCTTCATGGGGAAAGCGGTCTGGGGGGTGATGATTGATTTTTTATAATCCATTGGAATGTACCTCCATGTAGTATATACGTTCTTATAAAGCGAAAAAAGTGCCTTTGTCCCTTTCATAAGAGACAAAGGCACATAAATCCTCTGCGGTACCACTCTTGTTCCGGATAAATCCGGCACTCGTAGACGAAGATAACGGTTCGCATCCGGCGCTGCCTAATGACCCATGGGGGCGTTCGGGGCGCAGCTCGGAGGTGATACAATGCTCCTCTTGCTTACTGCCTTGCACCAAAACGGCAGCTCTCTGAAAGCGGTGGGGATGATTGCGTGTCCTCGTCACAGCGATGGGCGGTGTTGAGTTAAATTACTTGTGGGTGGGGTCGTAGTTGCGGCCAAACTGCAGGTTCAGATTGGCAAAGCGGCCGGTGGTGGAGTCGTTGACAGGATGCCGGGGAGCAGCTTTGGGCTTTAAGTCCTCGGTGGTGCCAACCAATGCTTCCAGATTCATGGAAATCTGGTCGGCCATGGCATCGGCACTGATGGGCTCGGGCTCACGGACAGGGGCAGGAGCCACAACGGGAGCTACGGGTGCGGCAACAGGTGCGGCCACGGGGGCTGCAACAGGGGCTGCAGCAGTGGCGTTGGCGGTCTTGATCCGCTCCAGAGCCTGAATGCAGGCGCGCATCTGCTCCTCGATCTCGTCGATCTTGGCCACGGCGGTTTTCCGGGCCTCTGCGATGCGGGCATCCTCTGCGGCGATCAGAGCGCCGGCGTTGCGGGCGTTCTCGGCGGCAGCGGTGTTGGCATCGCCCAGCATCTGGGCGCACTTGGCCTCGGCCTCGCGCATCATCTTGTCACAGGTGTTCTGAGCCTCGACAACGGCATCCTTCATGGCTGCCTCGTTCTTGCGGTATTCTTCCAGCTTGCCAACCAGAACACGCATCTTGCTCTTGAGCAGGGCGTTTTCCTTGTACAGCGTGACATAGTCTTCGGTCAGGGGCTCCAGAAACTCATCCACCTGCTGGATGTTGTAGCCACCAAAAGTCTGGGTGCCAAAAGCGATCTGCTCGATCTGCTGAGGTGTAAACATAAGCCTGATCTCTCCTTACGAATTAGATGTAGCTCTCGACTTCGGCCTGGATGTTCTCCAGATCGCCGATCACGTCCATATTATGGGGGCAGAACAGGTAAGCAGACTGGGCGATCTTGTTCACCTTGCCGTCCAGAGCGTAGACGCAGCCGGACAGGAAGTCCACAACACGGCGAGCCATGGCCTTGTCCACATTCTCCATGTTGACAATGACAGCCTTATTGTTGCGCAGATCGTCAGCAGCCTTGGAAGTGTCATTGAAGCTGCCGGGACGGAACAGAACGACCTCCTGCTTGGAGCCGCGGCCCATGCTGACCACGGAACCGGAGAAGCCCATGGCAGGAGCAGCCTTGGCAGGTGCGGCAGCGGGAGCGGGGGCAGGTGCGGGAGCAGGGGTGGAAGCGAAAGAGGAGAAGCCGAAGTCGGCGGCAGGCTCGCTCACGGGAGCGGGAGCGGGAGCTGCGGCAGGGGCGCGGCGGGCGGAGCGGCGAGGCTCAGCAGGCTCATCGTAATCGTCGAGGTAATCGTCCTCTTCGTCATAATCATCGTAATCGTCGTCGGCGTAGGGCTGGGTAAACTTCTTGACATTATCCCAAAAACTCATTCTATATATTCCTCCTAATATCGTAACATCAATGGTGATGGTTGCCGGTGTAGTTACGGGGACCAAAGATCGCGGTACCCACACGGATCATGGTGCTGCCGCAGGCGATGGCCTCGGTATAGTCATCGGACATACCCATGGACATAATGTCCACCACTACATTATCGTATTTTTTTGCCGTTATGTCAACAGATAGTGCGTACATTTTTTGAAAAAATTTGCGATTATCTCCGTCTTTTTGACGAATTGGGGGGATTGCCATAAGGCCTTTGACAAAAACGTTGGGATATTGGGCCATGTTTTCCAAAGTGGAGAAGACGGACTCGGCGGAAAAGCCGCTCTTGCTCTCCTCTTCGCCGATATTGATTTCCAGCAGAATGTTCTGGACAATGCCCTGCTTGGCAGCTTCCTTCTGGATGGCTGCGAGGAGCCGTTCGGAGTCCACACTCTGGATCAGATCCACTTTGCCCACCACCTGCTTGACTTTGTTGGTCTGCAGGTGGCCGATGAAGTGGATGGGGGCGCCCTCATAGGCGTTTTCGGCGAGCTTTTGGGTCAATTCCTGGACTTTATTTTCGCCGCACAGATCCACACCGGCACGGATGGCCTCCCGGACGGCGTCGGCATCGTTCATTTTGGTGGCGGCGCAGAGGAGGATCTCTTTCGGGTCACGTCCGGCGGCCAAAGCGGCAGCGGTCATTTCGGAGCGGATACGGGCGATGTTTTCTGCGATGGACATATGGTAAACTTCCTTCTTTCTGTGGCAGTTGGGAATTCTATAGGAAAAGGCGACGGATTCTTCTCCGTCGCCCTGGGCTGATTATGCAGGAATAGCTGCTTTCAGCGGTCGGATGGGGGCAAGGGTGGAGATGGCGTGCTTGTAGATCATCTGCTGCTTGCCATCGGACACCAATACCACCACAAAGCTGTCATAGCCTGTGATGACCCCGCGGAGCTGGAAGCCGTTCATGAGAAACAATGTCACCGGCACTTTGTCCCGGCTGACCTCCCGGAGGATGGCTTCCTGTAATGTAATTGTATCCGTCATATGTATACCTTCTTTCTTGAAATTGGCATACATATCCTATCATGTTTCACTTGTCGGTTTTGAAAATAACCTGTCGGGCTTTTTGAAGAATTTCTTCGTCGGTGGTATCTGCGGTACGGGTCAGCCAGTTCATATCCTTGTTCCGGCGGAACCAGGTCAGCTGGCGCTTGGCGTAGCGGCGGCTGGACTGGCGGACCAAGTCGGCGGCTTCCTCAATGGTGCCGAAGCCGTCCATGGCATCGATGAACTCCTTGTAGCCGATGGCCTGCATGGCGGTGCATTTCTTGGGGATGCCGCTGTTTAAAAGGGTGCGGATCTCCTCCAGAAGACCCATTTCCAGCATCAGTCCCACACGGCGGTTAACCCGGTCGTAGAGGAGCGCGCGGGGTTCGTAATCCAGTCCCAGCCAGAGGGGACTGTACCGGGGAGGCAGGGACTGGGTGCGTGCGTTATGGGCGGTGATGGTTTCACCGGTTTCGTAGTAGACCTGCAGGGCGCGGACGATGCGGCGGGGGTTATTCATGGAATGGTCGGCGGAATAGGGGTCGATGGCCCGAAGACGCTCCAGAAGGGGTTCGACACCCACTTCTTCCAGCTCTTCTTCCAGATGGCGGCGGATGCCCGTGTCGGGGAAATCGGCAAAGTCGTTGCCACGGATCAGGCTGTCCATGTAAAGGCCGGTGCCGCCGGCGATGATGGCGGTCTTGCCCCGGGCGAGGATGTCCTCCAAAATGGGGGTAGCCATGTCGCAATAGCGGCTGACAGAGAAGGGCTCGTCCGGCTCAATGATATCGATCATGTGGTGGGGGATGCCCTGCATTTCCTCATGGGTGGGCTTGGCGGTGCCGATGTCCATGCGCTTATAGATCTGCATGGAGTCGCAGGAGATGATCTCGGCGTTCAGCTCTTTCGCCAGCTCCACCGCAAGGGCGGTTTTGCCGGAGGCGGTGGGCCCGGCAAGACAGATAATGTTGTTCATGGGCTTGCGCCTCCTTTGAAATCAGAGAATAAACAGAATCAGAATGCAGATGACGGCGATAAAAATGGCGGCACAGAGATTAACAATGGCGGCGGTGCGGCTCTTGTTCCAGAGTTCCTTTGCCTGGATCAGCATGACCAGCGCGGTCAGGGGCATGTAGACACGAACGGCATCGTTCCATACGCCCAGAAGCTGCAGCAGGGCAAGGACGATCACGGCAATTGAACAGGTGATGGACGTGATGGTGAGGGCTTTTTCAAAGGGGGATTTCTGCTGCCAGCGAGTGTTGGATTGTTTCATAATGTCACCTTGCTTTCGGTGGTTTAGGTACGCTTGAATTGCTTTTCCAGTTGCTTTTTGCTCAAAGTGATGCAGATGGGGCGGCCGTGGGGGCAGTGCTTCAAGTCCTCCCGGGCCATGACTTCTCTTGCGATGGCCAGAAGCTCGGCTTCATCGTTGACCCAGCCGGCCTTGATGGCGGCTTTGCAGGCCACGGTGTGCAGAAGTTCGTCACGGACGGTGTCCTTGCGCTCTTTTTTGCCGGAGAGCAGGTCAGAGGCCAGGGTCTCGGCGGTGGCAGCGGCTTCGTCGGGACTTAGATCCATGGGGATCTGACGCAAAAGGACGGTGTTTTCGCCAAATTCCTCGATCTCAAAGCCTAATTCCTCCAGAAGTGCGGTGTTGCTGAGCAGTTCCGCAGCGGCGGAGGGGTTCAGGCGGACGGGGATGGGGG
>JAGKTU010000092.1 GCA_021153265.1 Clostridia bacterium
GACGCATCCCGTTCAGCTGGATACCTTTCTGAGCTGGAGACCGGAAAACACACTGCTCGCAGTAATAACAGTGGTGTTTGTCTTTACTCTAAAAGCCCTTACCGTGTTTATTCCGCTGAGACCGCTTCAAATCATGACAGGTCATCTTTTCAGTGCGCCTGCTGCTGTTGCTGTCAATGTACTGGGGCAACTGATTGTGGCATCTGTTCCCTATTGGACCGGAAGAAAGGCCGGACAGAAAAAGGTGCGGACTTTGCTGGAAAAGCATCCGAAAGCCAGTGCCATTCTGACAATCCAGAACCGAAACCCATTGGCTGCCAGCTTTTTCCCGAGAGCCTGCGCTTTTCCCCTGGGCGACTTGGTGACCATGTACCTGGGTGCTACCGGGATTCCTTATGGATGTAATGTGATCGGGAGCGTCCTGGGTTGCCTTCCCAGTATGTTGCTGGCAACCTTTCTGGGCGCCAGCATTCAGGAACCGGATTCTCCGGAATTCTGGCTGGCACTGATATTGAATATTGCCTGGATCGTGGTATCCGGTCTGGTTTTTTATTTGTATCGGAAATACAGTGTCCGAAAGGAGGTCACACCATGAAACAAAAACGGTTTCCCGGATGGCTGTGGAAGCTTTTGCGCCGTAGATTTCTGATTGCCTTTCTGATCATTGTACAGGCGACCTTCTTTGTCTATTTGATCGCCAGCGGCAGTATGCTGTCCCAAAGGCTGAGCCGCGGCTTAAGCATTATCAGCATTCTGGTAGTACTCTATATCGTTTCCAAACGGGACAAAGGCGCCTATAAAACGCTATGGGTTTTTCTGATCCTGTCCTTCCCCATTTTGGGAGGACTGCTCTATCTTATGGTCAAATTCCAGACCCCCACCAAAAAGATGCAGCGGGATATTCAGCGGATCCAAGAGGTTACTAGGGCATTATATCCCCTCCCGGACGACAGTTACATAGATGCAAGGGAGAAGACCGGCAGTCATTTCTCCCAAGTTCGTTACCTGCAGAACTATGCCGGTTTTCCTGTCTATTCCAACACCCAAACTACCTACCTGGAATTGGGTGAATGCTTTCACGAGCGGCTGCTGCAGGAGCTTGAAAAAGCAGAGCATTACATATTCCTGGAGTTTTTCATCATTCAGGACGGTGTGTTTTGGGGTTCTATATTGGAAGTCCTCAAGCGAAAGGTCAGCCAGGGTGTTAAGGTTCGGGTTCTTTATGACGATCTCGGATGCTTCATTATGCTGCCCACAGATTTTGTGCAGCAGATGGAGAAGCTTGGAATGGAATGTGCCATGTTCAATCCCTTCCGCCCCTTCCTGACGATGAAACAAAACAACCGGGATCACAGAAAAATTGTGGTCATTGATGGCAAGGCCGCCTTTACCGGCGGCATCAATCTGGCAGATGAATATATCAATGCCAGGGAAAAATACGGCCACTGGAAAGATTCCGGTGTTCTGCTGGAAGGAAAAGCCGCATGGAGCTTCACACTGATGTTTCTGGAAATGTGGGAGCTTTGCACAAAGTGCGGAGAAGATATTGCCTCCTACTACCCATGGCAGTTTACCGGCTGTAATATGGAACCCGACGGATTGGTGATTCCCTATGCCGACAGTCCCATGGACAGCGAAAATGTAGGGGAGCATGTCTATCTGCAGATTCTGAACGAAGCACAGGACTATGTGTATATCAACACCCCCTATCTGATTCTGGACGACAGTATGGTTTCCGCCCTGTGCTTAGCTGCCAAGCGAGGTGTGGATGTGCGGATTGTCACCCCCCATCGCTGGGATAAATTTCTGGTGCATATGACCACCCGTTCCTATTACCGGGAACTGATTCGCGCCGGAGTGAAGGTTTACGAGTACTCCAACGGATTCATCCATGCAAAGTCCTTTGTCAGCGACGATCTGATTGCCACCGTCGGCACCACAAATCTGGATTTCCGCAGCCTGTATCTGCACTTTGAGTGCGGTACCTGGATGTACGGCAGCCGCGCTGTGATGCAGGTGAGGGAGGATTTTGTGGAAACCCTTGCGACCTGCCAGCAGATCCAGGAAAAGGACTGTGCGAAAAATCCTGCCGCAAAGCTGTTTCAGGAAGTCCTGAGGCTGTTTGCCCCGCTTATGTAGAAACGCAAAACCACAAAAAGCACGCACTTCCCATTGGAGGTGCGTGCTTTTCCATAAGAATTTTTTTCGAATTAACCTAACAATCCACTGTCCAGAATAATGAACATACCCAAAGCGATGAACACCACCGGGATGGCAATATTCTTGTACTTTTCAATAACGGCCTTGACCCTTGGGAACTCTGCCAGAGAATTGGCAAACCATACCCAAGCAGCAGTCATAAGCGTAAAGACGGCAACCGCCCAAATTCTCTCGGCGGTGGAGAATCCGGTAAACAAGGGGATATACACGCCCACATTATCAGCACCGTTTCCCAGCGTAATCATGGCCATACCCAAAAGGCCTGCTCCTTTTGCAGAGGTCTCATCGTCGTCATCATGATCAAAACAAGCCTTAATGCCCAGTCCAATGGGTACAAGGCCCAATAGTCCTACATATTTCAGCGGCAGGTTTTGCAGGCCAAAGGCACCCAGCATACTGATTACGGTAATCAGCTCTACACCGAGAAAATGTCCGGCAATAAGCTTCCTTTTTGCTGCACCCTGAACTTGAGAAAGCAGGATCATAATAACGAAAATATCATCAATATTTGTACTGATGTAAGCAATGACGGATGTAAAAATGGAAGTCAGCATAGGCATCTCCTTTATCAGATGCTGGCATTATACCATTTACAGCAAGACGTTGCAATATGGGTATTCCAAATGTATAAATGCGCCCGCTGATATCGACTGTTCAACTGGTAAAGACCCACCAAAAACACTTCAAAGATATTGGTGCAGCAGGGGCTGTAGCTGAGGCTGAGGATGGTATCATTAGGGTAAAAATGCAAGTAAGAATCCGAGAAATAGTATGAAATTTTCAGTAAAAACAGGTCCAAACTATGATGATCTTAAAAGTGCCATAGAGAAAATCTCTCAGACTGGAAAAAGGTGACGTTATCTGCACCAGACTGATTTTGCCAGCCGTATTCCCGGCAGCCATAAAAACACGCAATTCGGAGGGGTTCTGTGAGGACAATTTGCTTCTGCAAATGTCCGAACAGAACAGCCAGGGAGGGGCAAGACCGACCATGCTTACAATTCCGATACACATCAGCCCCGTGCAGGCAGACAATTCCTACTTGCTTACCAAAATCAATGGTGGTCGCTGTTCCAACACACACCCCGGCAGTCACAAAACCATGCATACAATTCCAACAAAAAAGAGGATGCTGCCCATCAAGGCTGCATCCTCTTATCAATTATTTGGATCTGTACTTATCCATCTCCAACAGGATCTTGAACAGCTGTTCCTGCTCATCGGGTGTCTTTGCAGAGAGAAATTCATAACACTCCAGAGGGATATTTCTGCTGCCATCATTCTGCCCACCCAGTTGCTCAAACAGCTTGGACATAGGGAGGTTGAGTGCGGTTGCGATCTTCTCAATGCTTTCAATGGTTGCATTCTTCTCGCCCCGTTCCAGCTGACCGATATATGTGGGGTGACAGCTGGACATCTCTGCCAACTTCTCCTGGCTGAGTCCGGCCTTTGTCCGGTAATTTCTGATTCTCTGTCCAACAGCCTTTGCGATTTCACTCATAGACGAAACACACCCTTTCTGCGATATATCTAGTCTATAAATATGGAAAACGATTATCCACAGACTATTGATATTGATTCCAAGGGGTTATATACTATAAGTATCGATATATTCAAATGGAGTGCTGATAGTATATGTCTGAATGGAAGAGCTGTTTCTTTATGGGTCATCGGGAGGCAGATGAACGGTTGCTTCCCAGACTGGAACTGATAATTGAACGGTTGATCCAGGAAGATTGTGTCCGCTATTTCTATGTTGGTGGATATGGCGGCTTTGATCGGATCGCTGCCGCTGCTGTCAAGCGGGCAAAACAGAAGTATCCGGACATTACCCTGATGCTTGTGCTGCCGTATCATCCCGCTGAGCGCCCCACAGAGGCTCCTAACGGCTTTGATGGGACATATCATCCGGAAGGGTTGGAGAACACACCGAGGAGATACGCAATTGTGCGTACCAATCAAATTTTGGTCGACACTTGCGATTGGTTGGTTTGTTTCGTTCGTCACGGTGCCAGCAATTCCCGGAATCTGCTGGAGTACGCTCGACGGCGAGAGGAAAAGGGCCTGATTCAGATCATCAACATTGCAGAAGGTGAATCGCAAATATAAAGATCCCGCGGTTTCTCCTACACTATCAGAAAAACCGCGGGAATTATTGTTTTGAGCAAAAGAAATCCCACCTGATTACTCAGGTGGGATTCTTTCAGTGAACGCAAATACATTCCTCACAATGTGCAGGGTTCGTATTTGCGCGTCATGGTGACCCGTACGGGAATCGAACCCATGTTACCGCCGTGAAAGGGCGGTGTCTTAACCGCTTGACCAACGGGCCTGGTAGCGGCAATCTGATTCGAACAGATGACATACCGGGTATGAACCGGCTACTCTACCAACTGAGTTATGCCGCCATGTGTGGTCAAAGGATTTCGGGCACCGCCGAAATCAGCTTCCTTATTATACCCAACGGATAACGATTTGTCAAGGCATTTTTTTGTTTTTTTCGAGGAAATTTTGGGTATGATTTTCGGGGGTGAAATCATGAATTTTTGGAGAAAAACGATCCTTTTTTATGTGGCCGGTTGCATCTATGTGTGCATGGAGCTATTATGGCGGGGCAGAAGCCACGGAAGCATGTTCGTCGCCGGAGGCATCTGCTTTCTGCTGCTGGGGCGGCTGAACGAAGTGGAGCCGCGGCTGCCACTGCCCCTCCGGGCGGCGGTGGGGGCGCTGGTCATCACCATGGTGGAGCTTGGCACGGGACTGCTGGTGAACCGGGGATACGATGTCTGGGACTACCGGGGACAGCCCGGAAACCTCTGGGGGCAGGTCTGCCCGGGGTTTATGCTCATCTGGCTGGTGCTGGCGCCCATCGCATGGACGGTTTACGAAAAACTGAAGATCAGACTGCCTTGACAAGCCGACTGCATCGGGGTATGATAGCAAAAAAAGGAGGTGCGGCCCATGCGGGTGGTAGATACGCAGGAATATCTGGACAATATTTGCGCCATGCTGCGGCAGGGACACACCCCGGTGAGCATCCCGGTGTCAGGCATCAGCATGTGTCCGTTCCTGCATCCCGGCGATCAGGTGTTTCTGGAATTGCCGGAGGGGAAGCTGAAAAAGGGCGACGTGGTGCTGTTTACCCGGCCCACGGGTCAGTATATCCTCCACCGCATCCGCAAAGTGAACGCCGACGGCAGTTTCGTGATGATGGGCGACAACCAGACATGGACGGAAACCGTGGAATCGGCGGCGCAGATCCACGCCAAGGTCACGGCGGTGCAGCGCAGAGGGAATATGTGCAGGCCCGGTGACCCGGAATGGTGGTTTTATGAGAATCCTTGGCGCTGGTTCGCCCCGGTGCGCAGGCAGCTGTGCCAAATCTATGGACTGGTCAGGAAAAAATGAGGAATACACGCGCTTCCGGGAGGAGGCGCGTGTTTTTTGCAGACAGGGTTGGAAATTTGACATATTTTTACTTTTTTGCTATAATATAATACATACCAAAACAAAGGAGGTATTTTTATGGACACCGTATTGAAGGCCACCGGCCTCGGTAAGATGTACGGCGGCTTTGCGGCTTTGCGCTCCATGGATCTGACCCTGCCCAAGGGCGAGATCATCGGTCTGCTTGGCCCCAACGGCAGCGGCAAGACCACATTCTTAAAGCTCTGCGCCGGTCTGCTGACCCCTACGACCGGTACGCTGGAGATCTGCGGAAAGCCCGTGGGTGCGGAAAGCAAGGCGCTGGTATCGTATCTTCCGGACCGGACATACTTAAGCAACCGGCAGAAGATTCGGGAGCAGCTGGATTATTTTCAAGATTTTTATTCGGATTTCGACCGGAATCGGGCGGAATATATGCTGCGCGATCTGGGAATCTCGCTGGAGTGCCGATTCGGCACCCTGTCCAAGGGCAACCGGGAGAAGGTGCAGCTGGTGCTGGTGATGTCCCGGCGGGCAAAGCTGTATCTGCTGGATGAGCCTATCGGCGGCGTTGACCCGGCGGCGAGAGACTACATACTGCGTACCATTTTGAATAATTACGACCCGGAGGCCACTGTGCTGATCTCCACCCATCTGATCGCGGATGTGGAGCCGGTGCTGCACGGCTATCTTTTCCTGCACCAGGGCCAGATCGTGGGCGCCGGCAGGGTAAAGCAGGTCCGGGAAGAGACCGGCAAGTCGCTGGATGAACTGTTCCGGGAGGTGTTCCGATGTTTGCCAAATTATTAAAGCATGAGTGGAAGGCTACCTGGGGGATCCTGGGTATGCTGAGCCTGTGCGCATTGGGCGCAGGTGTGGTGGGCGCGGTGATGCTGCGGCTGCTCATCGATGCTGCGGAGACCAATCAGAACAATCCGCTGAACGCGATCTCTCCCAGTGTGCTGATGTTTGTGCTCCTGGGACTGATGGTGTATTCCGTTGGCGGCAGCATCCTGCTGTATTTCCGCTTCTACAAGAATAAGTTTACCGATGAGGGCTATCTGACCTTCACCCTGCCGGCCAAGAGCTGGGAGATCTTCCTGGCATCTCTGGTGAACATTTTGATCTGGTCGGTGATCATCGGTCTGGTGGTCTGCGTGTCCGTGGGCCTGATCCTGGTGCTGGGCCTGGGCAATCTGGTGAAGAATATCTTCCCCGCGGACGCATGGCAGCAGTTGCTGGAGTCGGTGGATGGGGAAGTGATCCTGAATCTGGCGATGAATGCAGTGAATGCGGTATCCAATGTGGTGGTGATCATGGCCTGCATCACTCTGGGCGCGGTGGCTGCGAAGAAGCACAAGCTGCTGGCGGCGGTGGGTATCTACTACGGTGCGTCCACGGTGCGAAATACTGTCAGCACGATCGTGATGGCCAGCACGATGGAAAGCGCACAGACTTTTGGGGAAGTTATGACCGTGTCCAGCGTGAGCAATGGCATAATCGGTGTTCTGCTTGGCGTGGGCGGCTTCTTCCTGTCGGTGTATCTGATGGACCATAAGCTGAATTTGCCCTAAACATAAAAGTCCCGGCTCGGAAGAGCCGGGACTTTTTTTAGCGAGTGGAGGATGTTACTTTCTTGTGTCCGCACAAGAAAGTAACCAAAGAAGGCGGCATAGGGGAGGGCGCTGAGTGCCGCGCTCCCGCGCGCCAAATACGATTATCAGTGGAATGATTGCCCCCGGCAATCATGTAGATTATGATTCGCTGCGCGGAGCACCACTCCCCTATGTACCCCTCCCGTCACGCATCGCCGGGAGAGAGCAATACATATTAAAGTTCGTAGATTTTGGTGACTTCGGTAGGGCCTTCCAGGTCGATGGTGTGGATCACGCCGTTTTCGCCGCCGATGGTGACGGATAGGGTACCGCCCCGGTTTTGACAGATCAGGTGGCCTTCGGGGAGCAGACCCTTCAGCCATAAGGTGGAGGCGATGGAGCCGCAGCCTGTACCGCAGGCGAGGGTGAAGTCCTCCACGCCCCGCTCGAAGGTCAGCACCCGGACGGCATCCTCGGTGAGCCACTGGAAGAAGTTGACGTTTGCCCCCTTGGGGAAGGCGGGGTCGTGGCGCAGGGCGGTGAAATAGGCCCGCTGGGCTTCGCCGTCGGCCCAGAGGTCGCCGGTGTACTCGGCTACCGCGTGGGGAACGCCGGGATTGCCCAGCTCCACGTAGGCGATATCGCCCTTGCGATTCAGATCCAGAATGCCGGGGTTATTCAGCCGGACCCGGTAGGTACTCTCGTCCAGCCGCTGTCCGGGGACTAAGCCTGCGTCGGTCTGCACCACCATGGTATCCCCCACAAGGCCGATATCGTGGGCGAACCGGCAGATGCACCGGGCGCCGTTGCCGCACATCTCGCCCCGGGAGCCGTCGGAATTGTAAAAATGCAGGCGGAAATCGGCCACGTCGGAGTGGTCGATGGCCATAAAGCCGTCAGCGCCGGTGAGTTTACATAATTCCAGCGCCAAGGGGCTGAAATCCAAGGTCTTGCCCCGGGCATCCATGACCATGAAGTCATTGCCTGCACCGTTCATATACCATACGTTCATAAAATGGACTCCTTATTAGGATGGTAAATTGTAGTTTACGGAACTGGCGCGGCAGCGCCTAAAGGCTTCCCCCGGGGGGAAGCTGTCAAAAATCTTTGATTTTTGACTGATGAGGAATGCGGGCAGAAATGCTTCGATTTA
>JAGKTU010000093.1 GCA_021153265.1 Clostridia bacterium
GCCAGACGGAAACCGTCCACGGCCACCGCGGTGATGGAATCGTCGGTGACTTCAAATTTCACGCCGGTGTGGACAGGCCGTCCCTGATTCTCGGAAACGGCAAAAATCGTGCCGCCGATCAGTTCCTTCAGCTTGTTCTGAGGGATCTGGATAGCCCGGCCGGTGTTGACGTCGGGAAGTTCGGGATAATCCTCTGCGCTTTCGGCGGAGATGGTGAAGGAAGCGTAGCCCGCCCGGATGGAAATTTTGTAGCTGTCATCCACCACCACGGTGACAGGGCCTTCGGGCAGACGGCGGATGATGTCGCCGAAGAGCTTGGCAGGCAGGATACACTCACCGGGGTCGGCGATATCGGCCTCCACGGAGTAGGTGATGGCGGTTTCCATATTGTAGCCGGTAAGGCTCAGGTCGTGACCGGCCTTGCACAGGATGCCTTCGATGACGGAAAGATTGCTCTTCTGAGCGACGGTGCGGCCTGCAATATTCAGACCCTGAAGCAGAAAGCTTTTTTCACAGGTAAAGCGCATAGTGATTTTCCTTTCCTGATAAATAATAAAGATATATATATAAATAGATAAGTATAGGTAGTTTTAGTAGCTATAGGGGAAACTTATGTGGAAAACCCAAATTTCCCTTACGGCACCAACGACTTTTTTTCCACAGGGCTGTTGTGGTTTCTACAAAACTTTTCAACAGCCTATGTGGAGTAAATTTTGCGTTTCACTTTCCCACAGCAAAATTCCCCACAATCCACAGCCCCTGTGGAAAGATTTTGGATAAAAAGGGAGTTTACGTACTTTTCTTGTCCCGGCAAGAAAAGTACCAAAAGAATCCGGCTTAAGAGGCGCTGAGTTGTGTGCTCCCGCACACAAAAGACGCCCTCTTAAGAATCTCCCGTCACGCATCGCCGTAAGAGTGTGGATGACGAAAGATGTGGTTCGGACAGGTTTTACAAGCACTTCCGGCGAAGCGGCGGGGGTTTCTTAAGGGGGCGCATTTGCTCGAAGCGCCCCTTAAGCCGCTTTCTTTGGTTACTTTCTTGTGCGGGCACAAGAAAGTAACATAATTACAGGCAAGAATTGATATTCGCGGTAATATCGCGAATATGGTTCTGCAGTGTGGTATCGCCGCTTTTGAGCATATTTTCCACCTTCTGCACGGCGGTGACCACGGTGGAGTGATCTCTGGCAAATTCCTTTGCGATGTCGGGGAAGCTGAGGTTGGTCAGATTCCGGATCAGATACATGGCGATGTGCCGTGCCTCGGCAGTTCCCTTGTTGCGCTTGGTGCCGCGGATGACGCTCTCGTCCAGATTGTAGAATTTGCAGACCTGAGAGATAATCAGGCTGGGGGTGGGCAGGTTGTTGCCCTCCACCTTGAACATATCGGCGATGACCCGGGTGACGTTGGGCAGATCCAGAGGCATATTGCTCAAGTCACGGTATGCCAGAATTTTCTTGACGGTGCCTTCAATCTGCCGGACGTTGTTGGTGACGTTGATGGCGATGTAGTTGCACACATCGTCAGAAAGGTCAAGACCCAGAGAGTTGGCCTTGTTCTTGAGGATGGCCATTCTGGTTTCGTAATCCGGGGGCTGGATGTCCATGATCAGACCCCACTCGAAACGGGTCCGCAGACGGTCTTCCAGAGTGGGCATATCGCTGGGTTTCCGGTCGGAGGTCATGACGATCTGCTTGTGCTCTTCGTAGAGCTTGTTAAAGGTGTGGAAGAATTCCTCCTGGGTGGACTCCTTACCGGCGATGAACTGGATATCATCGATGAGGAACAGGTCAGCCTCCCGATATTTGGAGCGGAATTCGATATTTTTACCGTTTTTGATGGCCTCCACCAGCTCGATGGTGAACTGATCGCCCTTGATATAGACGATGTTGGCATCGGGCTTATCCTTGCGGATGCCGTTGGCGATGGCGTAGAGCAGATGGGTCTTGCCCACGCCGGGAGGGCCATAGAGGAACAGGGGATTGTACACCTGACCGGGGGTCTTGGAAACGGCGATGGCGGCGGAGTGGGCCATCCGGTTGGAAGGGCCAACCACGAAATTGTCGAAGGTGAACTGGGGGTTAAAATCCATGGAGGAAGGGGATTTACCCTTGCTCTTCCGGGCGGCCAGTTCCTTGTCGCCGAAGACGATGAGCTTGGCGTTGGAGTTAAAAATCTCCTGCAGGGCCTCGTGGATATAGTTCTGCTTTTGGCGGATGATCTCCCGGCGGAAATCCGAAGGAGAATAGAGGATCAGATGGTCTTCGGTCAGCTCCACAACCTCAGCATCGTCAAACCATGCCGACACCGTGACGGGACTTAACCGTTCTTCCATGTGGCTTAAAACTTTGGCCCAAACATAGGCGGATGAATACATATTTCGGCTCCTTTCATCTTTCTATCAGAAGCCCAAAACAGGCAAAAAGTTGCATTTTTGGGCGCAATATTTCAACCTAAATTTTATCACATTTCACTATAAAAAACAAGGTTTTTTTATGCATATACAATTAAAAAAAAGAAATAGGAAAAACAATCGAAAAGATGCATTTGTGCCGTAGCAAAATTGGTCGATTTTTTACCTTGACCGGGTAAAAAAGTATGGTATAATTAGCTATTAAGAAACCTATCTGCAGTTTTCTGGTTTTAGGAGACAAATATGCGTAATTTCCGAAAGGTCATGACCTATTTCGTCATCATCCTCATTGCTCTGATTGCCGCGGTGAACTACGAAATCTTCGTCTTTCCGAATAAATTCGCTCCTGCTGGCCTTAATGGTCTTTGCACCATGGTCCAGCATATCGCCGGCATCAGCGTGGGTTATTTAAGCCTGATCATCAACATTCCCCTGGCTATCTGGGTGTATTTTGAGATCAGCAAACCTCTGGCCATGCGCTCCATGGTCTATGTGGTCACCTTTTCCGTGGCGATTTTGATTCTGGACCGGGTAGATATGTCGGCGTTTTATTATGTGACGGAAAACGGCACCAGTGCCATTTTAGGACCTCTGGTTGCCGGCATCATCTGGGGCGGCTGTTACAGCCCGCTGGTGCAGTGCAGCGCCTATTCCGGCGGAACGGACTTCATCGCCGCCATCATTCACAAGCGCAAGCCGGAGCAGAATATGTTCTATCTGATCTTCGCGCTGAATGTGGTCATTGCCCTGCTTTCGTTTTTCGTCTATGACTACAAAATCGAGCCGGTGATTTTGTGCATCCTCTATGCCTTCACATCCAGCACCGTCACTGACCGACTGACCAAAAACGGCCGCAGTGCCATCCGCTTCGAGATCGTCACCGACTATCCCAATGAGATCTCCAACGAGATCATCACAAAGCTTCACCATTCTGCCACCTTGGTCCCCGGTAAGGGCATGTTCATGGGCAAGCCCACCAACATCCTCATCTGCGTGGTCAATAAGAGCCAGATGGCAGCTCTTTCCCGAATCGTCCGCAAATACCCCTATACCTTCGCCGTCATGAGTTCCGTCAGCGAGGTCATGGGCAATTTCAAGCGCCTGGATTCCGACGGCAACTTGGAAAAGAAGCTGCTGGATGACGGCGACGGAAAAGCAATTTAATCCAACAAGTAAAAAAATTTAAATTTTCACCATATATCAACAATTATAGGAGGATATTATAATGGCCTACTACTACCCGGAACCCAGCCACACCTTCAGCGAGTACCTGCTGATCCCCGGTTACACTTCCGAGGAATGCATCCCCGACCGTGTTTCCCTGAAGACCCCTCTGGTCAAGTACCGCAAGGGCGTCGAAGAGCCCGCAATTTCTCTGAATGTGCCGCTGACTTCCGCCGTTATGCAGTCCGTTTCCAATGATACCCTGGCCATCGCCCTGGCTAAGGAGGGCGGCATCAGCTTCATCTTCGGCTCCCAGACCATCGAGAATCAGGCAGCCATGGTGGCCCGTGTCAAGGGCTACAAGGCCGGTTTTGTCACTTCCGCATCCAACCTGACCCCCGATGCCACTCTGGCCGATGTGCTGGCTCTGAAGGCTAAGAACGGCTTCTCCACCGTGGCCATCACCGAGGACGGCACCGCCAACGGTAAGCTTTTGGGTATCGTCACCTCCCGTGATTACCGTGTGTCCCGTATGAGCCCCACCGACAAGGTGGTCGACTTCATGACCCCCCGTGCCAAGCTGGTGGTGGGTTCCAAGGATACCACCCTCAAGCAGGCCAATGATATCATCTGGGATAACAAGCTGAACTCCCTGCCCATCGTGGACGAGAATGACCATCTGATGTATTTCGTCTTCCGTAAGGACTACTCTTCCCATAAGGAAAACCCCCTGGAACTGCTGGACAGCAAGAAGCGATATCTGGTTGGTGCCGGTATCAATACCCGTGACTACGCCACCCGTATCCCCGCTCTGCTGGAGGCCGGTGCTGACGTTCTGGTCATCGACTCCTCCGAGGGTTACACCTGCTGGCAGGAAAAGACCATCAAGTGGGTCCGCGAGAACTACGGCGACACCGTGAAGATCGGTGCCGGTAACGTTGTGGACCGTGACGGCTTCCGTTTCCTGGCTGAGGCCGGCGCAGACTTCGTCAAGGTCGGTATCGGCGGCGGCTCCATCTGCATCACCCGTGAGACCAAGGGCATCGGCCGCGGTCAGGCCACCGCTTTGATCGACGTGGCTGCAGCCCGTGACGAGTACTTCAAGGAGACCGGCATCTATGTGCCTATCTGCTCCGACGGCGGTATCGTCCACGACTACCACATGACCCTGGCTCTGGCTATGGGCGCTGACTTCATGATGCTGGGCCGTTACTTCGCCCGCTTCGACGAGTCCCCCACCAACAAGGTTATGGTAAAAGGTGCTTACATGAAGGAATACTGGGGCGAGGGCTCCAACCGTGCCCGTAACTGGCAGCGCTACGACCTGGGCGGCAGCTCCAAGCTTTCCTTCGAGGAAGGCGTTGACTCCTACGTCACCTACGCCGGCCCCCTGCACGACAATGTGGAGGCTTCCCTGTATAAGGTCAAGTCCACCATGTGCAACTGCGGCGTCATCACCATCCCCGACCTGCAGCGCGAGGCCAAGCTGACTCTGGTTTCCTCCGTCTCCATCGTCGAAGGCGGCGCCCACGACGTCACCCTGCGCTCCACTTCCACCGTTAAGTAAAGATAACAACTACGGCCTTGCGTATGTTCACGCAAGGCCGTTATTTATCTTGCAATTCAGGAAACATGGAATATAATGGGTAGTATCTAAGCAAGCAGGAGGAAAACATATGGAGAGAATCTTCTTTTGCGGTGAATGCCGAAAATTTTTCTATGCGGATTGCGAGCCTACGGTGTACTTGTGTACCTGCACCCACTGCGGCTCTGGGCTGACCATCAGCTGCGATATGGACAAGCTCACCTACAACAGATTTGACAACGACGAGAAAAATTTCTTTAAAAACAAGATCAAGGATGCATATCCGGACTTGGTATCCATTGCGCAGGAACAGGATGAGCGCAGGCAGAGGATCGGCCAGATGGAGGAAAGAGAGCGCGCAAGACGGGAAGAACTTGTGAGGATCTTTCAAATCGCAGTCACCACCGGTGATGTGAAGCAGGATTATGCGATCATCGGACCTGTCTGCAGCCAGATCCATAACCGGACCATACATCCCAACGAATTCAACCGGAAATTGCAGCAGTATCACAGGGATATCAGCGACATACTCTCAACGGGACTCCTGTCCCAGATGGGAAATGATTACAGCTGGCTCTACGGAAGCCAAACCGGAGAGGACTGCCTGTTGGAGATCGGGTCTTTGATCGCCATGCAGGAACTGAAGAAGCATGGACGCAGCATGGGCGCCGATGCGATCATCTGCATGCGGCAGAATATGAACGTCGACATGGGAAATCCCAATAATTTCTCCCTGCAGATGTACGGAACGGCAATCAAATACAAATAATGCAGTGATTTTGAAACCCCGCGCTTTCCGCGCGGGGTTTTTTACGGAGATCCTGCGGGAAAACAATAGCGGCCGCTTCTGATTTATGGAGTTTACATAACATAAAAATAATTATTTGTTTCAGTCAACATAATTTGGGTTTTCCACATTATCCACAGGTTTGTCCACAACGAAATCGGGAAAAAGTGGCTCGGAATGCGTCTTTTTTTGTCGGACGCAAAAAATCTCCACAGCTTTGCACAAAGCTGTGGAGATTTCTCTGGTTTACAGAACACTGCTATCAATACAGCAGTCTCGCGCTGAAGATCCGCTCATCCTTTTCGCCCTGTTTGCGGAAAGCATCCACCTGCAGACAGTCGCTTTCGGGGAAATCCCACCGCAGATCCAGCTCCTGCCCCTCCCGGGCTTCGCTGAGATAGCACACGGTCAGTTCCGTGGGGGAGTGCTGAGCGTGGAACTGGCTGGGCAGCAGATCGTCGATCCAGTCGAGGTAACGGGTATTGTTCATATGGCCGTTGCGGTCCAAATCGGTAAAGCACACGGGGCGCAGCCGATGCTGATTCAGCGTCTTGGGTGCCAGTGAACCGGGGGCAGCCAGTTCGTTGCCCCGGAGCGTACCCTCCACGGAAATACCGCTTTTGCCCGGCAGGATCATGGCGCGGCTGTTCAGGTCCATCAGCACCCACAGGCTGATGCAGCGGAAAACTTCCTCGCCCTGCTCATCGTAGGCCACCACGCTCCGCGGATATGCCACACGGGTAGTGGGCATGGGCCAAGTCTCCACCCGGATGGACTCGCCACGGAGGGGCAACCGGGTGATCTGGACACGCTGGCGGATGATGGCCCAGAACATGCCTTTCTTCGCCAGCGCCTCGTAGCTCATGGCGATGGCATTGAAGTGCTGTCCGGCAACCTCCTGCGCGTAGTATAGGAGAGTGGACAGCTTTAGCTTACCGTAGCGGTCCACGGCGGCATCGGTGATGGTGAAATTTTGTGTGTAGATATTCTGCATGGATGCAACCTCATTTTACTATGAATAATCTCGGCAGTAACGTTGCCGGCTTAATCCCGGTCCTCGCCCAGAGTGATAGAGGAAGAATACTTCTCGCCGCCCCGGTAGATGACGATCTGCACATTGTCTCCGGCCTCATGGGCATACAGGGCGCTGTTCAGCTCCTCTATGGAGGTGGTCTGCACCCCGTCCAGAGAAATGATGATGTCGCCTGCATTGATGCCCAGTCTGGCGGCAGGGCCGCCGGGGATCACTTCGGTGACGTACATACCCTCGGGCAGGCCGTAATAATAGCGGTAGAACATAGACAGGCTCTCACAGGTCAAACCTAAGGTGGGTCTGCCGGAGACATAACCGTTTTCGATGATCTGGGACACGATCTCCTTAACCGTGGCGCTGGGAATGGCAAAACCCAAACCCTCCACACCGGCCTTGTCCACGAAAGCGCTGATCTTCATGGTATTGATGCCGATGACCATACCGTGCCGGTTGATCAGCGGGCCGCCGGAATTTCCGGAATTCAATGCCGCATTGGTCTGGATCAGAGTCATGGTGCGGCCCTCAAGGGTCATATCCCGGTTGATGGCGGAGATGATACCGTCGGTCATGGTTCCCCGGAATTCGATGCCCAGCGGGTCACCGATGGCCACCACAGCCTCTCCCACCTGTAAGGTGGAGGAATCGCCGAACTGAGCGGGGATCAGATCCCTTGCATCGATGCGCAGCACCGCAAGATCAGACACCTCGTCCGCACCCACAAGAACGGCCTCAAAGCTGCGGTTGTCGGTAAGCAGCACCGTGATCTGGATGGCATTTTCCACCACATGGGCGTTGGTGACGATGTAGCCGTCCCGGGAGAGAACCACGCCGGTGCCGGTGGAGCTGCCCCGGGGCAGGGTGCAGCTGATGGATACCACCGAGGGGATATTCTTTTCATATACGCCGCTCCAGTCCGTTCCGTCGACCTGGGCGAGTACAGCGTCTGCCGAAGGTGTGTGCAGATCGATGGAAACATCACCGGGTTCTGTCTGGCGGTCAACGGGAACCGTAGGGCTTTCTGTAGCCACCACCGCATCGCTCATGGAGAATGACAGCAGTTCCTGAGGCTTTTGATCATCCAACTGTCGGGACAGTCGAATATTGAGAATACTCAGCACGCAGGTAATGCCGCTGAGGAAAATCACAAGGATCAGCAGAATGGCCATGATGCCGCCCTTACTTTTTGGGGGAACGGTGCGTCCGGTTCCGTAAATGCTCTGATCCCAGGGATCATGGGGATTGTGTTTGGGGTTGTCCATAATGAAAACCTCGCAGGATAGATTATAAGAAAAATTGCAGTTTACGGTACTGGCGCGGCAGCGCCCAAAGGCTTCCCCCGGGGGGAAGCTGTCAAAAATCTTTGATTTTTGACTGATGAGGAATGCGGGCAGAAATGGATATTCTCGCCGTGGCTGTCCACCAGAGTTTTGACGATGTACAGTCCCAGACCCCAGCCGTCCCGGTTTTGGCTTCGGGACTTATCCATCTTGTGGAACCGGTCGAAAACCAGCGGAAGCTCTTCCGGGGGGATGGTATCGCCGTCATTGGTCACGGAAACATAGGCCTTTCCGCCGCCTTCCCGGATCTTCAGACCCAGAGTACCCTCTTCGGGGCAAAATTTCACCGCATTGTCGATGAGGTTGTAGATCACCTGGGTCACATAGTCCTCATTGGCCCGGGTCAACACCGGATGCTCCGGAAAGGTCACATCCACTTCCAGCTGTTTTTCGATGATCTTCTGCTCAAAGGTGATCAGCACCTGGCCCACGCATTCGCACAGGTCGAACCGGGACTTCTTTTCATCGGGGATGCCCTGCTGATCCTGGAGCCGGGAGATATCCAGCATAC
>JAGKTU010000094.1 GCA_021153265.1 Clostridia bacterium
TTGTCGATGAGATTGTAGATCACTTGGGTGACAGCGTCGGGGTCAGCCATGGTAAACACGGGATGCTCCGGCATTTCCACCTGCACATCCAGCTTTTTGTCCAGAATTTTCTTTTCAAAGGTGATCAGCACCTGACCCATAGCCTCTTCCAGATCGAAGTGGAGCTTGCGTTCCTCAGGAATCACCTGATCCTGCAGCTTGGAGATATCCAGCATGCTGCGTACCAGCCGGCTCAGGCGCTTCGTCTCGTCGGAGACGATCTGCAGATAGTAATTCTGCCGCTCCGGGGGGATGGTGCCGTCCAAGATTCCGTCGATGTAGCCGGAAATGGTGGTCATGGGGGTCTTCAGCTCGTGGGAGACGTTGGCCACGAACTCCTGCCGCTGATATTCACCCTTTTGCAATGTGGATGCCATGTTGTTGAAAGCCAGAGAAAGCTCCTGCATCTCTTCGCTGTAGCCGTCGCGCAGCTTCACACGGCCCTCAAAATCGCCGTGACCGAAGGCATTGGCAACTTTCGCCATATCCCGCAGGGGCTTACTGTGATTCCGGGCGAAGGCGCTCACTGCCAGCACCGCAAACAGCACCACGATCAGCGCCACGGACAGGAAGATCCGGGAGATGCGATTCAGGATCGTGTCGGTGGTGGCGGTGGGAGTGGAGACAATGACGATGCCGGAGACAGTTTTTCCGTTATTGCTGCGAATGGGAACGGATACCACATAGCGGTTCTCTTTGTACAGACCGCCGATGATGCCTGTGTCCGTATGGCCGCCATTTTTGATCACCGTAGCCAGATATTCCTCGTTGACCTGCAAGCCCTGATGCTCGCAGCCGGACAGGGCATCGGAGCAGAGGATCACGCGCCCTCTGACGTCACAGATCACCGCATCGGAATCGGAGACCTGAGAAGCGATGTCCAGATTCAGCAGGAAATCCCGGCTGCTGAGGCTTCCGTCGATGGAATAGGCGGCAGCCAGCTCCGAGATCACCTTGGCATCCTTCTGCATATCGGCCATGGTGGTGTCCGTCAAGTATTCGCGAACCTGAGACTGAAAGGACGCGCCCAGCACCAGCAGCGCCAGCAGCAAAATGGCCGCCGCGGTGGAAAAGGTTCGGCCGAATGTGGTTTTCATGGGTTACAGAACCTCGAATTTGTAGCCCACGCCCCAGACGGTCTTTAAGCTCCAGCTTTCGCTGACGCCCTCCAGTTTTTCACGCAGGCGCTTGACGTGAACGTCCACGGTACGGCTGTCGCCGAAGTAGTCAAAGCCCCAGACCTCGTCCAGCAGCTGGTTGCGGGTGTAGACCCGGTTGGGAGAGGAAGCAAGGTAGAACAGCAGTTCCATCTCCTTGGGAGGGGTGTCCACCTTCTTGCCGTCCACGGTCAGCTCGAAAGCGTCCATGTCGATGGTGAGCTTGTCGAAAGTCAGCCGCCGGGCCTTCTTCTCAGCGGAAGCACCGGAGGTGCGGCGCAGCACCGCCTCGATCCGGGCAAGGACCTCTTTCATTTCAAAGGGCTTGGTGATATAGTCGTCGGCGCCGGACTTGAGACCTGCCACCTTGTCATCGGTCTCGCCCTTGGCGGTGAGCATGATGATGGGTGTCTTGTCCTCGGCACGGATGGCGCGGCAGACGCTCCAGCCGTCCATCACGGGCATCATCACGTCCAGCAGAACGAGGTCGGGCTTAATGGAGCGGAATTTGCTCAGACCCTGACCGCCGTCGGCGGCCACGGTGACGGCGTAGCCCTCTTTTTCCAGATACATCTGCAGCAGCTCCGCGATGTTGCGGTCATCTTCCACGATCAAAACCGATACAGCCATAATAGAATCCTCCTGTTTTTGGTTTTCTTTCCAATTTCCCTTATTATATCACATAATGGTGTATTTAGGTAAACAAATTGTAAAGACTATAACCCCAATTTGTGAACGGACAACTTTTCCTTGCTTTTGGCTCTCTTTGGCTGTATCATAGTAAATAAGAATACGGTAAATTATAGTTTAGCGGCACTGGCGCGGCAGCGCCCAAGGCCCCCTTGTGTAAAGGGGGCTGGCGAAAATCTTTGATTTTCGACTGGGGGATTGTGCAGTAAGGTGTTGCCGATTTCGCCGGAACACATGCGTATTCGTAACATTTTTGCCGCGACAATCCCTCCGAGCCGCCTTGCGGCGGCCCACCTCCCTTTGCACAAGGGAGGCTTTGGTGCGGTGCGCATCGCAATGCTAAACTACAATTTACCACTGCAGTTACGTTACCGAGCGGCGCGGGGAAGAAACGATTTCTGCCGCACCCAACACGCATTGGCCGCCGGCCCATGCCGGCTAAACTACAATTTACCCATCAAATCCCCAAAGGAGCAAAACCATGATCGAAATTTTAAAAGCCATCCTCTTTGGCATCATCGAGGGCATCACCGAGTGGCTTCCGGTGTCCTCCACGGGCCACATCATCCTGCTGGACCAGTTCGTCAAGCTGAATGTTTCACAGGATTTCTACGATCTGTTCGAGATCGTCATCCAATTGGGCGCCATCTTAGCAGTCATCGTCCTGTTTTTCCACAAGCTGAATCCCTTCTCCCCCACCAAAACCGTGGAGCAGAAGAAGGACACCTGGCAGCTTTGGTTCAAGGTGGTTGCTGCGGTGATCCCCTCCGCGGTGCTGGGCATCCTGATCGACGATCCGCTGGATACTTTTCTTCGGGAAACGGCGTTGCTTGGCACCAATCTGAACACCATTGTGGTGGCAGCGGCGCTGATCCTTTACGGCATCGCCTTCATTGCTGTGGAAAAGCGGAGCAAACAGGACAATTTCCGCATCCGCGAGGTAGGTCAAATCGACTACAAGACCGCTCTGCTCATCGGTGCGTTCCAGTGTCTGAGCATCATTCCCGGTACATCCCGTTCCGGCGCGACGATTCTGGGTGCCATTTTGCTGGGCGTCAGCCGCAGCGCCGGCGCAGAATTCTCCTTCTTCCTTGCCATTCCCACCATGCTGGGTGCCAGCGCGCTGAAGCTGCTGAAGTTCCTGATGGAGGGTATGAGCGCCACAAGTGAGGAGATCATGGTGCTGATCGTGGGCTGCGTAGTGTCTTTTGCTGTGTCCCTGCTGGTCATTAAGGGTCTGATGGAGTATGTCAGAAAGCACTCCTTCTCCGTCTTTGGCATCTACCGCATCGTCCTCGGCATCGCCGTACTGGCCTACTTTCTGCTCTTGTGATTGCAGAACATAAAAAGACCTCCGCTTCTTCGGAAGCGGAGGTCTTCTTCTATGCAATTAGCCGCCGAAAACGCACAGCAGGCAGTAAGATTACCCAGCCACATTTGTTCCGAAAGAATGCATAATCCCCCGCCAAAAGGCGGGGGATTGGCTTATTAACCAAAGACGCTCAGCAGGAAGCCTGCGGCGATGGCGGAGCCGATAACGCCGGCCACGTTGGGGCCCATGGCGTGCATCAGCAGGAAGTTGGAGGGGTTGTTCTTCTGACCCACGGTGTTGGCAACACGGGCAGCCATGGGAACAGCGGACACGCCGGCAGAACCGATCAAAGGATTGACCTTGCCCTTGGTAAGCTTGCACATGATGTTGCCGCCAACCAGACCACCGGCGGTGGACAGGCCGAAGGCCACAACGCCCAGAACCACGATCTTCAGGGTATCGGCAGTCAGGAAGGTGGAGCCGACCATGGTAGCGCCCACAGCGGTGGACAGCAGGATGGTGACGATGTTCATCAGCGCATTCTGCACGGTGTCGCTGAGACGATCGGTGACACCGGTCTCCTTGAACAGGTTACCCAGCATCAGACAGCCGATCAGAGCGGCGGTGTCGGGCAGCAGCAGAGCCACGAAGATGGTGACCATGATGGGGAAGATGATCTTCTCGGTCTTGGAAACCACACGGGTCTGGACCATCTTGATCTTGCGGTCCTTGGCGGAGGTCATGGCGTTCATGATGGGGGGCTGGATCAGTGGGATCAGCGCCATGTAGGAGTAAGCAGCCACCGCGATGCCGCCCAGCAGGTGGGGTGCCAGCTTGGAGGTCAGGAAGATGGCGGTGGGGCCGTCAGCGCCGCCGATGATGCCGATGGAGGCAGCCTCGGGGCCGGTGAAGCCCAGGCACACAGCGCCGAAGAAAGCGGCGAAGACGCCCATCTGGGCAGCAGCGCCCAGCAGCAGGCTCTTGGGATTGGACAGCAGGGGGCCGAAGTCGGTCATAGCGCCCACGCCCATGAAGATCAGGCAGGGGTACAGGCTGGTCTTAACACCGATGTAGAAGATATCCAGCAGACCGCCTTCCAGCATCACGGTGCCGTAGCCGATCTCGTGAGCCATGAACTTGCTCCACAGCTCGGGGTGGTACAGGCCGCCCAGAGGCAGGTTAGAAAGCAGGCAGCCGAAGGCGATGCCCACCAGCAGCAGGGGCTCGAACTGCTTGACGATGGCCAGGTACAGCAGCACGCAGGCGATGACCAGCATCACCAGGTTCTGCCAGCCGCCGCCAGCAAAATTTGCGAAAATAGCGGAAAAACCGGACTTATTCCACAAATTTAAGAGAATTTCACCAATATCGATCATGGTTATCCTCCTTAGTTGAGGACGACCAGGGTAGCGCCGGTGTCAACGGTGGAGCCCTTCTGGACCAGAACCTGAGCGACGGTGCCGCTCTTGGGAGCCATGATCTCGTTTTCCATCTTCATGGCCTCCAGCACCACCAGAACTTCGCCTTCCTTGACGGACTGGCCGGCGGTGACGTTGACCTTCAGGATGTTGCCGGGCATGGGAGCCTCCACCTTCTCACCGGCCACAGCGGCGGGAGCGGCAGGAGCAGCCACGGGAGCGGGGGCAGCCACAGGTGCGGCTACGGGAGCGGGAGCAGCCACGGGAGCAGCGGCCACAACAGTGCCGCCGATGGCGACCAGCAGAGCGCCGGTGTCAACGGTGGAACCCTTGGACACGGAAACAGCGGTGACGGTACCTGCGCAGGGAGCGTAGATCTCGTTTTCCATCTTCATAGCTTCCAGAACCACCAGCAGATCGCCTTCCTTGACGGTCTGACCAACGGAAACGTTGACCTTCAGGATGTTGCCGGGCATGGGAGCCACGACGGACTCACCACCGGAAACGGTGACGCCGGCAGCGGGAGCAGCGGCGGGAGCGGCAGCCACGGGGGCAGCGGCTACGGGAGCAGCCACGGGAGCTGCGGAGGGTGCGATGGCCTCGTACTCGTTGAGGAGCATAGCCTTGCCTGCCTCGACCTCCACCTCGTAGGTGCGGCCGTTCAGGGTCACTTTATATTTCATATTACTTGACCTCCTTGATGGAAATGAAGCGCAGCTCATTCAGGGGCTTGCCCATCTGATCGGCTACGATTGCCATGATCATGGCAGCGGTCTTGGGGGGCGTGTCATACAGCTTCAGCTGACCGGCGGTGCCGGGAGCCAGATCCTTGGGCATCTGGGATGCAGGAATCTCAGCGGCAGGAGCAGCAGCGGCAGGCGCAGCGGTCTTGGCAGCGGGAACAGCCTTCTTTGCGGAGAAGATCTTGCCCATGATGGTGATGACCACCATCAGCAGGATCAGACCGAAGAAAACCACGGCGTAGCCGAGCAAAGCGACGATGCCTGCGTTGGCAAAGCTGATGTTTTCAAGATGAGGAGCGGCAGCGAGAAAAGTCATAGCCCTTCCTCCTTAGCACTCCACGATGGAGTAGGTAGCCACATTCTCCTCCTTGGCCTTGCGCTCCTCCAGGAACTTCTCAGCCAGGTTGGGGAAGGCGATGTAGCTCAGCACATCCTCATCGGACTTGGCCAGATCGCCCAGTTTCTCACGGGTGGGCTCCACGATGGGGGCCAGGGTGTCGGCGTAGCGGCCGGTGATGGGCTGCTCGTCGCCCAGGATCAGCTTCTGGACCTCGGGATCGATGGGAGCGGGGGTACGGCCGTACTCGCCGCGGCAGTAAGCCTTAACTTCCTTGGAGACCTTCTTGTAGCGCTCGCCCTGCAGCACGTTGGTAACGGCCTGAACGCCGACCATCTGGCTGGTGGGGGTGACCAGGGGAGGATAGCCCAGATCCTTACGGACCTTGGGAGTCTCGATCAGAGCCTCGTCGAACTTGTCCAGAGCGTTCATCTGCTTCAGCTGGCTCAGCAGATTGGACAGCATGCCGCCGGGGATCTGATAGGTCAGGCACTGGGTGTCGGTGGCCATGGACTTGGGCATCAGAGTGCCGTCGGCAACAAACTGGTCACGAACGGTCTTGAAGTAGTCGGCCATCTTCTTGGTGCAGCTGTCGTCCAGATCCACCTGGTAGCCCAGCTGACGCAGAGCGTAAGCCAGAGTCTCGGTAGCGGGCTGGGAAGTACCGCCGGAGAAGGGGGAGATAGCGGTGTCGATGATGTCTACGCCAGCCTCGACAGCCTTCAGGTAGGTCATGAAAGCAAGACCGGTGGTGGAGTGGGTGTGCAGGTCGATGGGCATGCCGGGAACGGCGTCCTTAATGGCGGAAACCAGATCGTAAGCCTCCTGGGGGCCCATGATGCCGGCCATATCCTTAATGCAGATGGTGGAAGCGCCCATTTCCTTCAGCTCCTTGACCATCTGCACGTACTTGGCGTGGGTGTGGACAGGAGAGGTGGTGTAGGAGATGGTGCCGGAAGCGATGGCGCCGGCGTTGACGGTGGCTTCCATTGCGACCTTCAGGTTGTTGACGTCGTTCAGAGCGTCGAAGATACGGATGATGTCCATACCGTTCTCGACAGCCTTCTTGACGAAGAGCTTGACGAAGTCATCGGGGTAGTGGGAGTAGCCCAGAACGTTCTGACCGCGCAGCAGCATCTGCAGCTTGGTGTTGGGGGCAGCAGCGCGGATCTTACGCAGACGCTCCCAGGGATCTTCGTTCAGGTAGCGCAGGCAGACGTCAAAGGTAGCGCCGCCCCAGCACTCGATTGCGTAGTAACCGGCCTTGTCGATGGTAGAGAGCATGGGCTCGAACTTCTCGAAGGGCAGGCGGGTTGCGATGAGAGACTGGTTGGCGTCACGCAGAACAGTCTCCACAAACTGAACTTTTTGTGCCATTTGTGTATAACCTCCGTAGATGGATTTTGGGTGAACGGCATAGGCCGCTTCAATATGTTTCCGGCGGCAGGAAAGACCCGAACCGCCGTAAAAATACGATAAAAGACGGGCTTTTCTCAAGAAGACCCAATCTTCACCAAATACAGTTTACCACAAAACACCATAGATGTAAATAGATTTTTTCCGTTTTTCGGTATAATTATATCGTTTTTAACCGGGGGAAAGCAGGCGGTTTGTACAAAATACTAAATTGATTTTTTGCCTTTTTTCGTGTATGATAAAATTGCAAAATATGGGGTACCAAAAAGGAAAATGAAATCTTTTCCGAAGGTATCACTTTTATATTAAAATGAAAGAGGTTATCATCATGATCGATCTGAGCAAGTACGGCATTACCGGCACCACCGAGATCATCCACAACCCCTCCTACGAAGAGCTGGCCAAGGCTGAGCTGGATCCCGCTCTGGAAGGCTACGAGAAGGGTCGGCTGACCGAGCTGGACACCATCAACGTTATGACCGGCGTCTACACCGGCCGCAGCCCCTCCGACAAGTACATTGTCATGGACGAGAACTCCAAGAACACCGTTTGGTGGACTTCCCCCGAGTTCAAGAACGACAACCACCCCATGAGCGAAGAGGTCTGGGCTAACGTTAAGGACCTGGCTATGAAGCAGCTGTCCGGCCCCAAGAAGCTGTACGTCATCGACGCTTTCTGCGGCGCCAATGCTGACACCCGTATGTGTGTCCGTTTCGTCATGGAAGTGGCATGGCAGGCTCACTTCGTCAAGAACATGTTCATCGTTCCCTCCGAGGAGGAGCTGAAGAACTTCGAGCCCGACTTCGTGGTCTACAACGCTTCCAAGGCTTCCGTCGAGAACTTCAAGGAGCTGGGTCTGAACTCCTCCACCTGTGTTGCCTTCAACATCACTTCCCGTGAGCAGGTCATCCTGAACACCTGGTACGGCGGCGAGATGAAGAAGGGTATGTTCTCCATGATGAACTACTACCTGCCCCTGAAGGGCATCGCTTCCATGCACTGCTCCGCCAACACCGACATGGAAGGCCGCAACACCGCTCTGTTCTTCGGCCTGTCCGGCACCGGCAAGACCACCCTGTCCACCGACCCCAAGCGTCTGCTGATCGGCGACGACGAGCACGGCTGGGACGAC
>JAGKTU010000141.1 GCA_021153265.1 Clostridia bacterium
GACCGTGGCCCAGACCGCGGCAGCCACCATCGGCACCGCCGCCGTGATGGGCGAGGTGAACTGGACCATGGTAGCCAGCGCCGCCGCCCTGGCAGGCGTCCTGTCCCTGCTCACCAGCGTGGCAGGTTTGCCGGAGCTGAAGGAGTAATAGCGATCCCCTCCCTGGATAAGTCCGGGGAGGGGATATCGCTATTTTGTCTTGCCTGTTTTCCGATTTCGTTGTAACATAATACACAGGAGGCGAGCAGAATGGGAAATATCGAGACCTTAAAAAAGTGGATCGAAGAAAGCAACCGAATCGTTGCGTTTACAGGTGCAGGAGTAAGCACGGAATCCGGTATCAAAGATTTCCGAAGCGCAGATGGTCTGTACAGTGAAAAATGGAGGCCTAACGGCAAAGACTCTACAGAGTCTGCAATTTAGACCACCGGTGGGGTGGTATTATAGCCGGGGTTTTATCCCGGTTATGGTGGTGTTTTCTATGTAGATCTCTTCTATTATCGAGCGCCATAGACGGCGTTGGTCTTCTTTGGTCAGAGTGCCGTAGACGGATAGAAAGTCACTGGCGAGGAAGCGCTTCAGGCCTTCTACATTGACAGGACGGGACTCTGCGGTTTCTTGCTTGGCCTTCTCTATGGCTGATTTGATGCGTTTGGTTTCTGCTGCATAGTCTTCATCGCCGATGTTTCCTGCGATATAGATTACATTCAAACGGCGCAGCTGTTCGTTCAGGACCATGATATCCTGAACCTTCGGTTTGGGCCGTTTTTCTTTTTGGTGGATCTCTGCCTCTGTAATATAGCTTTCAATTTCGCCAACGATATTTTCCAAAAGGTACTTTTCGATTTTTCGCTCCGAGAGCTGATGCCGGAAAGTGCAAGTGTGTAGCTTTGCGTTGTTGCACCGGTATCCGTTATATTCCAGAGAGCGATCATTGGGGTAGGTTTTGAAGGTGGCCTTCATGGTATTGCCGCAGTCTGGGCAGCGGATCAGTCCGGTGAATAAGTATACCCGGTCGGGGCTTTGGGTCTTCTTGATGATCTGATGTCCAAGGATGATCCGCTCCCAGTCAGCCCGACTGACATAGGCCGGACAATAATCCTCGACGTCACGGAAGGTGCCTGTATATAGCTCGTTCTTTGCGGTAACCATCCAGGATCGGTAGTTGCGGGTGATGCCGTATTTTTCACAGCAGTACATACCGGCTTTGCGGACGCTGTTGTATTTCACCACATAGTCCCAGAAGTCCTGGACAATGGGGGCGGTTTCCGGGTTCTTGACGCACCGCTTTATGCCGTCCTCGTCTTCCTGTGGCATATAGCCATAGGGCCATTGACCCGGGCCGCCGGTGAAGCACCACTCTCTGCGCTGCCGCTTCCCTTCAAATACGAACTTGATACGTTCACTGTCACGGTCTGATTCGCTTTCGTTGACGGAGAGCATGATGTTGACACGCAGCCGTCCATTGGCGCTCAGGGTGTCGTAGTCCTCCAGCGTGGCCTGCCAGGTGACGTTATGGGCTTCCAGGATCTCCTGGACATTGTGGTATTCCCGGACATTGCGGAACCATCGGTCCAGTTTGGTGAACAGAATCCGGTCAATTTTTCCGGCTTTTACATCCTCCAGCAGCTGAAGCATGACCGGCCGTTTCATGACCGGCTTGCGGGCACTGTTGCCTTCGTCCCGGTAGATGTCCACCACCTTGTAGCCGTGCTCTCTTGCGTAGCGGCAGAGGGCATCCTCCTGGGCGATGAGACTGATTCCGTGGAGCGCCTGTTCTTCGGTGGAGACACGGATGTACAGTGCTACCCGCAGGATCTGGAACGGGATCACATTCGTTTGTTTCTTTGGCATCGTTTCCTCCTTGCTTTTTGGCGGGTGATGTGATACCCTAAAAGGGTAGACTGCCCCTATGGTGATGCGTGGGTGGCGTTCTGCTTGCCCTCTCGGAGTTGCCGCTCCGGGAGGGCTTTTTATGTAAGTTAGAAGAATTCATCTTCATCGGAAGGGGTCTCGTTGAAGTTACCGTTATATACGGGGCTCAGGGTATATTCCCAAGTATATTGTGAGAAATCCAGTGGGTCGTCATCTTTGGAATAGACGGTGTCGTCACCGAACATCCGACCCTTTCCGTAGCCATACCATTTTTCACCGCTGGCAAAATAGACGCAAAGCTTTTGTGAGGGAACACCCATTGTGACACTTTCGCCCGCACGGACAAAAAAGGTCACACATTCGTTTCCATCCACGGTCTTTACAGAGACCACATGGGACGAGCCGTAGCTGGCATGAATGGTAAGTTCGGAACGCCATTTGGTTTCTTTGCCGGAGAGTACCTCTCCACTCTCGGGCATGGTTACCGGCTTGAGGGAAAAGTACCCTTTGAAATATCCGTCGTCGTAGCCTTCTCGATAGCCGAATTCGCGGCCATACTCATAGCCGGAATTGTAGCCTTCCCTGCGGGCGATGTTCAAATCGGCCTCGGTATAACCACAGGAACAAAGCAGTGTGGTGAGTACCAGTAATAGGGCCAGTGCGGTTTTC
>JAGKTU010000095.1 GCA_021153265.1 Clostridia bacterium
CCGCAGTATTGACCAAAATCGATGGTGAATCCGATTCTTACCCCTCCCCCACCCCGATGAAGCTGCCCAAGGAATGGCTGGACTTTGCCAAGGATTTGGGGATCCGCCTGCCTCCGGGGCGGCCTGTGACCTTCGGTCAGACCCTCTTTTGGGCGCCGGAGGGGATGCCCGATATTCAGAAATTGAAAGTGCTGCGCCCCGGCTTGGAGCTGGGCGAAGTAAAAAAGGGACGGTTTGAGCCGGCTCACGCCCTGGCCCTGTGGCTGGGAAGCTGCAAAAACGAGCAGTCTTACCCCTCGGACAGCGACGAAATGCGCGCCTACATCCACGGCGACGTGGTTCCCTCCGACGTAAAAGGCTGGTGTCTGGTAAAAGCCGACGGCTACAGCATCGGCTGGGGCAAAGGCGACGGACGCGTGCTGAAAAACCACTATCCCAAGGGTCTCAGACGATAATCCGCACCTGAACTCGGGGAATTTGGACTTTACATAATTCTATTCCTGTGCTATACTAAACTTGCCTGTGTGCAACTGTGATACTTCAACAAGGAGAGGATTGTCCTTGGCTCGATATGAAATTATTGGCGGCAACCCCCTAAACGGCACCGTCACCATCAGCGGCGCAAAAAACGCCGCCGTGGCGATTCTGCCTGCCGCCCTTCTCGTAGACGGCAAATGCCGCATTGAAAATGTGCCCGATATCTCCGATGTACGGCATCTGCTGAACATTTTGGCCGGTATGGGCGCGAAAATTGAAAAGCCCGAACCCGGCGTGGTAGAGATCGACAGCACCGGACTCGGCTGCACCGAACCCGATCCCGCTCTGGTCAGAAAGATGCGCGCCAGCTACTATCTGATGGGTGTTCTGCTGGGTCGTTTCGGCAAAGCCCATGTGGCGCTGCCCGGCGGCTGCAACTTCGCCGCCCGCCCCATCGACCAGCACATCAAGGGCTTCATGGCTCTGGGTGCCGATGTAGAGGAAACTGACGAATATGTGGATCTGCGCCCCGGCCCCGACGGCCTGCAGGGCAACCGGATCAGTCTGGATATGGCTTCCGTGGGTGCTACGGTGAACATCATGATCGCAGGCGTTCTGCTGCCCGGTCAGACCATCATCGAAAACGCCGCAAAAGAGCCCCACATCGTCGACCTTGCCAACTTCCTGAACACCATGGGCGCAAGAGTCTACGGTGCAGGTACGGATACCATCAAGATCCGCGGTGTGGAGAGCCTGAAGGGCGGCACTTATGCCATCATCCCCGACCAGATCGAGGCCGGTACTTATCTGGCGGCTGTCGCCGCTGCCGGCGGCAATGTTCTGGTTCAGAATGTGATCCCCAAGCACATGGAGTGCATCACCTCCAAGCTGGAGGAAATGGGCGCAAAGGTCATCAATTACGATGACTCCATCCGGATCATGCAGTCCGGACGGCTGCGCCGCACCACCGTTAAGACCCGTCCCTACCCCGGTTTCCCCACGGATATGCAGGCGCAGATCTGCGTGTGCATGGCTCTGGCCAGCGGCGTGAGCCGGTTGACAGAGAGCGTGTATGAGACCCGTTTCTTCGGCTACTGCACAGAGTTGGAGAGCATGGGCGCCAACATCCAGGTCAGCGGCAAGACCGCCACCGTGGTTGGTGTGGAGAATCTCTACGGTGCAACCGTCTGCGCCCATGACCTTCGGGCAGGCGCTGCTCTGGTCATTGCAGGTCTGTCCGCTCAAGGAACCACCTATGTGGAGGACATCCACTATGTGGAGCGCGGCTACGAGAACCTCATCGGCAAGCTCACCGCTCTGGGCGCTGAGATCCGTCGGTTGGAAGATTGATACGTGAAAACGGCTCCGGAAGAAATTCCGGAGCCGTATTGTATTTTCATGCCAATATCAAAAACAGAACTGCCTTTTGGCAGTTCTGTTTTTTAGCAAATCCTCCACGGGATTTTCCCATTGCAGCAGCCGGACGTTTTTGTCTGTTACTTCAGCGTGTATCCGGTATCGGTGGCTGTCAGGGTAGAACCATAGAAGGCAGCCATGGCCGTTTCCAGTGCGATGGCATCGCTGACAGCGCCGGTCTCATAGCAGCTGTGCATGGCAAGCTGGGCAAGGCCGATGTCCGCCGTGGGAACGGAAACATGGTGCAGGGAAATGTTGCCCAGGGTAGAGCCGCCTGGAATATCCGCCCGGTTGCAGTAGGTCTGGGTCTGCACGTCCGCCTTGGCGCAGACCTTGCGGAAGATGGCCGCGGCCACGCCGTCGGTGCAGTAGCGCTGGCTGGCATTGAATTTCAGCACCACGCCGCCACCGGGCAGAGGTGCGTTGGCGGCATCGGACATCTCCGGGTGGTTCGGATGCAGGGCATGGCCGTTGTCCGCGGAGACCATGAAGGAATTGGCCAGCATCTGGTAGATATCCAGCTTCAGCACGCCGCAAATCCGGGTCAGCACACCCTCCAGCAGGTCGGATGCCGCACCCTGCACGGAGGAAGAGCCCACCTCCTCGCAGTCAAACACGCACAGCACGGGGATATTTTCGCTGTCCCCGGCGTTCAGGAAGCCCTGAGTGCAGCTCCAGGCGCACTCCAGATCGTCCAGCGCAGCGGAGGACAGATACTCCTCATCGATACCCCAAACAGAAGCCTTCTGCCGGATATACAGGTACAGGTCGTGGCCCAGAATCTTGCCGCCGGCTTCCTGTTCCAGCAGGGGCAGCAGCTTGCCCTTGGCATCCTTGCCGCCTAAGATCGGCAGGGTGTCCACGGCAGGATTCCACTTTTGATTGTCATTGGCGGAGCGGTTCATGTGGATGGCGAGGTTGGGGATCAGCAGCAGATCCCGGTCGATGTCCACAAGGCGGCTTTCTACGCCCTCTTCCGTCTCCACCATCACCCGTCCGGCGATGGACAGGGGACGGTCCAGCCACGGGGCGATGAGCATACCGCCGTAGCGCTCCACCAGCACCTTGGTATAAGCACCTGCGGATTCAAAATTCTCCTTAACCTTGAAGCAGGGGCGATCCGAATGGCTGGCGCTCATCAGGAAGCCCTTGGGGCTGCCCTCCGGGATGCGGAACGCGATAACGGCAGTGCCGCCGCGAACCAGATAATATTTGCCGCCGGGCATCAGTTCCCATGCTGCGCCCTCGGAAAGCCGGGTGTAGCCGGCTTTTTCCAAAGTGTCGGCGAGATATTCTGCGGCGTGATAGACACTGTGGGAAGCGTCCAGAAAATGAATCAAAGCCTGCGTCCGATTGTCCATATGCATTCTCCTTATCTTTGGGTCTTTATGGATATAGTATAACACAGTTTTGCCCGTTCGTCACCAAAAATCTCATTGACAGGCTCAATTCCCCCGGATACAATGGTATTTAAGAGGTGATTTACGATGATTCTTTGTGAAAACAACCTGTTTCTTCTGAAAAATGACAATCTTTCCTATATGCTCCGGGCAGACCACCGGGGAATCGTCCGCCACGTACATTTTGGCGAAAGCGTGCGCATGGAGGATGCCGAAGCCCTCGCCTGCCGTCCCGGTCTGGGCTGGGGCTCCAATGTGTTGCTGGAGGACAGCGACAGCGGCAGTTCCCTGAGCGATATTGCGCTGGAGTGGAGTGGCAGCGGCCGTGGCGACTACCGAGAAACGCCTCTGGAGATGGACGGACGGCCCACCGACTTCCGCTACGTCAGCTATGAGGTGGTGGAGGGCGCTGCGTCCATGGCATCCACCCTGCCCCAAGCCCACGGCGACTGCGAAACTTTGATTTTGACATTGGAGCAGCCGGGTCTGCGTCTGAAGCTGTATTACAGTCTCTTCCCCACCGCCCTGACCCGTCGGGTGGTTCTGGAGAATATCGGCGACGAGAGCAGAACCATCCACAAAATCATGAGTTTCTGCATGGACATCCCCGGAAACTTTGAAATGACCAGCTTTGGCGGCGGCTGGAGCGCGGAAATGAACAAAACCGTGGCCAACGTGGGCTACGGTCGGGTGGTGAACGAAAGCGTCACCGGCGCATCCTCCAGCCGCAATAACCCCGGTTTCCTGCTCAGCGAGCCCGATGCCACGGAAAACTACGGCCACGTCTACGGCTTTAACCTCGTCTACTCCGGCAACCATTACAGCGCTGCGCAGAACTGCATCCAAGGTCTGACCCGGGTGATGCAGGGCATCAATCCCAGCAACCTCCACAGGGAATTACAGCCCGGAGAGAAATTTGAGACCCCTGAGGCGGTGCTGTGCTGTTCTGACAGGGGCTTCGGCGGTCTGTCCCGGCAAATGCACACCTTCGTCAATGACCACATCATCCCCCCGTACTGGCGGGGCCGCCCCCGTCCCGTGCTGTACAACAGCTGGGAAGGCTGCATGTTCAACTTCACCCAGCGGCGGCTGCTGGATTTGGCCGACCGGGCCAAGGATTTGGGCTGTGAGCTGTTTGTGCTGGATGACGGCTGGTTCGGCAAGCGAAATGACGATTTTGCCGGTCTTGGCGACTACAACATCAACTACAAGAAGCTCCCCGACGGCATTTCCGGCCTTGCCAAAAAGATTCAGGCCAAGGGACTACAGTTTGGTCTGTGGTTCGAGCCGGAGTCTGTCAATCCCGACTCCGACCTCTACCGGGCACACCCGGACTGGGCGCTGACCGACGAATTCCCCGTCCTTTTGGGCCGGCATCAGCTGCTTCTCGACCTGCGGAAGAAGGAAGTCCGTGACTACATCGTCGAGCAGGTGGGTAATGTTCTGGACAGTGGCGCCATCTCCTACGTCAAGTGGGATATGAACCGCAATTCCATCGCCCTTGGTGCGGCTGCCCACGAATTTGTGCTGGGCGTGTACGATGTGCTGGATCGGATCTTCAGACCCCGTCCCGGCATCCTGCTGGAGGGTTGCTCCTCCGGCGGCAACCGGTTTGATCTCGGCATGCTGTGCTACAGCCCCCAGATCTGGTGCAGCGATGATACCGACCCCATCCAGCGTTTGACCATTCAGGGTAACCTTTCCTACCTCTATCCCCAGTCCAGTTTCGGCGCTCATGTCTCCGCCGCGCCCCACGCCCAGACCCTCCGCTCCACGCCCCTGTCCACCCGGGGCAATGTATCCTTCTTCGGTCAGCTGGGCTATGAACTGGATCTGAAACATCTGCTGCCGGTGGAGATCAAGGAAATCAAGGCGCAGACCACCTTCTACAAGAAATATCGGGAGGTCTTCCAGTACGGCGACTTCACCCGCACCAAAACCGGTTGGCAGGTCAGCCGGGGCAAAACAACCATCGCCGGCGTGTTCCACACCATCGTCCACGCCGCGCCTCCCTATGAGCAGCTCCGGGTGCCGGGACTTAAGAAGGATCAGCTGTATCACGTCATGTCCCTGCCCCAGTCCCTCCGGGTGGGACAGTTCGGTAGCCTCTTAAAGCATGTAGCCCCGGTGGAGGTCAATCCCCACGGCTTCCTGCTGGGCAAGATTGACAACCACTATCAGATGCCCGACGGAAACGAAGATCTGGTGGCCTCCGGTGCAGCATTGGCAGGTGGCATTCTGCTCAAGCCCCTGTTCCGCGGCACAGGCTACGATACCAACCAGCGGACACAGACGGACTTTGGCTCCAATGTGTATGTGATCGAGGAAATGTAACGAAAACGACCCTGACAAAAGTCAGGGTCGTTCTTTTTTAGGATGCCGGCAGATAGGTCTGATCTGCCCGGAAATCGGGACAGGAGATCACCGCTTCGGTGTAGCGCCGGGGGTGTTGGCTGAAATGTTCATCCGCCGCAAGATCGAAGACAAAAACAGATGCGCCGTTCTCATCCACGATTTTGATGGTGTCTGCGGTTGGTTGGGGGAATCGGAAATTCAGGGCAATTTGTGCAGAATTGGGATCTATGGGGTTCTCCGCCACGCCAAAGGCAATGACCGTACCGCCATGGATAAAGGTTCCCATATCGGAGTCCACTCCGGCATCGGAAGCTGGGTTGGCAGCGCAGACCACCGTGCCGCCCCGGATGACGAGGAAGCCGTTGGAATCGATGCCGTCGCCCTCTTCACCCAGTCCTGCCAGAATGTGCAGGTTGCCATCTAAGATGGTGGTGACGGAAACGCCGTCTTCGTTGGTGTTGATTCCGTCGTTCTGAGCATAGATGGCGATGTCGCCGCCGCAGACGGTCAGGTGCAGTTCGGTATCCAGACCTTCGTTTTCAGCAAAAACCGTCAGCTTGCCCGGCCCGAAGACATTCATGGACATATAGGAATAAATGGCGGCATCCTGCTTCCACAGCTTCTTTTCCTTCTTTTTATCCTTGTAGATCTTGGCCACATAGCTGCCGGAGACGGTATTTTCGCCCCGGAGGATCAGATTCGCACCGGCGGATGCAGTATCCACATCCGGTTTGGCGGTATCTTTCGACGAGTCGCCGTCGCACTCGTAGACATTCAGGAACAGGATCGCAGGGGCAACGGTGCAGGTGATATCCGCATCCTCCAGAATCAGTTCCACCACCGCATTGGGGTCGTCGCAGGCATCGTCGCCCAGATCGATGCGGATCTGACCGGCAGAGAGTTTGCCGGTGACGAGATAGGCGCCCGGCTCGGTGATGTTCACCACGGTGTGGGCAGCGGCTTCCGCAGCGGTATGCTTATCCCGGTTGCCGCCTTCGCCATAGGGGCGACCGCTTTCGTAGGTATCCCGATCCTCGTAGTAGATGATGTCATGGGAAAGGGTAACTGCATCTTCGGCTTCGCCGCTTACCCGGATGCCACTGTCCGACAGTTCGATCCGGGTCTGGCCGTCAAAACGGGAGTTGTAGGCGATTTCACCGCTCTGCTGGGATATAAATCCCGGCTCCGTGGTGAGTGCCGGAACTTGGTCAGCGCAGCCGCAAAGCAGTGTGGCGCACAGAATCAAATATAGGAGTTTTTTCATGAAAGATACCTTCTTTCCTATGGATTACCTTCCACATCCTAGATATTTTCGAAGTTTTTTGTTTTGGCAAACAGAGTGTCACTTTGGGATGGAGACACAGTTGTGGAGAGATTGACATTCCTCTGCCCTTAAGCTACAATAGTAGCATACACGAAAATTGGACTTTCGTCCAGTAATTTAGCTGGTTTTAGGAGGTTTTTTATGGGCAAAGGGAGAAAATTTTGGTGTCTTGTATTGGTGATCAGCATTTTGCTGAGCCTGTTTACCGCCTGTGAGGAAGAAACCCCCACCAAAAAACGCCGCCGTTCCAAGAAGGACGACGACGAGAAAAAAGAAATCGTCACGGAATTCACCTTAGACGATCTGTTAGGGTCCTGGACGGTAAAAACCGAGGATTATGAAGCTACGCTGGTCTTCGAGGAAGCGGACGATGTTTACACAGCCAAGTGGACAGTATACGACTTCGTCAAGGAAGTCTGGAACGAGGAAACCTTTCAGATCAAAGAGCGCTCCGGTTTCACCCTGCTCTCGCTGATGGCGGATGGGCGAATCGAATCCTTCACCATTGCACCCTTCGGGCAGACTTTGTACTTTGAAGGACTATATTACACCAATTCGGATAAAAATGTGGGGTTTCCGGCAGATACGGAAAAATATGCGTTTATCCGGGATGGACAGCAGACCATGGCGATGCAAAATGTGTTCCTTGGTATGACTTATGAGGAAGTGGACCGCAATTATCTTTTAGTTGGTCCGTTGGAAGCACAGTCATACAGTAACTTCCCCTACTCTGCTACCACCCACGATGTGGATGCCGATGTTCCGAACTATGGCAGCAGTTGGGCGTACTTCCGGTTCGATGCGGATCAGCGGCTGGCTCAGACCTATCTGCATATATTCCGGAGCGATTACTCCAGCGCCAGCACTTTCAAGGCACTGACAGAAGCATGGCTGACAGAGGCAACGGAAATATACGGCGAATACACCATGACAGAGGGCTCTTATACCAGCTACGACGATAAACACCACATATATCACACATATCACTGGGATTTGGGGAATGTAGTTTGCGAAATCGAGTTCAACTTTATCGATACGGTTGATAATCTGAATAGCGTGTCAAAGACATATACGCTGAAAGAATATGCATAAATCCATATTTTTAGGGCGGTGGCACTGAGCCACCGCCCTTATTTGATGCATATTATGCCCAGTCGCCCATGTTTTCTCCGCTGCCCGGTTCGTCTTTCGGCTCGGTGGCAGGGGGTTCGGTTGCGGGAGGCTCGGTGGGCTTGTTCTGGTTTCCGGAGGGTCGGGTGGGC
>JAGKTU010000096.1 GCA_021153265.1 Clostridia bacterium
GCCAGCTTCAGGGTAGCATTTCTTCTCTTGCGCGTCATCATTGCGCCTTTAACTCTTGCCATTTTTCAGTATCCTCCTTCTGCCTTACTTGTAGGGAATCATTTCCTTGATGGCGCTGACATTGGTCTGGTCAGCGTAAGCGGTAGCACGCAGATGGCGGGTACGCTTGGTGGTCTTCTTGGTCAGGATGTGGCGCTTGTAAGCGTGGGCTCTCTTAACCTTACCGGTCTTGGTCAGGTTGAATCTCTTCTTTGCACCGCTATGGGACTTCAGCTTGGGCATAGTAGGTTCTCCTTCCGTAATCTAGTGTAATTTCTTTCTTTTTACTTGCTGTTCTTGGGGGTCAGGAACATCGCCATGAAGCGGCCTTCCAGCTTGGGATTCTTCTCCATGGTAGCGATCTCAGCGCAGCTTGCGGCGAAATCCAGCAGCAGCTTCTCACCTAAGTTGGTATGAGCCATCTCACGGCCGCGGAAACGGACGCTGACCTTGACCCGGTTGCCGTCAGAGAGGAACTTCTGAGCAGCCTTGACCTTGGTATTGAAGTCGTTGGTATCGATGCTGGGACTCATCCGGATCTCCTTGATCTCCACGACCCGCTGATTCTTCTTGGCATCCTTCTCCCGCTTCTTCTGATCGTAGCAGAATTTGGAATAGTCCATGATCTTGCAGACAGGGGGTACAGCGTTGGGAGAGATCTTCACCAGATCCATGCCCTGCTCCTCAGCCATAGCATTGGCTTCGGCAGCGGAAACGATACCCAGCTGAGCACCGTCGGCACCGATCAGTCGAATCTCCTTATCCCGGATCTCCTCATTGAGCTGATGATCTAACTTTGCGATGGTAAGCACCTCCAAAATAACAACAAAAAAGCGGATGCCAAAGCATCCGCACAATTCGCAGCTTTTCCCTTGCAGGAAAGCGGAATATGAACCGTTTCGCTTAAGCTTACGGTGAGGCGGATGTTCAGCCTTCTTTATTACTCGGGTATTTTACCACGGTAATTCGCCTTTGTCAAGGGATTTTTTCATAAAATGATGGGATTTTTCGGCCCACGGCTTCATTTTTAAGCCGTGGGCCGTTAAAAGCTTATTCAGCGGAGATCAGGTAGTAGTACACGGGCTGGCCGCCGTTCAGCAGATTCACATCTGCATCGGGGCAGATCTCGGCGAAGATGTCAGCAGCCTTCTGGGCATGCTTTTCCTTGATGTCCTCGCCGTAGTAGATGGTGACGTACTCCTTGCCCTCGTCCCGAACCTTCTCAGCCAGAGAGCGCAGCAGGACCTTGATATCCTTGCTGGTGCCGAACAGGGCGCTGCCGTAGATAGCCAGATAGTCGCCCTCATGGATGTCGTAGCCGTCAAAGTCGGAGTTCCGGGCGGCGTAGGTGATCTGCATGGTGTCCACAGTACCCAGAGCCTCGGTCAGAGCCTCCACATTCTCCTCCACACTGCCCTCGGGATTGAAGCTCAACATGGCGGTGACGCCCTGAGGAACGGTCTTGCTGGGGATGACGATGACGCGCTTGGGGGTCAGCGCATCCACCTGCTGGGCAGCCATGATGATGTTCTTGTTGTTGGGCAGCACAAAGACGGTCTCGGCGGGAACCTTGTTCACAGCCTCCAGAATGTCCTGGGTGCTGGGGTTCATGGTCTGGCCGCCGGAGATGATGCCGTCAACGCCCAGATTCTGGAACACATCTGCCAGACCTGCGCCGGCGCAGACGGAAACCACGCCCAGAGCCTTCTCGGGCTCGGCGATCTTGGGAGCCTTCTCAGCCTCGGTCATCACCTTTTCGGTGTGCTGCAGGCGCATGTTCTCGATCTTCACGGTGACGAAGGAGCCGTAGTCCATAGCCTCGTGCAAGGCCTTGCCGGGATCGTTGGTATGGACGTGGACCTTGATAATCTCCTCGTCCTCCACCAGAACCAGGCTGTCGCCCAGACCGGAGAGGAAATCTCTGAGCTTCTCGGGGTCCAGATCGTTCTCCCGGTTGATAATGAACTCGGTGCAGTAGGTGAAGGTGATGTCGTCGGTGTCGAAGTCAGAAAAATCAGCGGCATCCTTCACATCGCTGTCTGCCATACCTTCGGGAACCACCACATCGTTGCCCTGCAGGGAGGAAAGCATAGCCTCCAGAGCGAAAACCCAGCCCTTGCCGCCGGCGTCCACGACGCCAGCCTTCTTCAGAACGGGGTTCATGTCGGTGGTACCGGCCAGAGCGACCTTGGCCTCCTCCAGAGCAGCCTCGTGAACGAACTCAATGTAGTTGTTCTCCTTGGCGGCGCTGCGGGCCTTGGCGGCTGCCAGACGGGCAACGGTCAGAATGGTGCCCTCGGCGGGCTTCATGACGGCCTTGTAGGCTGCGTCAACGCCCTCCTGCAGAGCTTCTGCCCACAGAACGCCGTCGCAAACTTCCGCGCCCTTGAGCTTCTTGGAAATGCCCCGCATCAGCAGGGACAGGATAACGCCGGAGTTACCGCGGGCGCCACGCAGCATGGCGGAAGCGGCGGTGGCAGCAGCCTTGCTCAGGGAGGGATCCTCCACCTTGCGCAGGTCGGCTGCGGCGGCGTTGATGGTCATGGACATATTGGTGCCGGTATCGCCGTCCGGCACGGGGAACACATTCAGCTCATTGAGCTGCTGCTTGTGGATCTCGATAGAGGCGGCCGCGCTGATCGCCATCCGGCGAAAATCGGCCCCGTTGATGGTCTGCCTCAAATTATTTGCACCTCCAAATATCTTTACATCACAATGGAATCAACGTAAACATTCACAGCCCGCACTTCGGTGCCGGTGTGCTTGGTGACGACATAGCGCACCTCAGAAATGATCGAGGCACCCACTGCGTTCAGGTTTACGCCGTTGTCCACCATGATGTGCAGATCGATGGAAATGGTATTGTCCTCGTGGAACTGCACCAGAACACCCTTTGCCATGGATTCCTTGCGCAGCAGGTGATACACGCCGTCCTTCATGCTCCGGGCGGCCATGCCCTTGACGCCGAAGCAGCTGGTCACTGCCTCGCCGACGATATCGGTATAGACGCTGGTGCTGACGTTAACGCTGCCGTTTTCATTTTCGTGACGAACCATATCAGTACCTCCAAAAATCAGTTAATTTAGTTGGTGAATTACACCATGCTCTTTTCCCAGCACTCGGGAGCGGTCAGACCCATCATCTTGACCACGGTGGGAGCCACGTTGGCAAGGCCATAGTTGCCCTCAAGGATGTTCCAGTCGTTATCCTTGTCATAAATGATGAAAGGAACGGGGTTCAGGGAGTGAGCGGTGCGGACAGAAGTCTTGCCCTTCTTGGTCTCGGTCATCTGGTCGGCGTTGCCGTGGTCGGCGGTGATCAGCACGGTGTAGCCGTACTTGTCGGCAGCCTCGACGATGGCCTTCAGGCCATTGTCCACGCACTCCATGGCGTACACAACAGCATCCATCACGCCGGTGTGGCCGACCATGTCGCCGTTGGGGAAGTTGCAGCGCAGGAACTGATATCTCTTGGAAGCCATGGCATCCACCATCTTCTCGGTGATCTCCTTGGACTTCATGGCAGGAGCCTGCTCGAAGGGGATGACGTCAGAGGGGATCTCCTCGTAGGTTTCCAGCTCTTCGCAGACCTTACCGGAGCGGTTGCCATTCCAGAAATAGGTCACATGGCCATACTTCTGAGTCTCGGACACGGCGTACTCATTGACACCGGCAGCAACCATCACCTCGGTCAGAGTGTTCTTGATGACAGGGGGCTGCAGCAGGTAGTTCTCGGGGATGTTCAGGTCGGCGTCGTACTGCAGCATGCCGGCGAACTTGACGCCGGTGTAGCCGGGACGGTCGAACTTGTCAAAATCCTTGCGGTCGAAGGCCAGGGAAATTTCCTGAGCCCGGTCGCCGCGGAAGTTAAAGAGGATCACGCTGTCGCCGTTGGCGATGGGTGCCACAGGCTCGCCGTTTCTGCCGACCACGAAAGCGGGCAGATCCTGGTCGATGCAGCCGGTCTCGGCACGGAAGGTCTCGATAGCCTCGGCAGCAGAATTGAAGATGCGGCCCTGGCCCTGCACATGGGTGCGCCAGCCCTTCTCCACCATGCCCCAGTTAGCCTCGTAACGGTCCATGGTGACCTGCATACGGCCGCCGCCGGAAGCGATGGCGTAGTCGCAGCCCTCGGTGTTCAGTTCCTTCAGAACGTCCTCCAGCATGCCCACATACTCCAGAGCGGAGGTGGCAGGCACATCACGGCCGTCCAGCAGGATGTGGCAGTAAGCCTTCTTCACGCCCTCGGCGTGAGCCTGACGCAGCAGTGCGATCAGGTGATGGATATTGGAGTGGACGTTGCCGTCGGACAGCAGGCCCAGGAAGTGCATAGCCTTGCCCTCAGCGTTTGCCACCAGTTCCTTCCAAGTGTCAGACACATACAGGGAGCCGTTCTCGATGGACTCGCCAACCAGCTTCGCGCCCTGAGAATAGACCTGACCGCAGCCGAGGGCGTTGTGACCGACCTCGGAGTTGCCCATATCCTCATCGCTGGGCAGACCGACAGCGGTGCCGTGGGCCTTCAGATAAGTATGGGGGCAGGTTGCCAGCAGATTGTCCAGCGTGGGGGTCTTTGCCACCACAACAGCGTCGCCGCTGCCGCCGTCACCCTTGCCAACGCCGTCCATGATTACCAGTACAATGGGTTTTTCCATAATGTTTACCTCCAAAAGCGAGTATATCGCAGAATTTTGCATTCTATTGGTCATATTATTTTACATCATAATTTGCGAACTTACAACCTTTTTTTTAATTTTTCCGTTACTCACAAAAATAACTTCCGGGAACTCACAAAAATACATGAAATTCCCGGAAGTTGTTAAAATACTTTTACGCAAGGTTGAAAAACACAACGGTTTACCGTCTGCCGGAGTACTTTCCCTTGGGCTTCATCAGCATCTTGCCCAGCAGGCAGCCAACCAGAATAGCCGCCACGATGGTCAGACCGATCCAGAGGCCGTAGGAAGGTTCGTCTTCCTCTTCTTCCTCGTCCTCTTCCGCATCCTCAGCTTCCTCCTTGCGGATGTCCTCCTGGGTTTCAGATACGGACTCGGTGGGTGTGTCCATCACGTCAGCAGGTTGGGTGGTGGGTTCTTCCGTGACAGGTTCGGTCTGCTCCGGCTCGGTGACAGGCTCGGTTTCCACAGGCTGGGTCTCCTCCGGCTCGTTGGGGATGGGATCTTTTCCGTCCGAGGTCAAAAATTCGATCCGACCCTTAAAGGCATCCTCCAACTCCTGAATGGTAGATGCCGACCAGGGCTTCTCCGCAGGATAGTAGATGGTCGCATAGGTATCCCACATGCTGTTCTGCCGGAAAGAGGGGAAGCGTCCGGCGCAGTGGATCTGCTTCAGATTGGGGCAGCTCATGAAGGAAGACTCACCGAAGACCTTAAAGGATGCCGGCAGGGAGATCGACGTCAGGCCGTCGCAGGAACGGAAGGCATTGGGGCCGACCTCGTAGAGCTTGCTGCCAAAGTCCACCGAGGTCAGGGCATCGTAGTTGCGGAAGGCGTTTGCGCCGATGTAGGTGACACCTTGCAGTACCACGGACTTGATCTCGCTCTTGTGGGCCGCCCAAGGAGCAGCGCCCTCTTCAAAATCATCCATTTTGCCGCTGCCGGTGACGGTCAGGGTGCCGCCGGCAAAGCTCCAGTACAGGTCTTCGCCGCACTGTCCCGGCTGCCGCACCACGGGCTCGGTCTCGGTTTCCGTATCCTCATCCGCCCATACCGGGGTGACAAAGAACGCACCCATCAGGCACAGGCAAAGTAGCAAAGAAATCAGCTTTTTCATAGGTTTTCCTCCTTTGTTAATTCATCGTACCCTCGGCCCGGAGAAACAACTCTCCGATCCGCTCCCGAAGGGCGATGGCCTCGGGGGTATCTTTCGTGCCGGCTTCATCGATCCACTGTGCCGACGCCGCTTGGGCATCTTTTAAGGTCTGTAGATCGTAACTCAAATTCGCCACCCGGAAGGTGGGCAGACCCGACTGCCGGGAACCGAAAAAGTCACCCGGACCGCGAAGCTTCAGGTCTTCCTCCGCGATCTTAAAGCCGTCGGTGGTCTTGCACAGGGCCTTCAGCCGCTGGAGTGTCTCGGTATTCTTATTATGAGAAGTCAAAATGCAGTAGCTTTTCGCCCCGCCGCGGCCCACCCGACCACGAAGCTGGTGAAGCTGGCTTAGGCCAAACCGATCCGCATCCTCAATGACCATCAGTGTGGCATTTGGCACGTCCACGCCGACCTCGATAACGGTAGTCGCCACCATCACATCCGCCTCGCCCCGAGCGAAAGAAGCCATAGCCTCCTCCTTCTCCGCGCCCTTCATCTGGCCGTGGAGCAGGGCGATGCGCAGGTCGGGGAACACGGTCTGCTGCAGGGTATCTGCCCAAACGGTAGCCGCTTTGATGCCTAAATCCTCATTTTCCTCCACCGCCGGACAGACCACAAAGCATTGGTGACCCTCCGCCACCTGCTTGCGGATGAAGGCATTGATCCGGGGACGGTAGCTTTCGCCGACTAAGAAGGTATCCACCGGCTCTCTTCCGGGAGGCAGTTCATCAATAATGGAAACCTCCAGATCGCCGTACATCAGAAGCGCCAGGGTTCTGGGAATGGGGGTAGCGGACATCACCAGCAGATGGGGCGCGTCGCCCTTGGCGGACAGGCGGCTTCTCTGCGCCACGCCGAAGCGGTGCTGCTCATCGGCGATGACCAGTCCCAGATCGTTAAATACGGTGGAGTCCGTCAACAGTGCGTGCGTTCCCACCGCCAGCTGGATCTCGCCGGAGGCGATGGCCTCCCGGGTCAGCCGTTTTTCCTTTGGGGTCATGGAGCCGGTGAGAAGTCCCACCCGGATGCCCATAGGCCCGAAGAGTTTCTTCATGGAAGCATAGTGCTGCTCCGCAAGGATTTCCGTAGGTGCCATCAGAGCGCTTTGCTTTCCGTTATTCGCGGCCAGATAGGCCGCCGCTGCCGCCACCATGGTCTTGCCGCTGCCCACATCGCCCTGCACCAGCCGGTTCATGGGGCTGCCCCCGGCAAAGTCTTTCCGCATTTCCTCGATGGCGCGCATCTGCGCCCCGGTAAGCCGGAACGGCAGAGCTGCGAGAAAGGGCTTCAGATCCAAATGGGTAAAGGGAAGTGTTTTTTTCTCCGCCCGGGCGGCGCGCATAAGAGAAAGTCCTGCAGAGAAGACAAAAAACTCCTCAAAAATCAGCCGTTTCTTGGCCAGTTCCGCCTCCACCATGTCATTTGGCTCGTGGATGGCGTAATAGGCCCGGTCTGCTCCCAAAATCCCGAATTTCCGCCGCACTTCTTCCGGCAGAATCTCCGCCGGAGGGTCACAGATGGCCAGCGCCTGCCGCACCGCTTTGAGCATGGCAGCGTTGGAAAGCCCCGCCGTCAGCGGATAGATGGGCAGCACCCGCCGGGTGGTCACCGGAGGCGACGTCAGGGCTTCAAAGACGGGATTGGTCATATTGTAGCCGATAAAATCCCCGGATACCGCGCCATAGAAGATGTATTCCTTGCCATACTGGAGCTGATCGACCACATATCGGTTATTGAAGAAGGTAAGGTTCAGCCTTGCGGTGTGATCTGCCACCTGGACCTTGGTGATATCCAGACCCTTGCGGATGTGGCTGACTCTGGGGGTGTTCATCACCATGGCCTTGAAGCAGGCAGGGGTGTCCACCTCCAGCTTCTCAATGGTCACGAGCTTGGTGCGGTCTTCATAGGCTCTGGGGAAATGGCAGATTAGATCCCGGAGGGTAAAAATATTCAACTGGGCAAACTGCTTGACCTTCGCCGGGCCGACGCCTTTGAGTATGGACACCGGATCGGATAATTTCGCCATGGACACACCCCCTTTTCTTTTGATTATAACATAGATATGCCCCGGATGCAATCCGGGGCATAAAATGAAAAAACTCCCTCCGAGAAAGTCGGGAGGGAGATATTTTCAGAGAAATTAGGCCAGCTTGTTCAGCTTCAGGGTCATGCTGCTCTTCTTGCGGGCAGCATTGTTCTTGTGCAGAAGACCCTTCAGGGCAGCCTGGTCAACAGACTTAACAGCAACCTTGTAAGCAGCCTCAGCGACAGCCTTGTCGCCGGACACCAGAGCGGCGTCATTTTTTTGAAATTCCGGAAAGAATCTCTTTGCGCAGCGCAACGCGGCAGATGATGCGCCCATCGGATGGCTCCCCGCCTGTCAAGTCCCGAATTTTTGCACAAAGGGAATCCTGTGGTAAAAATCATGACGGTCGAAAAAGTGGGAAATCCGGCGAAGGCTGTCGTATCTTTTTATGTCAATCAATATTGGATACCATAATTTTTTCCACCTGTGGAAAACCCTTGTGGGAAACTCTGTGGAGAATGTGGAAAACTATTGGTTTTCAACAGGTATTTCTCCCCTTTATACTTGACTGCCCCCATGTGGAAAACCTTGCATACCGGTTTGCATAATACCGGTTACGATTCGGTTACAAGCATGTTACGTCACCGCCTTTCTTCCGGTCTTTTCCTCCGAAATGAGGCGAAATTGTTGGAGGTTTCGGAAAAAATGCTGTCAAAAACCGCCGTGACCCCCGGTTCGCCAAAAATAATTTGTGAAAATTCGCCAAAACCTTTCCCTGTATCAGATGGACGCCGCTGGGAATACTTTTCCTGACAAACGAAAAACAGGAGGACACCATGCAGGGAAAAGTAGAGATCTGCGGTGTGAACACCGCCCGTCTGACCGTGCTGCCCCAAGTGGAAATGGATATGCTGCTGCGCCGTGCAAAGGAGGGAGATACCGCCGCCCGGGAGAAACTCATCGAGGGAAACCTCCGTCTGGTGCTCAGCGTCATCCAGCGATTCGACAAGCGGGGCGAAAGCCCCGACGATCTGTTTCAGGTTGGATGTATCGGCCTGATCAAGGCCATCTCCAATTTCGACCCGGATAAAAACGTCCGTTTCTCCACCTACGGCGTCCCCATGATCGCCGGGGAGATCCGCCGTTACCTCCGGGACAACAGCGCCATCCGGGTGTCCCGGTCCATCCGGGATGTGGCCTACCGGGTGCTCCAATGCAAGGAAGCCATGACCGCCAACATGGACCGGGAGCCCACCCTGGAGGAGATCGCCAAGGCGCTGGATCTTCCACAGGAGGAAGTCAGCCGGGCGCTGGATGCGGTCTGCGCCCCGGTGAGCCTGTATGACCCCGTCTATTCCGACGGCGGCGATCCCCTGACCGTCATGGATCAGGTCCGGGACAACCGGAACACCGAAATCAACTGGATGGACCACATCACCCTGCGCAACGCCTTCCGGGCTCTCCAGCCCCGGGAAAAGGAGATCCTCTCCCTGCGCTTTTATGACGGCAAGACCCAGATGGAGGTGGCCGCCCGGTTGGGGATTTCCCAGGCGCAGGTATCACGATTGGAGAAGGGCGCAATCAGTGCCATGCGAAAATCCGTCAGCGTCACTTCCTGATCCCTTTCCCGTTCTTTCCCGCCCCTCCCGGGCATATGCTTTTGCAAATGCTTTGGGAGGGGTGTGCTATGAGCATGACGTTTACGCAGCTGCAGTGCAAGGAGGTCATCTGTGTCGGTGACGGGAGAAGGCTGGGCTTTATCTCCGACGTGGTGGTGGAATTCCCCGAAGGAAAGGTCTGCGCCATTGTGGTCCCCGGCCCCTGCCGCCTGTTTGGGATGGTTGGACGGCAGGAGGATTTCCGGATTCCCTGGGCCAGCATCCAGAAAATCGGCCCGGACATCGTGCTGGTGGACGCAAATCCGGATAACTGCCGCTGCGCCCGGCCAAAACCCGGCGGTCACCGGCCATGAGGCCCGAAAAAACAAGGAATATTTCTGAATTTTTTTGGAAATAATGCTTGCATTTGGCGGCATTATCCGCTATAATGTATCGGCATGGGCTTTTCCCATGACACTATCACACCACACACCCGGTGATCGGCCGCCCGAGTGCTCAAAAGAGCGGGTCCACCGAGATGATCGGGGTGGAGGAAAAAACAAAAGGAGAAATTTAAAATGGCTGTCGTATCTATGAAGCAACTGCTGGAGGCCGGTGTTCACTTCGGTCACCAGACCCGTCGTTGGAACCCCAAGATGGCTCCCTACATCTACACCGAGCGTAACGGTATCTACATCATCGACCTGCAGAAGACCGTTAAGAAGCTGGAGGAGGCCTACAACTTCGTTCGTGAGACCAGCGCTAACGGTGGCAACATCCTGTTTGTCGGCACCAAGAAGCAGGCTCAGGACGCTATCAAGGAAGAGGCTGCCCGTTGCGGCGGTTACTACGTCAACTCCCGCTGGCTGGGTGGTATGCTGACCAACTTCCGCACCATGCGTAGCCGTATCGACCGTCTGGCTCAGCTGAAGAAGATGGAAGAGGACGGCACCTTCGCTATGCTGCCCAAGAAGGAAGTCATCAAGCACCAGGGCGAGATCGAGAAGCTGGAGAAGTACCTGGGCGGCGTTCACCAACTGCGATCCCGACGAGATCGATTACGTCATCCCCGGCAACGACGACGCTATCCGCGCCATCCGTCTGATCGCCGCCGCTATGGCAAGCGCTGCCATCGAGGGCCGTCAGGGCGAGGACGCATCCGTCGAGGCTGCTGAGTAATTAGAAATCAAATCGCAGGGCGGACCCTCGTCCGCCCCACGAATTTCGGAATCTATCTACATTATAGGAGGATATGTAAAATGGCATTTACTGCACAGGACGTTAAGAAGCTCCGCGAAATGACCAACGTCGGCATGATGGACTGCAAGAAGGCTCTCCAGGCTACCGACGGCGATATGGACGCTGCCATCGACTGGCTGCGTGAGAAGGGCCTGGCTAAGGCTGCTAAGAAGGCTGACCGCATCGCCGCTGAGGGCGTTGCTTACGCTACCGTCATCGACGGTGTTGGCGTTGTCATCGAGGTCAACTCCGAGACCGACTTCGCTGCCAAGACCGACGCTTTCATGGACCTGGTCAAGAACCTGGCTACCGTTGTTGCTACCCAGAACCCCGCTGATGTGGATGCTCTGAAGGCTTGCACCTACCCCGGCTCCAACCTGACCGTCACCGAGATCATGCAGGAGAAGGTCATGTCCATCGGTGAGAACATGGTTATCCGCCGTTTCGATCGTTTCGCCGAGAACACCAGCATCGCTTACGTTCATGCTGGCGGCTCCCACGGCGTTCTGGTCAACCTGGCCGTCGAGGGCGGCATTGACGCCACCGAGATCGGCAAGAACGTGGCTATGCAGATCGCTGCTATGAAGGCTCAGTACTGGGACAAGGCTCTGGTTCCCCAGGAAGTCGTTGACAAGGAGCTGGCTGTTCAGGTCGCTCTGATGGACAACGATCCCAAGATGGCTTCCAAGCCCGCTCAGGTCAAGGAGAAGATCGCT
>JAGKTU010000097.1 GCA_021153265.1 Clostridia bacterium
TCATCGCCCGGGAGATCTTTGAACACCGGAAGGGCTACGATGGCGTGGTGGTGTCCCACGGCACGGATACCATGGCCTATACTGCCTCGGCGGTGACCTTCATGCTGCCGAATATCGATGTTCCCGTGGTCTTCACCGGTTCGCAGCTTCCTTTGGCGGACATCCTGTCTGACGGACCGGATAATCTGCGCACCGCCTTTGCCATGGCGGCATCGGGGTGTCCCGGTGTGTTTCTGGCCTTCGACCGGAAGGTCATGCTGGGCTGCCGGGCGGTGAAGGTTCGGGCATCCGGTTTCTCTGCTTTTGAGAGTGTGAACGCCCGGTATGCCGCACAGGTGAGCAATCTGGGCTTAGTGGTTGACCGCCGGGTGCTGCCTGTTATGTCCGGCGAGCCGGAACTTCGCACCGAAATCAGCCCCAATGTGTTCCTTTTGAAGCTGACCCCGGGATTGAATCCCGCCATTTTCGACATGGTGGCGGCCATGGGCTACAAGGGCATCGTCATCGAGGCCTTCGGCCTTGGCGGTATCAATGTGCTGAACAAGAGCCTGCGCAGCATCCACCGCTGCGTGGAGGACGGCGTTTCCGTAGTGGTCACCACCCAGTGCCTGTACGACAGCTCCGACCTGCGGGTCTATCAGGTGGGCAATAAACTGCTGCAGCTGGGCGTAATCCAAGGCCTCGACATGACCTCGGAAGCCGCCATGACCAAGCTCATGTGGGCGCTGGGTCAGGGCATGGAGCAGAGCGAAATTGCGGAGCTGTTTACGAAGAGTCTTGCCGGCGAGATCGCCGTTTGATTGCAATATTCATTCCAAGGAGGCGTTTTTATGGATCCCATTTATGTCACCGGACACCGAAATCCGGACACCGATTCCATTGTGGCCGCCATGGCCTATGCCGCGCTGCGAAATGCCTGCGGCGACCGGGAATATGAGGCAGCCTGCCTCGGCGATCCCTCCGAGGAGACCCAGATCGTGCTGGAGCGGTTCGGTTTCCAACCGCCCAAACGCATCCACAATATGTATACCCAGGTTCGCGATCTGGAATTTGACACGCCGCCGGTACTGAGTGCTGCCGTGACGGTGGGTCTGGCTTGGGACGAGCTGCAGAAGCATCCCAATCTCGCTGCCCTGCCGGTGGCCAAGGAGGATGGCACGCTCTACGGTGTGCTTTCCCGGTCGGATGTGGCCAATTATCATATGTCCAATATCACCTCCAGTACTTTGGAGGACGTTCCCCTGTTCAACATCCTCTCCGTGCTGGAGGGCAAGCTCCTCAATGAGGCCGGTGAGCAGGTGGATTCCGTGGGCGGCGAGATCGTCATCGCCCTGCCCCAGAGCCGGGAGGAACTGCTGTTCCAGAACCATAAATCCGTGGTGATCTGCGGCGACCAGCCGGAGATGATCCGAAGAGCCTTGCAGATGAATGTGAGCTGTCTGGTGCTGTGTCAGGCAGAACTGCCCGGGGAACTGCGGAAGCTTCCGACGAAGACCTGCGTCATCGCCACGCCCTACGACGCCTACCGGGCGGCACGGCTGATCTTCCAGTCCGCGCCCATCGGACGCATCTGCGGCACCACCGGTGTGGTGGGTGTTCACCTGAACGACCGGGTGGACGATGTGAAGGAAACGGTTCTGAAGCACCGCCATCCCAGCTACCCCATTCTGGACAGCGATAACAAGGTGGTGGGCGTGTTGACCCGGTATCATCTGCTGCGCCCCCGGCGCAAGAGGGTGGTACTGGTGGATCACAACGAGGCTTCCCAGTCCGTTCCCGGTCTGGAGGAGGCGGAGATTCTGGAGATCATCGATCACCACCGCCTTGCGGACATCCAGACCCGAAGCCCCATTTACGTTCGCAACGAGCCGGTTGGCTCCACCAATACCATCATCGCGTCCATGTTCCAGGACCGGGGTCTGATGCCCTCGGCCAATATGGCCGGCATGATGGCGGCGGCGATCCTCTCGGACACCGTCATGTTCAAGTCCCCCACCTGTACCGAACGGGACATCCGCACCGCCGAGCGCATGGCGCGGATCGCCAATGTTTCGCTGGAGGAGCTGGGACGGGAGATGTTCTCCGCTTCCGTGGAGGGCAGATCCGCCGAAGATCTGCTGTTTGCCGATTACAAGGAGTTCCTCATTGCAGGCAACTCTTTGGCGGTGGCCCAGATCGCCTGCGTGGACAGCCTTGGTATGCTGGAGCGGAAGGAGGAGTTCCTGAAGCTCATGGGCAGCCACGCCAAGGAGAAAAAATTGGATCTGATGGTGCTGATGCTGACAGACGTGCTGCTGGAAGGCTCTCAGATCCTGTATGTTGGCGACGACGAGACCATCCATCAGGCTTTCAACGTAAGTCCCAAGGACAACTGCGCCTTCCTGCCCCGGATCATGAGCCGGAAGAAGCAGGTGGTGCCGATGCTGTCGGCATTGTGGGCATAAAACTCCAAAGCCTCCCCTGTGTAAGGGGAGGTGCCCCAGCGGGGCGGAGGGGTTGCCAATCCCTCAGTCACGGCTTGCGCCGTGCCAGCTCCCTTTACACAAGGGAGCCTTGAGAAGCGTGCGCGGGCTGGATTTTTACCGAATCACGAAGCTGGGGCGGAAATGAAACATTAAGATTCCGTAAAATTTCCGTTTTTTTGCAAAAAAGTGTGACAAATCCCGGAATCTATGCTATCATAACATTTTAAGGAGGGGAAATATGGGCTTCGATACCTTGCTGGGCAACGAGCGGCTGAAAGACAATTTGTCGAGCAGCCTGCAAAAAGGCCGTATTTCCCACTTTTATCTGATCTCCGGCCCGGCTGGTTCGGGCAAACGGACACTGGCGCGGCTGCTCAGCGCGGCCATCCTCTGCCGGGAAGGGCAAAGCCCCTGTCTGCGCTGCGGCATCTGCCGCCGGGTGCAGGAGGGCAATCACCCGGATGTGATCACGGTGGAAGACCCGGAACACAAGAATGTGTCGGTAAAGCTGGTGCGCCAGTACCGGGATGATGCTTTTATCCGCCCCAATGAATCCGACCATAAAATTTACCTCTTCCCACAGGATCTGGGTCTGGAGGGCCAGAACGCACTGCTGAAGCTGCTGGAAGAGCCGCCACCCTACGGCGTATTTATCCTGCTGACGGAAAACCCGGAAAAGCTGCTGCCCACGGTTCGCTCCCGGTGTACGGAGCTGAAAATGCAGGCGCTGCCCAGGAATGTGCTGCTGGAGCAGCTTGCCAAGGACTTCCCCAAGGCTGACCGGGAGGAATTGCAGGCGGCGGCAGAGCGCAGCGGCGGATTTTTGGGTCAGGCGCGGCAAATGCTGGCAGATGGCAGCGAAACGCTGCCCCAGACCGAGAGTTTCGTCCGTGCGATGGCACAAAAAGATGCGCTGGAGCTGACCGTGACGCTGGTTTCCATGGAAAAGTGGAAGCGGGAAGCGCTCATTGACGCTCTGGACAGCTGGATCGCCATTACAGAAGGGGCGCTTGCCAGTAGAGTCGGTGGCGCGACCGTCTATGCCCTGTCCCGGAATCTGGCGGCTGCCCGAACAAGCCCGGAACTTCTGGATGCTCTGCTGCATCTGAAAAAAGCCCGGGAGTATGCCCTGAGTAACGTCTCCCCTGCCGCCATTTGCGGCTATCTGCAGTGGCAGCTGCGGAGTTAATTCAAATATTCTGCATTTTGCATTTCTATAAGGAGCAAAACCCATGGAAGAAATCACGCAAACCGTGCCGGAGCAGCCCACCACCGCGGAAGTGGTGGACATCCAGTTCCGTCCCGGCCAGAAAGTCTACTTTTTCGACCCGGCCGGTGTCCAGTATGCCGCCGGTGATCATGTCATCATCGATACCGCCCGGGGCGCCGAATTCGGCACCGTCACCGCCGGCAATCACACCATCCCCATGAAAGAAGTGGTGGCGCCCCTGCGCTGTGTGCTGCGCAAGGCCACCCAGCAGGACGAGCGGATCATCGCCGAGAACCGGGCCAAGGAGAAAAAGGCCTACGAGGTCTGTCTGCAGAAGGTGGCGGAGCACAATTTGGATATGCAGCTGGTGTCCGCTGAGTGTGCCTTCGACGGCAGCAAGATCCTGTTCTACTTCACCGCCGACGAGCGTGTGGACTTCCGGGAACTGGTCAAGAATCTGGCTTCCGTCTTCCACACCCGCATCGAACTGCGGCAGATCGGCGTCCGGGACAAGGCCAAGATGGTGGGCGGTCTGGGCATCTGCGGCAGACCCTTCTGCTGCGCCAGCTTCCTGGATGACTTCCAGCCCGTGTCCATCAAGATGGCCAAGACTCAGAACTTAAGTCTGAACCCCACCAAGATCTCCGGCACCTGTGGCCGTCTGATGTGCTGCCTGAAATACGAGCAGGAGGCCTATGAGGATCTGATCCGCACCGCACCCAAGATGGATTCCTTCGTGGATACTCCCGAGGGCCGCGGCACGGTGGTGGATGTGAATCTGCTGCGTCAGCAGGTGAAGGTCCGCATGGAGGATTCCCCCGAGACCATCTCCACCTTCAAGAATGTGGACATCGCTGTGCTTCGCAGCGGTAAGGCAAAGAAAAGCGATCCCCCCATCCCGGATGATCTGGCCCCCATTTCCGGCAGCGGCAAGCGGGTGCGGAAGGTGGAAGAACCGGAAGACAGGCTCTTCTTAGACCCCATCAAGTTCCGCTACAGCACCGAGGCTGTGGTGGACGAGCCGGAAGTGCTTCCCGAAGAGCCGGTGCAGGAGCCTTCTGAGCCGAAGCCGAACCGCAAACGCCGCCGCAGAGGCAGCGGTGAGAAGCAGGAGCAGCGGCAGCCGGAGAAGAAGGAGCCGGAAAAGAAGCCGGAGCCTAAGCAGACAGAAATAACCGACGCCCCGGAAGGCGAGCAGGAGAACAAAAAACCCCGCCGCCGTCCCAACTACCGTCGTTACCGCAAAAATAAACCGTCCGGCGAGGGTTAATACCCCCACCCAACGCAATGGATACCAGGAGGTAAAATCATGGAAGAAAGAAGAAGACCCGGACAGCCCGGTGCCGGTGATCCCCGGCGTCAGCGGCCTGCCCAGCGTCCCGATGCCCAGCGAAGAGCCCCTGCTGAGGGTGCGTCCAGACCCCGTCCCGAGGGTGCGCCCAGACCACGTCCCGAAGGTGCGCCCAGACCCCGTCCCGAGGGCGCTCAGAGAGCGCGGCAGCCCGGTGAAGCTCCCCGCAGCGCACAGCGCAGCACCAATCCCCGGCGCCGTCCCCAGAAAAAGGAATCCATCCTGAAGAAATACAACATCAACATCAAGCAGTTCCCCATCCCCGGCTGGATCTTCCTGCCTCTGATGGTGCTGTTCTGCGAGCTGCATGTGTTCTTCTGGACAATGGAGGAGTTTAACTTCATCTGGCTTCTGACGGTGGTGATGTTCAGCCTTGGACTGGGCTTCCTGCTGTCGCTGATCACCAGCCTGCTGCCCCCGAAGGCGGCAAAGTGGACCACAGTGGGCATTTCCTTTGTGCTTTTGGTGGTGTACATCGGTGAATACTTCATCCAGCAGTCCTTCGGCACCTTCATGGCTGTGGGCACCATCCTTGCCGGCGGCGAGGGCGTGGCGACGGACTACCGCCATGTGGTCATCAATATCATCATCACCAACCTCTGGCGAATTTTCTATATGCTGCTGCCCGTGATCCTCTATGCCGTCTTTGCAAAGCCGGATCAGTCCGACTGGAAGCAGCGGCTGCTCATTGCGGCAGACGCGGTGCTGCTGTATGTGGTGGGCTTTGGCATCATCTATGCCGCCGAGTCCGATGTTTCCAAGCTGAATGTTACCTACGAATTCACCTCTGCTACCCGGGCCTTTGGCCTGCAGATGGCCTTCGTGCTGGATGCCGCACAGAGTGCGGACACCGGTGTGTCCTTCGAGCAGATGGATTACGAGCAGCAGGACGCTGCGACCTTGCCCTCCGGATTTGAAAATCCCGAGCGGCCTGTGGTCATCGAACCCCATACCATGGGGCTGGACTTTGCCGCTCTGGCGGAAGATGAGTCCGATGGCAACATCAAAAAGCTCCACGAGTATATCGCATCCCAGACACCCACCAACACCAACGCCTATACGGGTCTCTTTAAGGGCAAGAATCTGATCTTCATCACCGCGGAGGCCTTCTGCGGCGAGATCGTGGATCCCGAGCTGACGCCTGCCCTGTACCGTCTGATCCACGAGGGTATCTACTTCTCTGACTACTACCAGCCCGCTTGGGGCGCCGGTACCATCGGCGGTGAGTATACCAATGTGGTGGGTCTGATGCCCGTCAACGGCAAGTGCATGCAGGAGGCCAACCAGCAGGATCTGTTCTTCACCATCGGTAATCAGCTCCAAAAGGAAGGCTATGCCTCCGGCGCTTACCACAATAACACCTACACCTACTACGACCGCAATACCACCCATACCTATCTGGGCTACGATGTCTACGTCGGTTACGGCAACGGTATGGAGAACGGCGTCAGCAAGAACTGGCCCCAGAGCGACCTGGAGATGTTCCAGTACATCATTCCCCAGTATCTGGAGCAGAGTAAACCCTTCAGCCTGTACTTCATGAGCGTGTCCGGCCACTCCAACTACAGCCGCGGCGGCAACGCCATGTCCCGGAAGAATTATTCCATCGTGGAGGATCTGGATTACTCCGAGCAGCTCAAGTGCTATATCGCAGCCAATCTGGAGCTGGAGTACGCACTGCAGTTTACACTGAATGCGCTGGAAGAGGCCGGTAAGGCTGATGACACCGTCATCGTCATCTCCGCCGACCACTACCCCTACGGTCTGGAAAAGAGCAGCGCATGGGGCAACGATGAGGAATATCTGGACGAGCTGTTCGGAGAGACTTGTGACAGCGAGTTCGTCCGCGACCAGAACGCACTGGTCATCTGGAGCGGCTGCGTAGAGGATATGAACATCGAGGTGTCCGCCCCCACCTACTCTCTGGATATCCTGCCCACATTGTCCAACCTCTTCGGCGTGGAGTATGACTCCCGTCTGATGGTGGGCCGTGACGTGTTCTCCACCGACGAGGCCATTATCTTCTTCGGCGGCGCGGGCAGCTGGAAGACCGAAAAGGGTACCTACTCCAGCCGCAACAACAAGTTCACCCCCGCTGAGGGCGTGGAAGTGGAAGATGGCTATGTCAAGCGTATCAACACCATCGTCCGCAACAAGATCTCTTATTGTAAGAATGTGGCGAAGTACGACTACTTTAACTATGTGGCCGATGCATTGAAAGATGCCAAGGGCGAATAAATCCATCATGAGCGCAGCGTCCGGGATTTCCCCGGACGCTGCTTTTTTGTGATTTGGTCACGGAAATGCTCCTGAAAAGAGGGTATACTAAAGAAAAAACACAGAAATGGAGCGGTCGGATATGATGAAAATGAACCAGAAAGTTTTTGAAGAGCAGGTTTTGGCCGGGAATAAGCCCGTTTTGGTGGAATTCTGGGCGCCTTGGTGTGTCTACTGCCGCCGCATCGCCCCGGCACTGGAAAAGCTGGCGCAGCAGCAGGAAAACCTGATCGTCGGTCAGGTGAACATCGACGAAGAACCTCTGCTGGCAAACCGGGAACATATCGAAGTGATCCCCACCTTCGTGCTGTATGAGAACGGGCAGGCGCTGGGTTCCATCGTGGCGCCGGAGTCCAAGGCACGGATCGAGGAATTTATCCGGGAAACGTTAGGTTATTGAGGTGAAGAATATGAAGATCTATGACATGCTCATCATCGGCGGCGGCCCCGGCGGATATACCGCCGCTCTCTATGCCGCCCGGGCAGGCCTCAGCGCCGTGGTGCTGGAGAAGCTCTCCGCCGGCGGCCAGATGGCGCTGACCACCCAAATTGACAATTATCCCGGTTTTCCCGAGGGTATCGACGGCTTCACCCTTGGCATGCAGATGCAGGAGAGCGCCGAGAAGTTCGGTGGCGCTCCCTCGAAAATGGCCTACCTTTTTGATGTAATCGATCACAGTGGTGAGAAT
>JAGKTU010000002.1 GCA_021153265.1 Clostridia bacterium
GCACTAAGTAAAACCAGATGCCCTCCCGGTGAAAGCCGGGAGGGCATCAATTTTTGCGTTCATTCGACAGTTGATTTCGCTTAAAAACAGGTCTTTTTCATCAAAAACAGGCTGAATTTTGATTGGTCAGTTGCATACAGCTTATAAAAACCCACCTCATTCAAAATGAGGTGGGTTTTCTATCCGCAGAAGAAACCCTTTCCGCGGTTCATTGTCATATATCCCGAATCAGTAGCTGCTCAAGGACTCAGCCTTCAGGCCATTATCGGTGCGAACTACAATAATCTGAACATTGTTGGTGGTTCTCACAACGCCGTTTCTGCCGGTTGTATCCACCTCATAGGTAATATCGCAGATATAGCGGCCATCACCGAGAGAAATTGCACGATTGATCGTATTGGAAACCACTTTATCGCCCTTGCTCTGTGCGTAGCTCAAACCATCCAGAGCCATTTTCATACGGCTGGCCAGATCGCTGTCGACAACCACATACTGCATCAGGTTCGCATAGTTACCCTTGGCATTGTCATTGGCATTTCCGGTAAAGAGAACATAGCTATCCACAAAAGTCTCGCTAAAGGTCTTCAATTCCGTCAATTCCGCATCGGTGCAATTCTCAAGGAAGGCATTGTAGTCGGTATTCTCGTCGATCACGATTTCATTGCCTTCGGAATCCTTGACCACACCGACACATTCACCCAGAGGTACTGTCGCATGGTAGGTCACCATAGTGGGAAGATCATAGTCCTTGTACAGACGCTCCACAGCGGTATATTTGATGCCAGATTCCGTGATATAGCTTTCGTCCAGCAGCTCGCCGTTGACGTAAACCTGGAATTCCTCCGGCACGGTCACAGTGTAGCTCTTCTCGCCCAGAATGAAGGACAGGTCAAAATGTTCCTCGCTGATCTTCCAGCGTGCAAAGTTATACTGATCGATCTCCGTGGCGATCATGGTAACGGAGCCGATAATCCGGCTTCCGCTGCGCAGCACATAAACCGTCTTGGTATCGGTGCTTTCAGAACTCTTCTTCGCGTATGTAATCTCATCCTGAATGGCATCTCGCATCAGCTGCCGGCAGGTCTCTTCGCTAACCAGTTCATTCTCTGCCAGCTTGAGCAGGTCTGTCTGGCTGTCGCAGATATGATCCACAGTAAGCTGATCCATATAAGCATTGATGGTGTTCAGCGGGCGAGATTCCTCAAAAGCTGTGATGAAATCCCAAAAATAGCGCAGACCCACGAAGGTCAGTGCCAGAAACAGGACCGCATAGATCACCATACCCAGAAGAAAGCCGTGCTTAAAGCGTTTCGTTTTCTTAGCCATTGTCCTTCGCTCCTTCCTTCAGCACCAGGAATGTGGTGGGAACCGGGCGGATACCCACAACGGAGGCACAGTTGTTGACATAGTTACCGTTATACCACATGAGCGTGGAAGAACCGCCGTCCAGATTGCAGGCGTTCACTGCGCCGTATTCCAGGAACACATCCACCAGGTCCTGATAGGTAGCGCCCAAGCTGATCGCCTGCCGGCCATCGATAACCAGCAGCAGAACAGCGCCATCAGACCGCTGACCGATGGCAGTACGGGGGTTGACACCACTGTTGGTGACGTCACAGGGTACGCCGTTGGAAACCAGCACCGGACCAAAGCAGACACCGTACTGGATATTTTTCTCCTTGATCTGCTCCGGGGTCAGCTTACCGACGTGCATGATATAGTTATCATCAAAGCCCACAAATCCGTCCCGGACGCCCTTGTTGGAGTAGTAGATCTCACCTTCAAATACCACCATGGTATCCGGGATGCTGCCGTTGCCCTGACCATCCGGGTCGTAGAAACCGCCGGCGTTGGTACCGGCAACAGCATCGTAATAGTTGACCATCTGCTCCACGGTATATCCCTTAGAGCCGAAGGAAGAAGGGACACTACCCATGATCACTCGGGAGGGATCGCGAACGATCATCATGTAACCGCTGAACCCGTCGCCCTTCACCTGCTCGATGATGATGCCGTCGCCGTCCTCGTCGATATGGCCCCAGGCATCGGGTTGAGGACCCTGGTCTTCATCCACAGTAGGCGGTTCCGTAAACTGGATCAAAGAGGTGTCCGTATCCTCGTACTCTTCCACCACGCCGGTCTGATGAATTTCGGCAATCTCTTCATCGGTAAAGTACAGGTTCGCCAGCCAGTACATAGCACTGGTCTCCCGGACGGACATAACAAACAGATCCCTTGCCGTAGGAGAAGGACCCTTTGCCAGCACGAACATGACGCCATACAAGGCGATCACCAGCAACAGCACAGTCTCCAGCAGAATTGCAAATACCTTGCCCACAACAGAAAGGATCCGCTTGCCCACCGGGCGGGGCTGCTCGATCACAACAGGCTGGATCTCATCGGTAGAACGGATGATATCCTTTTCCTTCTTCTTTTTTGCGGGTTTTGCTTTATTTGCCTTTTGAGGATCCTCTGCCCGGAAACTCTTGCGCTTGTGAAGCAATTCACCCTCATCGGCATAAGCCTGTTGGGTGGGAGAATCCGTTGCAAAGCCGGCATTTACTTCCGCAATGATATCATCAATGTTAAATTCCTGATTATCCACTGCGACACCTCCATATTTCATTCTTTATCAACTTATTTTACCAAGAAATGCGCTTTTTGTAAAGATAAATTTCAAAGGACCGGTCTTTCGACCGGTCCTTTCCAGAAATTACATCAGGCCTTCTCCACTGCAGCCGCAACATCGGCCATAGCATCGGTATTTACCGTCTCCATAAGGCCGTTGTCATAGGCTTCTGCCACAGCAGGATCAATGGGCAGCCGCGCTAAAACAGGCAGACCAAAACCGGCAGCAATTTCATCCAGATGAGACTTGCCGAAGACATTGATCTCCTTGCCGCAGTCGGGGCAGCGCAGATAACTATAGTTCTCCACGAAGCCAAGAACGGGAATATGCATCATATTTGCCATCTTAACAGCCTTGGCTACGATCATAGACACCAGATCCTGAGGGGAAGTGACAATGACAATACCATCAATAGGCAGGCTCTGGAACACGGTCAGCGGCACGTCACCGGTTCCGGGAGGCATATCCACAAACATATAGTCCACGTCTTCCCAAATTACATCGGTCCAGAACTGCTTGACTGCACCGGCAATAACGGGTCCGCGCCAGACAACGGGAGAAGCAGGATCGTCCAGCAGCAGATTGATGGACATGACCTGAATACCGCCCCGGCTCAGTGCAGGATACAGTCCGTCCTCGCTGGCGCCCTGACACTCGGTGACACCAAAGGCAGTGGGCACAGAAGGACCGGTGATATCGGCATCCAGAACCGCAGTCTTATAGCCCTTCCGGGCCATGGTCACAGCCAGCATGGATGTGACGGTGGACTTACCTACACCGCCTTTACCGGAGACCACAGCGATAACCTTCTTGACGGTAGATTTGGGATTCAGGCTCTCAAGCAGGCTTTCAGCCTTGCGGTCACCACAGGAGGTGCTGCCGCAGCTGCTGCAATTGCCATTACAAGAACTCATATAATAACGCTCCTTTGATATAAACTTCCTGTATTATAGAACTTTCGATACAAAGTGTCAACCGGAAATGGTTACAGGCCGTATTTCTTTTCTTTTTTTCTGACACTAAGCAGGAGAATCATGCCCACAATGAAGAACACCGCCCCGAACACAACGGACATAAAGCCGCCGACCACCGGCTGACCGACAATCGTCATGGCAGTATAGGTAAACGCCGCAAACACGCCCACGCACATGAACAGAATTCCAACCAAAATACAACTCATCTTACGCCGCTTGGCAGCTTTCTTCTCGGCGGCATCCACACCCATCAAAATGCCATCTACCACCACATCCGGAACTCCTTCGTAAACCACCACCTGGCAGCGCTTGCCGCCAATGCGTACATCCTGCTCACACATCTGCTCCGGGTCGGCATAAAGACGGTATAGCGGCTCGTCATTCAGTCTGAAATCGTACTGATTTCCCCGCCTCTGGCAGGTAATACGATAAATTGAACCCTCTACAGGTACATCCCATTCCATGATTTTCGCCATTTATTCTTCCTCACATCCCTCTCAGCTCTGTGCTGCTTCCCACTGCTCCATGAGCTCCATGAGAACCATTTCTGCCGTTTCTTTTTCCCCCAGCAGACGGGTCAATTCCTGATAGTCAGCCGATGCCGCTTCAATTTTCAGATCATATTCCGCGACTACGGCTTCCTGCTTTTCGATTTCCCGTTCCAGGCGTCGGATCAGCTTATCCACATCCTTGGTGCCGCCCTTGGGCTTTTCTTTTTTCGGTTTCGGCGTGGCGGCAACAGTTGGCTTTGCGGCTGCTTCATGCTCCAAAATGGAGCGGTACTTGGCGTATCCGCAATTAAAATCCCGAATCTGGCCGTCTTCCAGCAGCCAGATCCGCTCGGCAAACTTCTCAATGAAGTACCGGTCATGGGACACGAACAGCAATACACCCTCGAATTCCTCGATAGCAGCCTCCACCCATTCCCGAGACGCGATGTCTAAGTGGTTTGTCGGCTCGTCCAGAATCAGCAGATTGATCTTTTCGTCCATCAGCATGCACAGCCGAAGCCGGGACTGCTCACCGCCGGAAAGGTTGCCAACAGTCTTGAAAACATCCTCACCCTGGAACATGAACTGACCCAGACGGTCACGGGCAGTCTGAGGCGTACAGTTCTTTTCGTAGAGCATGGTGTCGTAGAGCGTCCGCTCCGGGTGCGCAAAATGGATGATCTGGGGCAGATATCCCCACTTCACCGTAGGACCAAACTGAATCTTACCACCGCAGTCTTCATCTCCCAGCAGACACTTGATAAAGGTGGACTTTCCTGTGCCGTTGTCGCCCAGAATGGCGATGCGCTCGCCACCTTCTACATTCAGGTTGACATCAGAAAATAGAGTTCTGTCGCCAAATGCTTTGGAAAGGTTCTTCAATTTGAACACCACATCACCGGAAAAATCCTTTTCCCCGAAGGATGCCTTCATTGTGCGCTCCTTCTTGGGCTTTTCCGTTTTCTTGATGCGCTCCATCCGGTGCTGGATGGACATGGCACGGCGGTAGAGAGTACGATTGTTAATACCCCAGCCCTTCATTCGTTCAACTGTGAAGCCCAACTGCTTCAGTTTCGCCTGTTCCTGCTCATACTGCTTCATCTGCAGGTCAAATCGCGCCTGCTTTTCGTCCATGTAGAAGGAATAGTTTCCGGAATAGAACTCCGCGTGGCCATCGACGATCTCGATGACCCGCTGGGCGATTTGGTCGATGAAGTAACGGTCATGGGAGATCGCCAGAACCGTACCTTTAAACGACTTGATGTAGCCTTCCAGCCACTCCACACTGTTGAGGTCCAGATGGTTGGTAGGCTCGTCCAGCAGCAGAATGTCCGTCTTCTCCAGCAGCAGACGTGCAAGGTTCATCCGGGTCTTTTCGCCGCCGGATAGACTGTCAAACTCCTGTGTCCGCTGTTCCTGCGTGATACCCAGACCGTTGCAGATCTTACCCACTTCCACATCCATCTCATAGCCGCCGCCGGACTGGAATCGGTTGGAAAGGTTATCATATTCCCGAAGCTGCTCCGCAGTGGCACCATGGGCCATAGCCTTTTCCAGCAGCTCCATCTTCCGCTTACAGGACATAATATCGGCATAGGCAGACCGAAGAACATCCTCCACGGTATATCCCACCGGGAATTTGGGGATCTGTGAAATCAATCCGATTTTCTTATTGGGATTGACAAATACTTCTCCGTCATCATAGTCCATTTCGCCGGTGAGGATCTTGAACAAGGTAGTCTTACCGCAGCCGTTGCGGCCCAGAATGGCCACACACTCGCCTTCATGAACCTCAAAGGAAAGTCCCTGCAGCAGGTTCTCACCGATGACAAAGAATTTTGTTAAGTTTGTTACTTGAATATCAACCATGGTTTATCTCCAGACCGCTAATAATCGCGGTCAGCTCATCCAAATTGTACAACAAATTTAGAGCCTGCAGCATGGCATTGGCGCTCATATGCTCTGGCAGATCCAATTTTTTCAGCAGCAAAAGACGTTTTTCCGCACTGTTTGGGCCGCCGGACAAACCAAGTTCCATCAGATCCTGCTTTGTGATGGAAGATGTAGCAGTCTGGCACTCCCCTTCTACTGTCGCACCGGCGCGTTTTAAGGCCTCTAGAATGATCTCCGGGCGCATGCCCTCCACACCCAGCTTCCCTTCTTTTCCGGGCGCAGCCTTCCTTCGTTCCTTGCCATAGATATCCGGAATGAAGGCATGCTTCAAAAACTGCGCAGGGATGGCGGACTTAATATGGTTACGAATCACAAAGCCTGCACCATCAGAGTCTGTAAAGACGATCAAGCCACGCTTTTGTGCAACTTTACGCAGCAGATCAAGCTGTTTTTTATCCTTAAAAATGCCAAAACCGGCAGTTTCCAATATGGTCGTATCGACGATCTGGGAGAGGGTATTTTTATCGTATTTGCCCTCAACCAGGATAGCTTCCCGAATTTTAACCATTTCGTGCCTCCTGCGCCAGCTGTAGGATCAGCATTTCCAGCAGCCGCTCGGAATCATCGAAGGATGTTTTCATCCGATAATCCGTCTCCAGAATCAATTGAGAGGCCTTTTTACAAAATGCAAGCGAAAAACGCCGCGCCGCATCCATCACCTTTCGGGCAGCAAAATCCTGAATTGCATACATTTTTTGCAGATCATATGCGGTTTTTCCGTAATCCAGCAGGGTCCTGGCAGCGCCGATACGGCGAAAATGTCCGCCTATGGCACCGAGTATAGGCAGGGCCTCCTGCTGCATTTTCAGAAGCTGCTGCAGCTTCACAAGGGCATCTCCGTAGCGACCTGCACTGAGCATATCCGTCATCTGGAACACTACCGCATCCAAAACCGGCTCCGTAACGGCATCGATATCCGACTTACGGATCTCATCCGCACCGGAATAGGCGCAGATCTTCTCAATCTCGCCGTTCAGTGAGGTCATGGTGCCATCGGTGATCTCGATGAGATAGATACACAGATCCGTGGTGATCCGCTTTTTGTGGGCAGCAAAATGCCGAGACACCCAAGCCACCAGATCACGCTGATCCTGCTTGGCAAATTCCACGATCAAGCTGTGCTTTTCGACACATTCCCAAAGCTTTTTCAGCCGCTTATCCGGCTTCCAGGCAACTGTTTCATAGGTAAATACCACACTGCACCAGTCGGGAATATCCGATAGGATATCACACATCTTTGCCCGGTCATCCTCCGGCAGCTTAAACAGATCCACATCGTCCACGCGAATGAAGGTGCTTTCTGCCATCATGGGGAAATTCTCCACCGCATCGGCAAAGGCGCGAATATCAAAGTTTTCGCTGTTCAGCCGATGATAGTTGAATGACTCCGTCAGTGGATCGACGAGCAACTTTTTCATCTGTCCCAGATAGTGACCCAGCAAGAACATCTCTTCGCCGTGAAAGATATACACTCTGCCAAGCTGCTTATTTTTTAGGTCACTTTTCAGTTCCTGCAAGCCGCTGGGAGCGGCAGTTTTCTTAGCCATGGGTCACCTCCTATAGCAAATGGTTCCGTTTTCATCGGTACGATATACGGTGCAGCCGAAGTCCTCCAGTCGTTTTATGAGTTCCGGCGCAGGATGTCCGTAACGGTTGTCCTTTCCTGCCGAAATCATCACGATCTCGGGCTGTACGGTTTCCAGAAGTTCCTCAGAAGTGGAGTGCTTAGAGCCGTGATGTCCGGCGATCAGAACATCCACCTTCGGAAGTTCGTTACTCGTCATCAGCAGCCATTCGCCGAACTCCGAGCGGTCTCCGGTGACCAGTATATCACATTTTTCTGTGTCGAACAAGATACATAAGCTGTTTTCATTGGAATTATCCCCACCGGAGGAGGCGAAAATCCGAATTTCTCCGGTTTCGAATCGGAGGATCATGTTCTCCCCTACCGTTTGAACAAGGCCGCCCGTCCGGGTGCGGAGATTTTCCACATCTTCCGATGCTTCCGCAGGAAGCAAAATCAAATCCGTATCCATCCGGGTCAGAAGATTGGAAAGTCCGCCTGCATGGTCGGCATCCATATGGGTCAGAATGATGCCGTCCAAATGATAGATTCCCTGACTAAGCAACGTCTCGGCAACAAGATCCGCAGTATCCGCATCACGGTCACCGCCGCAGTCCACCAGATAGGTTCTGTCACCGCTCTGGAGTAAAATGCTCTGCCCCTGTCCAACATCCAGTACTGTCATCTTCGTGTCATATAGTGTCGGCTCCCACCAGGATAGAATCAGAGCAAGACACAATCCAACCACCCCAGCTGCGAGCATATTCCCCGGCTCTTTCTTCCGCTGCAGCAGTAAGATCAGCAGCAGAATATACACATACACGAGCCAGATTGCGATATATGCACTTGTTGTATACACGGATGCCGGCGGCACTTTGGATAATAGCTTTGCTGTAAGAAGCACATAGCGGATCGGATATGCAAGGATGGCTCCCAATACGCCACCCACACCGGGCAGCACGGCACCAACCAAACAAGTCAGCATGATGCCGCCAAATATGAATGTCACCACCCAAAGGGTCAGCAGGTTTGTCACAACACCAATTAAACTCACCGTGCCGAAATAGATCGCACACAGAGGTGTCGTCAGAATCATAGCGCTTAGAGAAACTGAAACGCAGGTCGTATACCATCGGATCAGTTTCGCCTTGAGACTCTTGCCTTTGATCTTTCCGAAGGGCTTTCTCAGCCAATTGCAGATCGGTTCCCGGAACATGATAATTCCCGCAACACTGCTCATAGAGAGTTGAAAACTGACAGATGTAATCACCAGTGGGTTGCAGATCAACATTACCAGTCCCGCAAAACTCAAGGCCGTTAGTGAGTCGTATTCCCGTTGAAATAGTTGCGCCAGCAGCATCAAACCAACCATAATGCAGGCTCGGGTGACCGACGGAGTAAATCCAGCCACAGCTGCAAATAGCAATAAACATGGAATACCAATCAAAGCCGTCAAATATCGCTTACGAAAGGTCAAACTGCTTACCAAACCGAACAAAATCGACACATGCAAGCCGGATACCGCAATAATATGGCGGATACCACTGATGCGGAACGCTGTGTCTGTCTCATAGTCCAGTTCTGAATCGTCACCCAGAAGCAGAGCCTGTACAAAGGGGAACACATCCTCCGGAAAACTCTTGCGAAGAATGTTTTGTATTTTTCTGCGTAGCACGGATGCATTCTGCGTCAAACCCTTTTCATCACCAGAATCGACTTCAACACTTCCCTCTTGATAACCCAGCAGAAACACGCCATTCCCCTGATGGTAGCGGGAGAATTTCCCCTGATCCGGGGTTGTGTATGTCATGCGAAAGGTTCCTTCGATGGTATCGCCGGGAGAAATGGTCTTCTTTTCGTCCAGATACAGGCGAACTTGATAGTCTTGCCCGTCCAGATTGATGCAGGCATCCACAGCAGATCCATATTTCGTTTCGTAACTATAGTCACTTGCACTGGCATAGAGCATAAACGATGCACCATCCGAACGATCTGCCGGTTTCAGTCGAATGGTGTAAAATCCACAGAACCAAACCAGCCCCAACGCACAGCCAAGAAGCGCAGTTGCCGGACGGCGGAGGGGTTTCCAACACAACCCCAGTCCCGAAGCAAGCAAAAACACCAGAATCAGCGGCAAAATCCATCCCACAGGGAGAAAATAGGCGCACAAAGCACAGGCCGCGCCAAAACCGATGGTCAGCCACATGAGTATCCGCATACATTTCTCCCCTTTCCAAAAAATCGGGGTGCCGCCCTGCGGCAGCACCCCGGAATATCATTCTTACTTCAGCTTGCTCGCCACAAACTCATTGACCGCAGCCAGAGCCTCAGTGACCTTGGTCACGTCCTTGCCGCCGCCCATGGCGGAATCGGGCTTACCGCCGCCGCTGCCGCCGCAAATGCCGCAGACATACTTTACGATATCGCCTGCGCGGACGCCAGCCTTGACGGCATCCTTACCGCAAACAGCCAGGAAAGTCAGCTTCTCACCGTTGACGGAAGCCAGCACTGCCACAACGGATGCATCCTTATCCCGGAGCACGTCGCCCATCTGGCGCAGCTTGCCTGCGTCAGTACCGGGCACGTTGACAGTCAGAACCTTCACAGCACCGACCTGAGCAGCACCGGAGAGCATCTGATCCACAGCACCGGCGGCTTCCTTAGCCTTGAACTGCTCGATTTCCTTCTTCAGCTGCTTGACTTCCTCCAGCTGTGCATTCAGCTTGTCTTCCAGCTCAGCAGGATTCTTGACCTTCACAGCAGCACAGACATTGGACACCAGATCACGGGTCTTGGCTGCGTCATTGAGGAATGCCTTGCCGGTGATAGCCTCGATACGGCGGACACCGGAAGCCACGGAAGCCTCGGAAACAATGCGGAAAGGACCGACCTTTGCGGTGTTATCCAGATGGGTGCCGCCGCACAGCTCAATGGAATAGCCGCCCATGTTGACAACCCGGACGGTATCGCCGTACTTCTCGCTGAACAGAGCCGTTGCGCCCATGGCCTTGGCTTCGTCGATGGACATCTCACGGATATCGATACCGTAGCCGGTCAGAACAGCCTCCTGAACCAGAGCCTCAACCTTTGCCACTTCCTCAGCGGTCAGGGCGGAGTAGTGGGTAAAGTCAAAACGCAGGCGGTCGGGCTCCACATAAGAACCAGCCTGATGGACATGGTCACCCAAAACGCTCTGCAGAGCCTTCTGCAGCAGGTGGGTAGCGGAGTGCGCGCGCATAATGCTGTTGCGGCGGTCAGCATCCACAGAAACCTTCACAGCATCGCCAACATTCAGCACACCGGAATCAACAACACCGTAGTGCATATACTTGCCGCCCTTGTTCTTCTGGACGTTGTTCACACGGAATGCGGCATCGCCGCAGACGATCACACCGTAGTCAGCCACCTGACCGCCCATTTCGGCATACATAGTGGTCTGATCCAGAACCAGAATGGCCTCAGCGCCCTCGCCAACAGTCTGCTGCAGCTCATCCTCAGAGACGATGGCGAGAATCTTGCCCTCAGTCTCCAGCGCGGTGTAGCCGACAAATGCAGTAGCAGGCATATCCTTGCCGAAGTCGATGCCGGCCCAGCCCAGATCGCCCAGAGCCTTACGCGCCTCACGGGCGCGGACACGCTGCTCCTCACGGCAAGCGGTGAACTTCTCCATATCCACGGTCATACCCTCGTCCTCCACCATTTCAGCGGTCAGGTCAATGGGGAAACCGTAGGTATCAGCCAGCAGGAAAGCATCGGCGCCGGAGAAGACAGTCTGGCCCTTTTCCTTGTGTTCAGCCATCTTGGCTGCAAAGATCGCCATGCCGGTGTCGATGGTACGGGCGAAGTTCTCTTCCTCCACCTTGACCACCTTGGTGATATAGTCGCAGCGCTCACGCAGGTAGGTGTAGTGGGACTCGTTCTCCTTGACAACAGTACCCACAACTTCGAACAGGAAGGGGTTGTTCACACCCAGCAGCTTGCCATGACGGGCAGCACGGCGCAGCAAACGGCGCAGAACGTAGCCACGGCCCTCATTAGAGGGCAGAACACCGTCAGCAATCATGAAGGTGGATGCACGGATGTGGTCGGTGATAACCCGGAGGCTCACATCGGTCTTGTAGCTCTGACCGTAGGAAGCACCGGTGATGGCAGTGACATGGTTGGTAATGTTCATGACAGTGTCAACATCGAACAGGGAGTTGACATCCTGACAGACAACCGCCAGTCGCTCCAGACCCATGCCGGTGTCAATGTTCTTCTGAACCAGCTCGGTGTAGTTGCCGTGGCCGTCGTTGTCAAACTGGGAGAAGACGTTGTTCCAGACCTCCATGTAGCGGTCGCATTCGCAGCCGACGGTGCAGTCGGGCTTGCCGCAGCCGTACTTCTCGCCACGGTCATAGTAGACTTCACTGCAGGGGCCGCAGGGTCCGGAGCCATGCTCCCAGAAGTTGTCCTTCTTGCCGAAACGGAAGATATGCTCAGCGGGGATGCCGATCTCCTTGTTCCAGATCTCGAAAGCCTCGTCGTCGTTCTCATAAATAGAGGGGAACAGACGGTTTTCCTCCAGGCCTACCACCTTGGTCAGGAATTCCCAGCACCATGCGATGGCTTCATGCTTAAAGTAGTCGCCGAAGGAGAAGTTACCCAGCATTTCGAAATAAGTGCCGTGACGGGCAGTCTTACCGATGTTCTCGATGTCGCCGGTACGGATACACTTCTGGCAGGTGCAGACACGCTTACGGGGAGGCTCTACCTCGCCCTTGAAGTAGGGCTTCATGGGTGCCATACCGGAGTTGATCAGCAGCAGGGATGCATCGTTCTGGGGGATCAGAGAGAAGCTGGGCAGACGCAGATGGTTCTTGCTTTCAAAGAAGGACAGGAACATCTCGCGCAGTTCGTTTACGCCGTAGGGTTTATTGGACATTGGAATCTAACCTCCATAATAAATTTCGATAAAAAAACGCCGCCCCTAATACATAGGGGCGACGATAATCGCGGTACCACCCTAATTCATCCCAAATACGGGATATCTTAGACGCTCTGTAACGGGAGCACCCGTCCCGGTCATCCCGGGCCGCACGGAAGCGGCCTGCGACAGGCTGATTCAGAGGGCTCTCACCATCCCCTCATCGCTTAAGGATCGCCAAAATCGCTTCTTTTCCGTATTGCTTTACAATGTACCTAGATATTCTAGCACAAAAAGTCGAATTGTCAACAATCATTATCCCAGTTCATAGTTTCTTATTGCCAACAAAAGTACATTACCAGCAAAATCTTCACTGTCCATCCGCAAGGATCAGACCACGCGACCGTTTCCGGTCAGATGCCGGTACTGGAACGGTTCATCAGTTTTAGGATTATAAGGGCGAACTGTCATTTTTGCTGCACTTGGAAGCTTGGGCAGTTTTTCGCCGGGGAAGCAGACGATCTCGATTTCCACACCAGCTTCGCTTCTTTCGATACGGCAATCCAGTATACTGGTCCACTTGTGCATTTCCTGTCCCAGTTCTACAATACTGGGTTCGTCATACTGACTGACATAGATGTCCAGCAAACGCGGTGTGGAACTGCCGCAGGAACAAGGTTCCGTGGAGAATCTGGCTCTGTCACCAATGTTATAGCGCAGCGTAGGGTCAGCATGAGGATACAATACCATTTGGCCAATTTCACCCTCGGGAAGCGGCTCGCCGTTATCATCCACGATCTCAATACCAAAAACGTTGCTTCGCAAATGGACGCCCCAGCTATGACCGCAGGCAAATCCGGCAACGATTCCATCTTCTCTATTGGCAAAACAGCCGCCAGCCTCACAGTCAAGACCGGTAACGATTCCCTCAATTGTCCAATCATGGCAGGGATATGCCGCAGTGATGGCTTTTCTGAAGTAAAGCGGTGTATTGGTATGCTTGCGCAACTTGGCAAGGCCCAGCAAAACCAACGGAGGGCCAATGATCATAGTGGCACGGCTGTGGAATGCTTGGCGCAGCAATGTATTCCAGCGGTGATCCGGACCCCACAGTACAGGAATCGCACCACAGCGCAGAACCGCCTGCTCCATCAGCCAGCTGATATTGCCCGGCTCATACTCATGGAAGCAAAGCAAAACGCGTTCCTGCTTATTAACAAAGTTCCGCAGATGCTCCACCAGATATTCGATTGTATCGTCCTGCATCTGCGGCTGTCGGCAAAAATTCACCAATTTCCAGTACGCATCGTGGTCCATCTGCTATACCTCCCTATTATGATATTTTACATATTATACACAAAGTGCGCCATAAAAGCAATACTTTTTTATAAAAAATATCAGCCGCCGATTCACTCGGCGGCTGATTCAATCAAATATGCTCCTCCAGCCATGCTTTCATGGCAAGGCGGCCCTCTTCAGTCATAGGAAAGGTCTGCTCTCCTTCCATTTCGCTTTTTTCATAGCAAAAAAGGCCATGCCAGTACTGGCAGTGGATCGAGCTGTTTTCAAAATCCACTTCCTTCGGTGTAGCCATCACCACATTGGGCTTCGCGCGAAAGCGAAACAATCCACAGGAGCCTGTGAAAATATTCTTCATCGCAAAGGTGTGGAGTGTGGGAATAAATACTTCTGCCATAGCTTACAAGTCCTTTGTCAGTTGTTCCATTTCATCCAGCAGTTCACCGAATAATTGCAGAGCCTGATTAACAGGTTCGGGACTGGTCATATCAACGCCGGCACCCTTCAGCAGATCGATGGGACTCTTGGAGCAGCCGCCGGACAGGAAGCCCAGATAGTCCTTGACAGCACTTTCACCATCAGCGAGGATCTTTCGGGACAGGGCGATGGCTGCGGAATAGCCCGTGGCATACTGGAAAACGTAGTAATTGTAGTAGAAGTGCGGAATTCTGGCCCATTCCATGGTGATCTCATCGTCCACGACCATATCAGGTCCAAAATACAGCATGTTGAGTTTCTTATACTCCTCGCAGAGAATTTCCGCAGTGAGTGTCTTTCCCTCACCGATCATCCGTCCGATGATCAGTTCAAACTCGGCGAACATAGTCTGGCGATATAGTGTACCCTTGAACTGTTCGAGGAAGTGATTGATGAGATATGCCCGCTCCCACTTATCGGTAGTATTGGCCAACAGATGCTCCATCAGCAGAGCTTCGTTGCAGGTAGAAGCCACCTCCGCAACAAAAATCACGTAGTCCGCATCAATAGGATTTTGATGTTTGTTGGAAAGATAGGAGTGGAGAGCATGTCCCATCTCATGCGCAAGGGTAAACTGACTATCCAGCGTACCGGTGTAATTGAGCAGGACGTAGGGATGGACAGCAGCACCTGCAGAGTAGGCTCCACTGCGCTTGCCCTCATTTTCATAGACATCGATCCAGCGATTCTCGAAGCCCTCCTTCAAAATGGCGCGATATTCGTCACCCAGAGGATGCAGGGCATCATACACTGTCTGCTTTGCTTCGGCAAAGGGAATCTTCTTGTCCACGCCGGAGAGCAGAGATGCATAAACGTCATAGAAGTGCAGCTCGTCCACGCCCAGAAGCTTCTTACGCAGGCGGACATAGCGGTGCATTTTATCCAGGTTCTGATGAACAGCATCAATGAGGTTCAAATATACGCAAGTCGGTACTTCGTTGTGATCCAGCGCCGCATCCAGAGTGGACGGATACTTCCGGGCATCGGCAAAGAACTTAAGCTGCTTACCCTGTGCGTTCAGCAGAGCCGCAGCAGTGTTCTTAAAGCCGCCCAGCGTGCGGTACATGTTCTCGTAGGCACTTTTGCGAAGCACACGGTCTTCACTTTCTTCGTGCAGAACGAATGTTCCGTTGCTCAGAGGGTGCTTGTTGCCATTGCTGTCCACCGCATCAGGGAATGTCAGATCTGCGTTGCCAAAGTTTCCGTACACATCGGAAGGCGCATTGGCCATCTCACCGGCAGCCGCCAGCAGCTTTTCCTCGGCCGGGGACAAAATATGCTCCTTACGTCGCCGGGCATCAGTCAGATAGCGGCGGTAGCGCTCCAGTTTCGGCTCCGAAGCGTAAAACGCATCCAGCTTTTCATCAGAAATTGCCAGGATCTCGGGAGTCTCAAAACTGCAGGCAGCGCTCAGCGATACCACAATATTCATGAACTTACCGGTCATTGCCTGATACTTTGCCACCCGCGTATCCACATCGGACTGGCGCATACAGTAGTTAGCCAGCAGCTCTGCCTTGGCATTGACCTGCTCCATACGGGTCAAATACTGAAACAGACTTTCGGCAGACTCCCCCAGCTTCCCGGCAAATCCGCTCAAATAAGCACTGTCATCGGCAAGGGTTGCCAATTCCTGCTCCCAAGCATCATCGGTGGCATAGAGATCTTCAATGGCCCAAGTATCCTCTACAGGAATTTCGGCACGGGTACGAATGTGATTGGTTCCAGACATCGTTGCAGCCTCCTAGAATCGATTTTCATCATTATATCACAGCAAACGAAAAAAGCAATTTGCAAAATGTGATATTCTGTGCTATATTGTGTCCCGGTGATAAATATGAAAAGTAAACTTCGGGGCAGTATTGCCCTTATCGTGGCAACCGTAATCTGGGGCTCCGCCTTCATCGCCCAACGCGTGGGCATGGATCATATCGGTCCGTTTACCTTTCTGGCAGTACGCAATGCTGTGGCAGTCCCCTTCCTGATGTTGGTGGTATTCCTGTTCGACACCAAAAAAGCAGACTATTGGAAGCAGTGGATGAACAAGAAGCTCTGGAAAGCCGGATTCTACTGCGGAGCAGCACTGTTCGTGGCCGCAGGACTCCAGCAAGTCGGCATCGTGTATACGTCTGCAGGAAAAAGTGGCTTTCTGACTGCCATGTACATCGTCCTTGTTCCGGTTCTTGGTCTGTTCCGCAAGAAAATGCCACCTGTCAACGTCTGGTGCAGTGTCGCCCTTGCGGTGGCAGGACTGTACCTGTTAAGCTGCGTTGGTGTGGAACAGATTAATATTGGAGATATTTTGCTTCTGGGCTGTGCCTTTGCATTTGCCGTGCAGATCATCCTCATCGACGAGATGGGCGGCGAGCTGGACGGTCTGCGGTTAAATTGCATTCAAAGTCTTGTGGTAGCCGTCATCGGCTCAGTTGCTATGTTCCTGTTTGAAACGCCCAGTATCGAGGGCATCTGCGTAAGCTGGCTGCCCATCTGTTATGCGGCGATTCTCTCGACCGGTGTTGCATACTCACTGCAGATCATCGGGCAAAAGCACCTGCCCCCTGCCCCGGCTTCTTTGATCATGAGTCTGGAGTCTGTTTTTGCCGTGCTGTGCGGCTGGCTGATCCTGAAAGAACAATTGAGCCGGTGGGAGGTTCTGGGCTGCATCATGGTATTTGCCGCAGTCATTCTTTCCCAAATTCCAACAAAAAAGCAGGATTGAGTACTCAATCCTGCTTTTTTTATCAAATCTCCTGCCGGCCTTCCAGTGCCCGGGAAAGGGTCACTTCGTCGGCATATTCAAGCTGGCTGCCCACCGGCACGCCATAGGCAAGGCGGGTCACCTTAACCTCCATGGGGCGCAACAAGCGGGAAATGTACATAGCGGTCGCCTCACCCTCGGTATCGGGGTTGGTTGCCATAATGACCTCCCGAACATCCCCAGAGGCCACGCGTCTGAGCAGTTCCTTGATTTTGATATCATCCTGCGTCACATGGTTCAGCGGTGAGATTACGCCGTGAAGGACATGATACACACCCCGGAACTCCCGGCTCCGCTCCATAGCGATCACATCCTTGGGTTCTGCCACCACGCAGACTACACCATGATCACGGATGTCATCATCACAGATCGGACAAATCTCCCGGTCCGTCAAGTTCTGGCACTCTGGGCAGGTATGTACTTCCTGCTTTGCCTGCAATATAGCAGATGCAAAATTCTCTGCCTCCTCTAAAGGCAGCGACAGCACATGAAATGCCAGCCGCTGGGCAGTTTTTCCGCCGATACCCGGCAGTCTGGCAAATTGATCCGCCAGATTCTGGAGCGCTGCTGGAAAAATAAGCATAGTTCCTCCTGTGCATGAAAAAGGGGTCGATGTAGGCATCGACCCCTACGTTTTCTCTTTAGAACAGACCGCCCAGATTCAGGCCGCCGGTAAGGCGGGACATATTGTTGGCAGCTTCTGCATCTGCGGTGCGCATAGCCTCATTGACGGCAGCGATCACCATATCCTGCAGCATCTCAACATCATCGGGGTCAACCGCTTCAGGGTTGATCTCCAGACCTACCAGCTCATGCTTACCGTTAACTGTAGCTGCAATCATGCCGCCGCCAGCCTTAGCAGTGAAGGTCTTGGCCTCCTGCTCCTGCTGCATGCGCAGCATCTCCTGCTGCATCTTCTGTGCCTGCTTCATCATTGCGGCCTGATTCATGCCGCCGGGCATACCCCGGAATCCACCTTTTGCCATGTCATATTCTCCTATCTAAACTTAATGTTGTTTGATTTTCACCACGTCGGAATGATTTCTTCCGAAATTCATCAGTTGTTCCATTCTGGGATTGCCTGCAGCCCTTGCGGACATATCTACCACCGAGGTACGGACAGGTCTTCCCAGCATGGCGGAAGCCTTTCTGGTCACCACTTCCAGCACATGGGGCTTATCAATGGTCTCTTTTGTAAAATTGTTGCTGCAGCGAAGCTCCAGCTTATCCCCTACCACCGCACCTTGGATCGGCGCATTGGGCGATGCCACAAAGAATCCGGCCGCCGGAGGCTTCAGTTCTTTCCGAACCGCAGCAACCAGATCCGTCCAGAAACCCATGGGAGCTTCGCTTGCCGGCATCTGCGGCTGTTCATCATCCGCAGGCGGCGCATCGCTGTCATCAGGCATGGGAGGACGTTCTTCGTCTTCCACATCCTCGGGCATCGGCGCTTTCGCCTTATTCTGCACCGCAGGCATGGTGAATGCACCGGTGCGAAGCTGATCCTCCACCCGGGTCAGTCGCGCATTGACCGCTTCCAGATTCAGGTTCAACTCCGGTTGGCACAGTTGCAGGATGCACAGTTCCGCATCCATCCGACGACTTGCGCTTCTGGTAAAGCCGGCCATGGTGGTCTGGATCAAATTCATCATCCGCACCAGTTCGCCGGAAGAAAGCTGCTTGGTCAGTCCCAGCACTTCTTGATCCGATGCCACACCGGACAACATGGTGATTGCCACATTGGGTGCTGTTTTCATCACCAGTAAATCCCGAGCCAAGCATGCCAGCTCATCCAGCATAGCGGACAGGTCCTTGCCCTCAGAATACAACCGGTTGAACAGTTCCAGCGCCTTTTTCGTATCATGGGCGGCGATGTAGCCCATAAGCTCACCGCATCGGCGCTCACCGGCAATTCCGAGACAGGCATATACGCGCTCGGCAGTCAATTCACCGGTGGTCGCGCTGGCACACTGATCAAGCAAACTCAAGCCGTCACGCATACCGCCGTCGGCCAATCTCGCCAGCACTCGTGCAGCGGAGTCATCCAGATCGATGTTTTCCTGATAGGCCACATATTGCAGCCGGGCCGCGATGTCCTCCTGACTGATTCGGCGGAAAGAGAATCGCTGACACCGGGACAGGATGGTCGCCGGGACTTTATGCAGCTCCGTGGTTGCCAGAATGAACAGCAGATGCTCCGGCGGCTCTTCGATGATCTTCAGCAGCGCGTTAAACGCCGAAAGGGACAGCATATGCACCTCATCGATGATATACACACGCATCTTCACCTGAGAGGGCGAATACACCGCATCGTCACGGAGGTCACGAACATTGTCAACGCCGTTGTTGGATGCGGCATCGATTTCCAAAACGTCCATGCAGGAGCCGGAATCGATGGCCTTGCAGGCTTCGCAGCGGTTGCAGGGGTTACCATCCTGGGGATCAAGACAGTTAACTGCCTTTGCCAAGATCTTGGCGCAGGATGTCTTGCCCGTACCACGGGAGCCGGTGAACAAATAGGCATGGCTCATGCGGCCGCTGGAAAGCTGGGTCTTCAAGGTCTGGGTCACCGCCATCTGCCCGGAAACGTCATCAAAGGTCTGAGGACGATATTTACGATATAAAGCTTGGTAAGAAGCCATATTGTCCTCCTCTTAATAAAACAGACCGGCTCATAACAAGATCGCACACCCACATTTGAACGAGTCGAACACCCGAACCCGTGCAGCCAGCTCAAGAACGGCAACCTCGCGGCACACGAGAAGATCCACTTAATGCTGCTTGGTTCCCCACCTGACATGGTTCGCGGGATCTCGTTGCGCAAGACCGATCTCTCAACACCGCTTACACGGGCCGGACGGCATTCAAACTTGCTCGGGTGTGGGAATTCATCCCTGCTGTAGCGGATTGCAGGTACAGGGCACCGCTAACTCCCCGACTAGTGCGACCTTGTTATAAGCCGGTCAGCCATAACAAGGTTATTATGTTTTCAATTAGTTCAGCTTGTTGTCGATGAAATCGGCCAGCTCCTGGAAGGTAGCGATCTTCTGATCCTCCATGTCCAGTTCAATACCCAGTTCGCTCTCCAGGTCCATGATCATCTCAACGATGTCCAGGGAATCGATGCCCAGGCTCTCAAAGGTGGAGTCGGGAGTGATCTCAGCAGCATCCAGTTCCAGCTGCTTGGCAGCATAGTTAACCAGCTTTTCGTACATAGATAAGTCCTCCTATCGTTGTCTCTTCAGCACTATCCTTGCCTATTTTAGTACAGGAATAGGATTTTGTCAATGCTTGTTTTCGTCAGGTAATAAAAACCCTCAATGGTTCCAAGTGATTTCCTTAAGAACCGGCACAAAATTCTGCCACTCCTCGGCGGTTTCCGCAACGGTTCTGCCCGTCACGGGGTCACAGTAGTACTGATAGCAAAATACAGCCACACCGGTGCATCTGTTGAGCTCTGCAGTATATTCCAAACACCGCTTCAGGACATCCTTGTGCTCCTGCCACTCATTTTTTCCGCTTCCGGCATAATTATCCACCCCAGACTGTGCCTTTCCGAAGGTCATGCCCACCATCAGCTTCACGCTGTCAGTCTTAATGATGGACTGCCAGGTATTGCAGACCTTTTTGAAGTCAAAATTCTGATGCTCCAGGCCAAAATACACCTGCGGACAGATATAATCTATGTAACCGGCAGAAGCGCACCAGGTATACACGTCTGCATACTGATTGTCATATACAGTCTTAATATTTCCGGCAGGGCTGATGCCAAACTGACCGTCGTACGCCTTTGAGATACGGTAAAATCCCGAGATCAGCCGGTTCAGCGCATCTCTGCGGAACTCAGCCAGCGACAGCTTGCCGCCGCCGTTTACATAGTCCTGATATGCAGACGCATCAAAAGCCGCATCCGTGGTAGGATAGAAGTAGTCATCCATATGCAGGCCGTCAAAGTCATATCGTGCCAACACCTCGGATGCCGCCGATACGATCAGATCCCGAACTTCCGGGTATGCCGGATTCAGATACCAGTAATTACCGGACTGTACGATCCATTTTCCTTTGCAGTTGGGGTCATCATACCATTGGCGGATGGGATAGGTTGCGGGAACTTTCTGCAATTCCGCATCCGTCATGCAGCGCATGGGATTGATCCATGCGTGGATGGCAAGGTCCCGTTCCTTTGCCAGACGAACGATGATCTCCACAGGGTCATAAGACGCTCCGACACCGTAGCTGCCCACCACATATTTACTCATGGGGTAGTAATCCGACGGATACATGCTGTCGCCATTGGGTCTGACCTGCAAAAACACGGTATTGAAGCCCAAATTCACCAGATCATCCAAAACCCTGCTCATCATTTCCGTGAACTCCGCCTGACCGCGCTGGGCACCGCCATTTTGATAGATCCCGGACAGATCGTACTGGGAAAGCCACATGGCCTTGATATCCCCACTTCCCTGCTCCACCGGCTTCGTAATGGGTTCCGTGGGCGGTTCTGTCGGAGGTTCTGTCGGAGGTTCGGTGGGCGGTTGCGTAGGAGGCTCCGTTGGAGGTTCCGTGGTGGGCTGTTCCGTAATGGGTTCCGTTGTTTCAGAAGTCGGCTCTGTATCCTTGGTAGGCACCGTGGTTTCCGATGTTCCTTCCGTTTCCGTCGGATGTGTCACATGCTGTACCGAATCCTTCTCATCAGAGGCATCCACATCATCCGCACTACCGGCACAGCCGGCAAGCAGCAGAACAATCAGAAGAACCAATAAAATTCGCATCCACTTATTCATAAAGAACCTCCTCCCAAAAACGTCTTTTATTTATTCTCCAACTGCCATTCCGGCAGCATACGCCGTGGCCCATGCGATCTGCAGGTTAAATCCGCCCGTATAAGCATCACAGTCGATGATCTCGCCGGCAAAATATAAACCGGAAACCAGCTTGGACTGCATGGTCTTGGGGTCAATTTCTGATACCTTGATACCACCTGAGGTGATGATTGCCTCAGCAACCGGCCGTTTTCCCGTAATTTCCACAGAATATGCCTTCAAAAGTTCCACCAACGCCCTGCGTTTCTGTTTTGTCAGAGAATTGGCCTGCAAATCCGGGCCAATTTCCAGACGTCGCAGCACCACCGGGATCATAGAACGGGGCAACAAGTCAGTCAACGCATTTTCCATGGTGCGGTTTTTATATACTTCCAGATCCCGTCGGATCCGGTCATCCAGCTTGCTATCGTCCAAGGCAGGTTTCAGATCGATGATCAGGCGGCAGCCCTCACCTTTCAGATGGCAGCTTGCCGACAAAACCGTGGGACCGGATACACCGAAATGGGTGAACAGAAGCTCGCCAAAATCCTTATAAAGAACCTTGCCCTTTGCATTCAGCAGCTTCACGCCGCAGTTGCGCAGCGCCAGCCCCTGCATATCCTGACAATCCTGACCGGCTGTCTCCAGCGGAACCAGACTTCCCTCCGCCGCAACCACGGTATGTCCCAGCGCCTTTGCCATCTCGTAGCCGTCACCCGTGGAGCCGGTGGTGGGATAGGACACACCACCGGTGGCCAGAATCACCCAATCGGCGCGAATCGCCTCCTGCTGGGTCTGTACGCCGCAAGCGCGTCCGTCCTCCACCAGAATCGACTTCACTCTGGCAGTCTTCACCGTTACACGGCTGCGCCGCAGGCAGTTTTGCAAGGTTTCCAGAACGGACTGCGCCCGGTCGGACACAGGAAACACCCGGTTTCCCCGCTCGGTCTTCAGCGGACATCCGTTTTCTTCAAAGAACGCCTTGATCCGCTCCGGCGGGAATGCATTCATAGCACTAAAGAGAAATCTTCCGTTCCGGGGCGTATTTTGCAGGATCTCCTGCGCTGTGCAATCATTGGTTACATTGCAGCGCCCCTTGCCGGTGATCAGTAATTTCTTTCCAAGGCGGTCGTTGCGCTCCAAAAGCAGCACTCGTTTTCCTTGCCGGGCCGCTATGATCGCCGCAAACATGCCAGCCGGACCGCCGCCGATGATGATTCCGTCAAAGCTACTCATTTCCTTACCTGCTTTTCATAAACATTGTATTCTTCCCAGATATGTTCCAATGCATTGAAGGTCTGGTGCAGTTCTTTTTCCCGCTTGGCAGCCACCGCAACGATGAGCGCATTGATCACACTCAGCGGCGCCACCAGACTGTCCACCAGACTGACCATATCACTCTTGGCAACCAGCACGTGGTCACAGCACTGACCCAGAGGAGATTCCGGACTGTCTGTAACGCCGATGACCTTAGCTCCGGTAGAGCGGCAATACTGGGCCGCCTTGGTGGTGGATGCTGAGTATCTGGGGAAAGAAAATGCGATAACTACATCATCTGCATTCACATTGACAATTTTCTCGAACATCTCCCCGGTGCTGGAACCGCTGACCACATGGACATTATTGAACATGTAATTTAAGTAATAACCCAGGAAATTAGCCAGAGGGGCCACTGAGCGAACACCTAGAATATATACTCGTTTCGCCTGCAAAATGGCATTTACCGCCGCTTTGAAACTCTCGCGGCTTAAGTTTTCCTCTGTCTGGCGCAGTTTTTCCATATCGGAATGGAGCACCAAAGAGACAACATCCCGGTCACCGATCCTGTCATTGGCCACTTCGATACGCTGAACCGATGTCAATCGATTCAAAACCATCTCCTGCATAGCCTTCTGCATACTGGGGTAGCCATCGAAGCCCAGATCCACCGCAAAACGCACCACGGTGGACTCAGACACACCGACTGTCTTTCCCAGACGGTTGGCGGTCATAAATGCAGCCTTATCATAAGACTCCGTAATAAACTTGGCGATCCGATGCTGTCCTTTCGAAAAAGCAGGTGATTGTTCCTGCAGCAGTGCCAAAATATCCTTACTCATAATACCCTCCCGGGCGGCAGTTCCGCATAACCATACTAGCAAAATTCCTGCATTTTTGCAAGTAAGTTACCCACATCATGCATTATTTTTTCAATTCCTGAACCTCAGACACTGTCAGATACCGCCATTTTCCCAGCGGCAGATCGCCAAGGTTCAATTTTCCTTCGCGAATCCGACGCAGCCGTGTCACATACATCCCGGAAGCCTGACACATCCGTCTGACCTGACGGTTTCTGCCCTCGTGGATGGTGATCCGGATCTTTGCGCGGTCGCCATCGTGCTGCAAAACCAGGATTTTCGGCGGGCGGATTCGATACCCGTCCAGCTCGATGGGCTTTTCCAGCGCCTGCGCCCCCTCAGGGGTGTATCCTGTCACCCAAGTATCGTAGGTTTTCTCCACCTCGTGCTTCGGATGCATCAGACGGTTGGCAAATTCACCATCGTTGGTAAGCAGCAACAGACCTTCAGAGTCCATATCCAGCCGTCCAACGGGGTATACCCGGCAGCCACAGTCAGCCACAAGTTCGGACACCTTTCGTCTGCCCTTTTCATCAGCCAGAGTCGTTACATATCCACGGGGCTTATTCAGCATGATGTACACCGAATCTGTGGTGGACGGAAGTTCCCTTCCGTCCACTTGGATCTCATCTGTTTCAGGATCCGCACTGTCTCCGAGTTGGGCAGGCACCCCATTTACCGTCACCCTGCCCTGTATAATCCATTCCTCTGCTTTTCTCCGGGAGGCCAGCCCCCGGGCAGATATGATTTTTTGAAGTCGTTCTGTCATGAACTCAACCTCCAAACAGTCTTTTCAGAAAACTTTTCCGTGGCATTTCTTCCTGCTCGATGGTCACGGCATACGCAACCTCGACTTTTCCAACGGCTTTGCCGCCGATGGTCACATACACAAACCCGGCACTCCCGTTTTTCGCCACTGGCGCATACACAAAGCCAGAACCGGGAATCAGAAACTCACAGGTCTCATCTGGTCGCATTGCGTAGGAAAAATCCTCAACAGCTACCAGTTTTACCTTCTTTTTGACACCGCCAAGCACTTCAACTGTTCCCAATACATCTCCTGCGCTGACCACTTTTCGAATCGTATAATCAGAAAACGCATGATCGATCAACTGTGCGTGATCCTGCCAGTCATTGGGATCATTGATGGTCACCATCACCACACGCCGCCCTTCCCGGGTGGCACTGGAGACCAGAATTCTTCCTGCGGCTTTGGTGTAGCCGGTCTTGACGCCGTCCGCTCCCTCCACCTGCCATAGAAGCTTATTGTGATTTTTTAGATACCGCTGCCCCACTCTCACATTCTTGGTAGAAACCGTCTGCTCAAAAATGGGATTCTCCATAGCGTAGCTGGCGAGTTTCGCCAGATCCCGGGCAGTAGCATAATGTTCCGGTGCATCCAGTCCATGTGGATTGACAAAATGCGAACCATTTAAGCCCAAAACCCGTGCTTTGTCGTTCATCATTTCCGCAAAGCCTTCCACTGTACCGCCGCAGTAGATCGCAAGGGCCGTGGCGGCGTCGTTCCCAGAGGACAGCATCAAGCCATACAACAGTTCCTGCACAGTCAGGACCTCACCCTCCTGCAGATACATCGACGAACCTTCGATCCCCACGGCCTCTTTGGGTATTCTTACCCGATCCAGTACATTGCACTGTTCGCACACCACCAAGGCTGTCATGATCTTCGTTGTGCTGGCGATGAGACTCCTTTCATCCGCGTCCTTCTCGTACAGCACCTGCCCGGTAGTCCCATCCATGACAATGGCCTTTTCGGCAGAAATGGCATGGGTCTTCACAGGTAAAAACAAGACGGCAGCCAGCAACCCAGCTGCCGTCCCGGCAAACATTCTTCTCATCTTTCTTCACCCCGGAATAGTTTCCCCGGAGCGGAAGGAATTATTCACCCAGCAAGGGTTCTGTTACCACGGGAGTTGATGATAACACCTGTGCCCATGATAATGCCAACCACCACGCCCAGCATACCGCCGAGAATGGAGATCGTACCCATGATGCCGGCACCGGCACCAAGCATAACGCCTATGAACAGAACAGCCTGAGATGCCACAACGATAAAAATGGCGATCAAAAGTTTCCAACACTTATCTGCCATAGTTGCTCCTTATTCGCCCTTTGGCGCGGTTCTGGAGTCGATAAATGCGGCGATCTTGTCCAGAGTATCCGGTACCATCTCCACGATCCGGTCAGCGGTGGTGCTGGCAGGAGCCGCAACAGGCATCATACGGACGTTGCCATCCTTGACGATCAAAAAGCAAACGGGAGCGACCTTGACACCGCCGCCGACACCGCCGCCGAAGGGGTTCTCGCCGTTATGGCCCTTGGCGACAAAGTCGCTGCCGCCGCCGCCAAAACCCACGCTTACCTTGGAAACAGGAATGATGGTCACGCCGTCGGCTGTGGTGATAGGAGTTCCGATCACGGAATTCACATCCAGCATTTCACGGATCTTTGCAATGGTATTTTCCAGCATATTGGGAAGATTATGGCTCATTTTGCCGCACCGCCTTTTCTTTTGATCAAAATTTTAATAAGCTCCTTCACAGCTCTGAAAATCAGAAGGCATGTGATAGAAAGCACTCGTCCAATGGTAATGGTCAGTTCCAATCCTGCGTTTACAAGCGTCTCATCCGCGGTAAAGTCGCATTCTACATCAATATTGCGCTTGCGGATCACGAAAATGCGCTCCACCCGGGGCAGCAGGTTTCCCACCGCCGCCCATGCTCTGCCGTAGTTCACGGCTAGGTCACAAGGATCGTCTCCTGCAAGGATCAATTTCACATCCAGATGGTCGATACGGATCTTGCGCCGCAGGTCATTCAGGAATTTCAGCACTGCATTTACGAGGGGGAGAAAATCCGTGATCGGGCCGCCTGCCTTTTTCTTTTCCGCAGGTTTGCTCACAGGTTTCGGACCGGGATCGGTCTGATACTCTGCCTTTTTCTCAGCAGGTTTCTGTTTGTTGGTCTTTTCCTTTGGTTTCTTCTCTTTCTTCGGCTTCTTCTCCTTCTTCTTTTTCGGGAGCAACGTCAGCCGAAAAGGACCTAAGATCACAGACAGGAAAATCCCTTCGTCATCATAGCGAATTTTGGCACCTATGGGCGTAACCGCGATCAGCGTCAGGATGCCAAGGGTGATGAGCCAGCCCATCAGGTAGTTTCCTCCTGTTTGACTTTCTCCGGTATCTCAATAGGTTCACCGAAGGAGACTTTTTCAATGGGAGGCAGCTCCTCCAAAGAACTCAATCCAAATGTCCGCAGGAAATCCGGTGTGGTTCGGTATTGGATGGGACGACCCGGCACATTCAGACGACCGGCCTCCTCAATGAGTTTTTTATTCATCAGCGCGGCCACGGAGTAGGAGCTGTCCACGCCCCGGATCTGCTCCACCATAGCCTTGGTGGCAGGCTGATAATAGGCAATGATCGTCAGTGCTTCCAACTGGGAGGCAGAAAGTTTCGGAGGTTTCCGGGTCTCCAGCGCTTTGGTAATGTAATCGGCCATTTCGCCGGAGGATACCATCTGATAGCCGGAATCCAGCTTTATTACCCGAATTCCCCGGCGCTCAAAGGCCAATTGGTTCGCAAGCGCATCCGCGGCAGCAATGATATCCGCCTCATCGGCCTCCAGTGCGAAGGCAAGCCGTGATATCTCAATCCGCTCACCGGCGGCAAAGAGGATCGCCTCAATGGCGCGTTGCAATTGTTCCAGATCCATTTTCGGCTCTCCTTTCACTCTTGTTTTTCCTGATCCAGCAGTCGGACATTGGGGTTCTCGCCGGAATTATCATCTTCTAAAGTTACAGAACCTGTGCGGCACAGCTCCAGAATCGCAAGGAACGTTGCCACAATCTCGCTTCTGCTTTTATTGCGCTTAAACAGGTTCTTGAGGCGCTCCACACCCTTCAGTACCAATCTCCGCAGAACCTCTGCAGACTTTTTGGTAACCGGGTAAGGCTCTTTACCCACGATGCCCTTGAAATTCACAGTAGGCGGCGGAAGCTGCCGGCTATTGCGCTCGGCAATGCTCTCAAGCGCCTTCAGCAAATCTGCCGGCACATGCTGATAACGGTAAGTCTGGTCCCGTTTCAGCGGTTCCGGATCCTTTGTAAAAAGGCATCGGCCGATCTCATTTCTCGGCTCCAACTCCGCAATGGCGGTGCGGACGGATTCCATGGCTTCCTTCCTCTGGCGCTCCACCAGAGATTGCCGCAGAAGATCCAGTTCGCTCTCAGCCTCCGCCTGTTCGGCGGCAGAGAGCAGCATTTTTGTCTTGATCAGCATCAGGTGGGATGCCATAGTGATAAATTCACTGGCGATCTCCATATCCAGACGTTTCATCTCATCCAGATATGTCAAATATTGTTCCAAAATCGCGCTGATCGATACATCCTGTATCTCGATTTTGTTCTTACTCAACAATAGGAAAATGACATCCAGAGGTCCTTCAAAGTCCTCCATCTCCTCCGAGCGGGTATGGACGATGCCCTCCAGATGGTATTGCGGTTCACCCATAGCGCTCCTCGCATCCGAAACAGAATTACATACTTTGGGTCATTATAGCATTCTTTTCTGCCCTTCGCAAGTATTTCAGTAAAAATTGCACATCTTCACAGAAAATATTGCATTTTTCAGCAGGATGTGATATGATGCACCTATAAATCAATTCTTGGAGGGATGCCGCGTGGCAAAGCGTAATCGTTATCGTGAACTGGAAAACAATATGACCCGAGTGCTGATTGCCGATGCGGCAGTTTTTGCACTGTTCTTCCTCTTTTCCGCCCTTGGTTGGACTGCCTTGAAGGTGATCACCGCCATTGTGGCAATTTTGGTTTCTCTGCTGTGCCTCGGATATCTGTATATGACCAATGAACTGCGCCGCAGACGCAGTCTGTGGATGGTCACCGGAGCAGCCGCAGTATTGCTGTGTACGCTGGTCTCCCTGATCCTTAGCTGGCCCGGCCCCCTGTAAACGAAGAGCTGACAGTTATTAACTGTCAGCTCTTTTCTTATTTCCGGTAGAAGCTGTTTCCGCCGATGAATTCCCGAACCAGCGACGTCGGAGGTATTTCATCGTCCACATCCGCTTCGCGAACAAAATTCAAAATTTTCACCATGCCCCGAACCTGATCATAGCAGTCATCCTCCGGCTGCACCGCGGTAAGCAGCGGATAAATGTGCTTTTTCAGCACCGCCAGCTCATAGAGTGTGGAGCTGTTGAAGATCACATCTGCGTGTTCCTGATATGGGAAGATCCACCGTTTCTCACCGGCCCGGACACTGTCCCACATGGCCAACGTATTCTGCACAGACGAGCCTCTTGTTTCGTAATCCCGAACCGTACGCCGCAGCAGCCGCAGATAGCTGGTGGGAATGCGGTTGTGATTATCCAGATTCAGCGGCAGCAACGGGCTGACATAAAGACGGAAAATCTGCCCCTTTTCCACATCCTTCGGCATCATGGCAGGATTCAAGCCGTGTAACCCCTCTACGATAATCACGGAATCAGGATGCAGCCGCAGTTTTCCCCCCAGCCATTCCCGTTTACCTGTTTTGAAATTGAAAAATGGAAGCTCCACTTCCCCGCCCTTCAGCAGCAATTCCATATGGCTGCGGAAAAGTTCCACATCCAATGTGTTGATATGCTCCAGATCCAATTTTCCATCCGGTCCCGGTGCGATTTTGTCCCGGTCGATGTAATAATCATCCAGACTCATGAGAATCGGCTTTTTTCCGTGAACACGTAGCTGGGTTGCCAGGCGATTTGCCGATGTGGTCTTTCCCGATGAGCTGGGGCCTGCCAGCATAACTGCCCTGGCATTCCTCTGACAAATCATATCTGCAACTTGCGAATACCGTTTCTCGTGGAGTGCCTCGTTGACGCGGATCAGTTCCCGAATGCGGCCGGATTCCGTCAGCTCATTCAGATCAGCCACAGTTTCGCACTCCATAAGCTGGCACCACCGCTCGCCCTCGCTAAAGACGCTGAAGAAATTGGGCATCGACGGAAGCTGCGCCGTCACATTGGGGTTTTGATCATCGGGATAGATGAACACAAATCCGCCATCTGCAGCCACCATATCCCACACCGTCAGATACCCGGTAGAAGGCATCATCTCACCATAATAGTAGTCCGCAAAATCTCCGTAGGCATACTCATCGAAATAATCTTCTGCCCGATAGCGAAGCAGCCGGGATTTGTCCATTTGTCCATCTGCCTCAAATCTGCAGACAGCCTGATCCAGCGGAACTCTTCTGCGCTGCAGCGAAATATTCTCCCCCACAAGCTGAGAAACCCGTTTTTTTAACTCACTTACCTTAAAATCTTTGGCTCCAGCCACTTCGATATACACACTGGATCCCAAAGTACAAGTCATTTTCGCCACTGCACCCGGCCAAAGCTGCCGCAGAGCGAGGAAAATCACAAACTGTGCCGTGCGGATATAGCATTCCTTACCCGCCTCATCCCCATAGCGAAGCAGCCTCACCACGCCATTGGACGCCGCCATGGCCCGGCGGATCGAGTTGCGCTCCGGAGCAGCATCTTTCTCCCGAACAGGAATGTAATTGAGTGTGAATACCTCACCTGCAATCTTCGCCGCCAGTGGCGCTTCGCTGAGAGAATCCCCCTGCAGTCCCAAAGCGCGCACCAGTTCCAGCAGACTCTGTCCCGGCTTGGGTACAATTTTTCGACCGTCTATAACCAACTGCATAACCGCACCTCCTGTATATTTGCACAACCATTCAAAGCAATCATATCACATTATTGTGCTTCTTGCAACAACAAAGCCGCACCCAACGGATGCGGCTTTGTTATTCTATGACTTTACAGACGTGTTTGATCCCCAATCGTCATAATATCGTAGGGTGTGGTCTGATAGACGAAGTAATTCAGCCAGTTGCTGAACAGCAGATTGGCGTGACCACGCCAGGTAACCACGGGATCCTTGGTATCGTCATCATTGGGGAAATAGTTGTAGGGTACATGGATGGGCAGACCCAGATTCTTGTCCCGGACATACTCCCGATTTAAGGTGTCTGCGTCATACTCAGAGTGGCCCGTGACAAAAATCTGCCGTCCCTCCTTATTGGCCACGGCATACACGCCGGCTTCCGGAGAAGATGCCAGAATTTTCAGTCCCGGAACCGCTTCAATATCCTCGCGCAAAACCGTAGTATGCCGGGAATGAGGCACATAGAAGGTGTCGTCAAATCCCCTCAGCAGAATGGAGTGCTTGTAATCCGCCTGATGGGGAAATACACCGAAAAGTTTCTCCGGCAGAGGATACTTCTGGATGCCGTAGTGGTAGTAAAGACCTGCCTGCGCACCCCAGCAGATGTGGAACGTAGAATGGACATTGGTCTTGCTCCACTCCATGATCCGGCAAAGCTCCGGCCAGTAGTCCACATCCTCAAAGGGCATATTCTCCACCGGCGCACCGGTGATCACCATGCCATCGAACTTCCGATCCTTCAGTTCGTCAAAGGTCTTATAGAAGGAAAGCAGATGCTCCTCGGACACATTTTTGGACTTGTGGGTGGAGGTATGCATCAGTTCCAGATGTACCTGCAGGGGTGTATTCCCCAGCAGACGGGAAAGCTGAGTCTCCGTTACGATCTTGGTGGGCATCAAGTTCAGCAGCACGATCTCCAGGGGACGGATATCCTGGGTCACAGCCCGGTTCTGATCCATGACGAAAATATTCTCCTGCTGCAAAACCGCTCTGGCAGGCAGATCATTGGGAATTCGGATAGGCAATGGAATCACTCCTCTTGGGTACAATTTGGATACATTGTACCCTATGGGAGGGATTTTGTCAATTCTCACCCTCAGCCCGAATCAACTGAGTCCCGGGGTAATAGTATGCCAGAATCTCCCGGTAACTGCTTCCCCCTGCTGCCATGGCATCTGCCCCGTACTGGCTCATCCCCACCCGGTGGCCAAAGCCTTTCGTGGTGATCCGGATTTCGCCGGAAACCACCTCCACAGCGAATGTCGTTGACCGAAGTCCCAGCAACGACCGCAATTGGGTACCCTGATAGGTCTTCCCTCCGATCTGCATGGTAGCCACCCCATCACCGGATGTATAGGTAGTCATGCCAAACCACTTTTGGGGATCTCCTGCAAGCTCCGTCCCCATCGCTTCGTTAAATTCCTCCGCCGAAAACGTCACCACATCCGTATAATGCTTCGCCGCTTCCTCTCCGGGACTTTCCTTCGCCCGAAGATAAGGTACATCCGTACCCCACACCGCAACCGCATCCTCCGTGCGTCCTCCGGAACAGGAAAAATAATTCGCCTGGATCAGCTTATCCTCATAGGTCAGCACCTGTCCCGAAGTTTTCAGCACCGCCTCTTCCGCGCTTTTTACACTTTCCGCCTTACCTCCCCGGCTGTAATAATCCTCCACCGAGGTATAGGCTTGGCAGCACCCGGATGAAGTACACACCGAACCATCGTCGTGCTTCCCTCCTGTGGTTTTTGCCCTCAAGGCAAAGGTTCTTGCCGCAACCGCTTGGGCCTTTTTTGCTTCCTGCTCAAATGAAGCCGGCAGTTCCGCCAGAACCACTCCCACCAGATACGAATCCATATCCATTTCTGTCACCGCACCGTCCTCAAACCGGACACGGATGGAAATTTCCACCTTCTCCACCGGTTCATCGCAACTGCTGTGGGTGAACTCTGTGACAGTTGGATATTTTCTTGGAAAAACCAGCAAATTCAGCAATATTCCCGGAAAGACCAACCCAAATAATATGGCCAGCAGCAGATCGCTTCTTATTGTTCTCATCCCATCCCCTCCGCAGATTATCTTATCAGCTTTATTATCTGGATTCGGGCGAAATATCTGTTTGCAATCTGAAAAGATATCTGGTAGAATAACCCTGTATTTCGACAAAACCTGTCACGGAGGGTTATCTATGTCTGACAACAAGAAAAAATGGGGCGACCGCAAGGATGGCATCTGGCTCAAGGACATTCCTGCCATGAACCGTATTATGCCCACCCTGATGCCCAATCGGGCCGACAACGAGGCCTATATCAATATCGATATCGATGTCCGTCCCCTCAATGCATATCTGGAAAAGGTAAATGCCGGCATAACTGAGGATAAGTACACCTTCTTCCACCTGATCAGCGCCGCTCTGGGTAAAGCATTTGTGCTTCGCCCCAGAATGAACCGCTTCATCGTTGGAAACAAGATGTACCAGAAGAAGAATATCACTGTGGCCTTCACTGTCAAGAAGCGCTTCAGCGATCACGCCGAGGAAGCTCTTGCTTTCTTTGAGTACGATCCCAAGGAAACCCTCTCCAGCTACCACGAGAAGATCATGAAAGTGATCCATTCCACCAAGAGCTACGAGGAAAAGGACACCTCCACCGGCGCAATGGATATCATCACCAAGCTGCCCCAGTTCCTGATCACCGGCATTGTTAAGGCCGTTCTGTGGCTGGATAAGCACGGCTGGGCGCCTGAGTTCCTCATCGGTTCCGACCCCAACCATGCCTCTATCTTCCTGACCAATCTGGGTTCTATCGGCTTACCCGGTGGTTATCACCATCTGGTCAATTGGGGAACCAACTCCTGCTTCATCGTAGTCGGCAAAAAGTACATGAAGGCTGATTACGACAAGGAAGGTAATGTCGATATCCACGAGGTCATCCCGGTTGGTATCACCTTGGACGAGCGTATCGCCGACGGCTATTATTATTCCGGAACGGCTGCCCTTGTGCAGGAACTGCTGGAGCATCCCGAGCTTCTGGAAATGCCTGCGGATACCCCTGTGGAGTACGCAATCCGCCGCTAATACATTCTTGACAAAGTTTTTTTGCAGCAGTATAATCAAGCCATTCCCTGTCAAATTAAGGCATGCGGCTCAGGTGACAGCCACTTGAGCCGCATCCATGCAATCGAATATACCCGGGCTCGTAGCTCAGCTGGGAGAGCGTACGGTTCGCATCCGTAAGGTCGAGGGTTCGATCCCCTTCGAGTCCACCATGCAAAAAGCCTCTTTTGTCTACTTGGCAAAAGAGGCTTTTCCTTGGATTGAAAAATTCATAGTATTGTGGTAAAATAGTTATGCAAACTCGAATTTGTCGAGGTAATTAATATGATTTTTTGGATAGAAAGAGCATTCAAAGACGAATATCTTAACTCGGCAAATAACGATGGTCTAAGATGTAAATATCCGATCAATTTTGATGCGCAAACAAAAATCGGAGTCAGCGGTTTTATTAGATTTATTCGAAAAAAATACTATTTCCCAATTAGATTATGTGTGGAATTTTTCGATAAAACTCACTTTGTTAACACGGTAGATGGCCACAAATATTATGGCATTTTTTATGATGGAGATGCGCAAAAGAATATTTATCCCAAAATTTTCATTGCTTCAAGGCTTGCAGAAAGCAATCCGTTGGAAGACGTGTTGTTTTCTATTGCCCATGAAATAACCCATTATTATCAGTGGTATTTCATGGAAGACACCGAACGAACAGACAGAAGCCTAGAGATAGAAGCCAATAAATGGGCTAAATATATCTTACACAACTATCTATCCACCCAAAACCAATAGATCAATTCCTGTTTTTGAACAAAGTAGTTGCATTGCTTTTGATCTTTCTTACCCCTATCTTCGCTGCCTTCGTCGTTCTTTTACAAAGAATGTCCGCAGCTTTGATGCTAATGTAGATTCTTCTTTATGTATCGACAGATTTCACCAGAAATCTGTCGTTTCTTACGGAATCGTTTGCTTTCGAATTGTTTCCACATCTCAAGGCTGGTTGAAGTCACTATAAACAAGCGTTCCTTAACAACGCTACCAGGAACATATAAAATACGCTTATATCAGGAAATCTAGAATTTGAGATATGCTTTTCTTGCCAAAGAAGACCTGATCGTCGTTAACCACCATGCACGGAACGCTCATGACTTTATACTGCTCCTTCAGTTCCTCAAAATGACGGATGTCATAAACATGGGCTGTGACATTGGGATTTTCCGCAGCGATCCGCTGCGCTGCGATCACCAGATCCGGACACATGGTACACGACAGGGTTGCCAATATTTTGATATCCGTGGGCTTTGTAATGCCGGCAATTCTGCCCATTGTGTCATCGTCAATAGCCTGCCCCGGCCCGGCGGCGTTATACAACCCCAGTACAAAAGAGGTAAACTCATGACCTCCGGGAACTCCATGAAATGCAAGTCCTGTTGGCGTACCGTCCGCAAGGCAAACTTCCACGCAGGGTGCAAACGTTTCCTTCGTCTGTCTGTCACAGACCTTCGACTCCAGCTTGTCAGAAAGATCTGCCAACGACGTAATGAAGCGCTCCAACTCCGCCGAAATCGGACGTCCGTCCAAATATAGCTTCAGAAGAAGAGGCCTTTCCATTCTGTCGAACACCGCATTGAGTTGCTGCCGCATCTCAGGGGTAAACAGATCTTGGTTGTCCGCAGAGATCTCCAATGCAGCACTTCCGGCATTTACTTTCTGCTTAGATGCTTTCACTTCCGGACGAAGACCTGTTTTCCTCTGCAAGGCAGCCACATACTTTTCCAGCTCCGTTGCCGCCAATGCACCATCCGCGGTAGCCGTAACCACTTGCCGCAGAGGTTTGATGCATACATCACCTGCCGCATAGACACCCTCTGCGCTGGTCTTTTGGGAAGCATCGGTTACGATATACCCTTGCTCATTCAGCTCCACCAGACCCCTGACAGCATCTGTCGCAGGGGCATAGCCGGCAAAAACGAACACGCCAAAGGATTCATCGCTCTTATATTCCGTCACCTCTCCGGTGGCGGTATTTTTGTACCGTGCGTAGGTCAGGCCGTTTTCGCCGGACACCTCTTCCATCACCGTGTTGGTCAGCACAGTGATCTTTTCATGATTCTTTGCCTGATCGGCAACGGATTTTGCGCAAGAAAAATCGTCCTTACGGACAAGTATCGTCACGTGCCGGGCGAACTTCGTCAGAAATACGCTCTCCTCCGCCGCCGCATATCCGCCGCCAACGACAAAGACCTCTTTCCCGGCAAAAAATTCACCGTCGCAGGTGGCGCAGTATGCAACACCTCGGCCTTTGTGTTCTTCCTCGCCCTTAAATCCCACAGTTCTGGGGTGGGCGCCGGTTGCAAGCAAAACACCAAAGCACCGATAGTCTCCCCGGATCGTGTGAACTGTTTTTATATCCCCGGACAGATCGAAGCCGGTGGCTTCTGCCAGCATAAATTCCGCGCCGAAGACTTCTGCCTGCTGATGGATGGTATCCGTCAGCGCCTTGCCGCTGGTTTTGGCAATGCCCGGATAGTTTACCACCTCATGGGTAATGGCGATTTGGCCGCCGAACTGCTCTTTTTCCAAAACCAGAACCCGATACTTTGCCCGGGCGAGGTATAGAGCGGCGGTCAGCCCCGCAGGGCCGCCGCCGACAATGACTACATCGTACAGATTCTCCATTAAAGCTGTCCCACCAGATCCAGGCTGGGCTTGAGGGTTTCGCTACCTGGTTTCCAGTTAGCAGGGCAAACCTGGTCGCCATGGGCGTGGACAAACTGGCATGCCTGAACCTTCCGCAGCAACTCCTCGGCGTTACGGCCCACATTACCGGCAGTTACTTCATAGCCGACGATCTTACCCTCGGGGTTGATGATAAACGTACCACGCTCAGCAAGACCGTCCGCTTCGATCAGAACCTGAAAATCCTTAGAAATTCCGTGAGTGGGATCTGCCAGCATGGGATAGTTGATTTTCTTGATTCGTTCGGAGGCATCGTGCCATGCCTTGTGGACAAAATGGGTGTCGGTAGAAACTGAATAGACCTCACAGCCGATCGCTCTAAACTGCTCATACTTATCCGCCAGATCCTCCAACTCCGTGGGGCAGACGAACGTAAAGTCAGCCGGATAGAAGAAAAAGACACTCCACTTCCCCAAAATATCTTCCTTGCTTACAAACTTGAACTCATTTTCGTGATAGGCATAGGTGCGAAAATCTCCGACTTCCTTATTGATCATAGACATACTTACTTCCTCCATAGATCATGTTGATTACAAAATGCGTACACCGCCCGGACTTCATCTCCATCGCAGATAGAGAATTTTGCCTTAGGCTTATCATCCGGGTCTAAATGGGCATACTGGATGCCATGCTCGGTTTCAAGGCATACCCACTCGATATAATGCTCCTTAGTCATAGGATGCTCTACAGAGCCAACGGTTACGTGGACGGTATTGCCTTCAACTTTGTATGCCGGGATATGCTTTTCCCCGGATGCCTCTGTCTTGCCCGGAATCAACTCCTGCATTTTTTCACCGCAGCAGTATACCGGAACGCCCTTGTCCCGCACCATCGCCACAATGTTGCCACAATGCTTGCAAATCAAAAATTTCTGTTTCATATGCTTTCCCTCCCTTCTGAAAGTGTGTCCAAGCAAGCGGAAATAATGCATGAAAGTCTGGACATACTATCTGCAAAAGGAAGTGAAATGATGCAACGCGATATTTCTTATCAACAAGGATTCATTCCATATGCATTGGCGGCCCTGATGATTGGCCTTGTGGGTGGTTTTTCCACAGTATTAGGGCCGGCTTTCGTACAGGACATCGGCATTGCTTATAACAATACCACATGGACCGCCCTTGCTCAGGCCATGTCCACCGCAGCCTGTGCACCTATTCTTGGTAAAGTTGGCGATGTAATCGGACGCAGAAAGACGTTGCTACTGGGCGCAGCGGTGTTCACCTTAGGCAATGTGCTTTCTGCCCTTGCAAATTCCCTTGTTTTTATGATGATTGCACGATTTATTGTGGGCATTGGCACAGCGGCCATGGGGCCCGTAGTCCTCGCCTACATCGCAACGGAGTTTCCGCAGGACAAGATCGCAAAGGGATTTTCGCTTTATATGCTGCTTTCCAGTGCCTCGGTTATCATCGGGCCAACCGTTGGCGGTCTGATCGTTTCCGCTTATGGATGGCGCACCATGCTGTGGGTCTGTGTTGTGATCTGCGCCGGGATATTCGCCGTCTGTGCCATTACTTCCCGAAATCAAACATCCACAAAAAATCCGCCGCAAAATTTCGATATATCCGGCGCTGTTCTGATCCTGATCTTTTTCAGCCTGCTGCTGTGCATTCCCTCTTTCGGGCAAAATTTTGGCTGGACGTCCCTGCCTTTTACAATCGTGTTGATTGCTGCAGCCGTAAGTCTGGCTGGGCTTACTTTTGCGGAACGAAAATCCCACCAACCCATTCTGTCGGGCAGCTTCATCAAGCGGAGAGCTTTTATATTTAGTGTTCTTGCCCTGTTTCTGACCCAGGGGCTTATGCAGGCCAACATGACCAATATCATCGTCTTCGTCAACTACACCCAACCGGGTAATTCAGCCATTTCAGGCTACGCAATCTCCGTTATGTATGTGGGCATGTCTTTGGGTGCTGTGATCCTTGGCCCTCTCGCAGATAAATTTGATCCAAAGCAGGTTTTGCTCGGGTCTTTTTTACTGACAGGAATCGGGTGCGGTATCCTGCTGCTGTTTACAGAGATCACTTCTGTAATATTGCTGATGGCATCTCTTGGTATCCTCGGTTTCGGTCTGGGTGGAAACGGAACGATTTTTATGAAGATAGTCCTGTCCGGCCTGACACCACAGCAGGCCGGTGCCGGAACGGGTACCTACGGACTATTCCGGGATCTGGCGGCACCCTTTGGCGTGGCGGTATTTATTCCGTTATTTACCAACCAAATAACCGGCAGAATGGGATCTGGCGCAGCCGCAGCCCCAGCCGCAGTTGCATCCATTCATTTTCTGGCAATTGCGGAGATTCTGTGTGTGGCATTGGGTATCGCGGTGGTTGCATTTTTGCCAAATCGAAGAGCAAATAAGGAGAATTAGTATGCGTTTAAAAGAAAAAGTCATTCTGGTGACCGCATCCACTCGCGGGATTGGTCTTGCCATCGTGAAAAAATGTGCGAAAGAAGGCGCTAAAGTCTATATGGCCGCCAGAAACATGGAACGAGCACAAGAAATCGCAGATACACTGGGCAGTGTAAAATGTGTGTACAACGATGCCACAAAACCGGAAACGTTTTCTTCCATGGTAGATAACGTCGTTCTGGATGCCGGACGCATCGATGTACTGGTCAACAATTTTGGCACTTCCAATCCCGGAAAAGACTTGGATTTTGCCAATACAGATCCCCAAGTCTTTTTGGAAACAGTGAATTTGAATCTGAGAAGTGTCATTATTGCTAGTCAAGCTGCGGTCAGACACATGGCTCTCCGCGGAGGAGGCAGTATCATCAACATTTCATCCGTAGGTGGTCAGGTACCGGATGTATCTCAGGTTGCCTACGGCACCGGCAAAGCTGCCGTCAACTATCTGACAAAGCTCATCGCCGTGCAGGAGGCTAAACACCATATCCGCTGCAATGCCGTCCTTCCCGGTATGACAGCCACAGAAGCGGTTGAAAAGCACCTGTCTGACGATTTTCGAAATCTTTTCCTGCGCCATATTCCATTGGGGCGCATTGGACAGCCGGATGAAATCGCCGAAGCCGTATGCTACTTTGCCAGTGACGCTTCCGCCTACACCACGGGACAGATTCTTACCGTATCCGGTGGCTTTGGTCTGGCATCGCCCGTCTACGGTGATACCGTTACAAAATCAGCGTTGCGCTGACTCGATAGGCGCATCCCTACGCATTTTGTTCTGGAATCTATTCTGTCCTCAATCTGGATTCCGAAACTAAACCATACTCTATGTGCAGATAATGCCCTCCCGGCGAAAGCCGGGAGGGCATTGATTTATCTGCGTGCAGGTAATCGGAGTAAGCTTATGCATACATCCGCTGCATCCGTGCCGATTCCAATCTTGCACGTCCATCTCCACGCATTTGGATCCCAAATAACTGCACCCTCCTCCCCTGCCGCGCATAGACTGCGGTGGAGGTATCAGATTATGAAGCAACCACTGTTTTCCGGAGCCTGCACGGCCCTTGTCACACCGTTTTTAAGCAATCAAGTCAATTATCCCATGCTGGAGCAGTTGCTTCGGCGGCAGATAGAATCCGGCATCCACGCCGTGGTTCTGTGCGGTACAACCGGCGAAGCTCCTACCTTGACCGACGCAGAAAAAATCGAGATTTTCCGACGCGGCAAGTCATTTGTCGAAGATGGCTGCACCATTATCGCCGGTACCGGCTCAAATTGCACCGCCCACGCCGTAGATTTGAGCAGCGCCGCTGAGGAAGCCGGTGCCGATGCCCTGCTAGTGGTCAGCCCCTACTACAATAAGGCCACCTCCGAGGGTCTGTATGCCCATTATGAAGCCATTGCCCGAGCGGTACATATCCCGATTATTCTGTACAATGTTCCTTCCCGTACGGGTGTGGATATTCCCGTTGATGTCTACCGTCGCCTGTCCCGGATTCCAAACATCGCGGGCGTCAAAGAAGCATCCACCGACATCACAAAGATCACGAAAATCCTCGCAGCCTGCGGCCCCCGTTTCTCGGTATGGTCTGGCAATGACGATCTGACCCTGCCCGTCATTGCTCTTGGAGGTAAAGGTGTAATCTCCGTCACCGCCAATGTAGCACCGGTGCAGGTTCAGGCTCTGGCATCCGCCGCTTTGGACGGCGATCTGGACACAGCTTCCTCTCTGCAATTACGGCTGCAGCCCCTCAATGAACTGATGTTCTGTGCCGTCAACCCCATCCCGGTCAAGGCAGCGATGAGACTAATCGGCTATGACTGTGGTTTCTGCCGCCTGCCTCTGACACCACTTCCCGGCGAACACTTTGAAAAACTGGAAAAACTACTGAAATAGCAAAGAAGCCGCCCAAAGGGCGGCTTCTTTTACACTTTCATCTCCATATTGATGGTGCGGATGGTAAAACCACATTTCTGGTAGAACACAACGGCATCGTCATTTTCAGGATGTACTCCAAGGATCATTTCCCTGCAGCCAAAGGCTCTGGCCAATGCGCGGACATCCGCAATGATGGCCTTACCGATACCCTGTCCACGGGCCGATTCATCCACGCAGATGCTGTCCAGTTTCATAGCTTTGTATTCCACCGTGCCGGGGCCACCCTTTTCTATAACGGACAGCACAACATATCCCACAACTACGCCGGCTAACTTCGCTGTGTAAACGAGCCGATTCTGAACATCTTCCAGAAAATATTCTTTGGAGTACGGTTCTTCGCTGTGGTAATACAAATCCGGCCGCCATCCGGCATGCAGATCGTGGATCTGTACAGACAGACGCCGAATGGCTTCAAAATCCGTCTCCCGGGCCAGCTCCAGCATACTTTCCGCTCCTCCCGATCAGGCAAGGATGGCCTTGTGGAAGACCTTCTTACCCTTGCGGATCTTAATGCCTTCCTTCAGCATCTCCTCGGTGACGGCAAAGGTGGGGTCATCCATCTTCTCATCGTTGACCAGCACGCCGCCCTGCTGCACCAGCTGGCGAGCCTGCTTGTTAGACGGTGCCAGACCACATGCAACCATCAGATTCAGGAATCCGATTTTGCCGTCGACAAGCTTGTCGGCAGGAATCTCGGTGGTGGGCATATTGGCATCGTCGCCGCCGCCCATAAACAGAGCCTTGGCAGCAGCCTGAGCCTTGGATGCCTCTTCCTCGCCGTGAACCAGCTTGGTCAGCTCGAAGGCCAGGATCTCCTTGGCCTCGTTGATCTTGGCGTCCTTCCAGGAGTCCATCTCATTGATCTGCTCCAGGGGCAGGAAGGTCAGCATTCGGATGCACTTCATCACGTCGGCATCCTCCACATTACGCCAGTACTGGTAGAAGTCATAAGGAGTAGTCTTGTTGGGATCGAGCCACACTGCGCCCTTGGCGGTCTTGCCCATCTTCTTGCCCTCGGAGTTGAGCAGCAGGGTGATGGTCATGGCATGGGCATCCTTGCCCAACTTCCGGCGGATCAGCTCGGTACCGCCCAGCATGTTGGACCACTGGTCGTTGCCGCCGAACTGCATGTTGCAGCCGTAGTGCTGGAACAGGTAGTAGAAGTCGTAGGACTGCATGGGCATGTAGTTGAACTCCAGGAAGGAAAGACCCTTCTCCATGCGCTGCTTGAAGCACTCTGCCCGGAGCATGTTGTTGACGGAGAAGCAGCCGCCGATCTCCCGGATGAAGTCCACGTAGTTCAGATTCAGCAGCCAGTCCGCATTGTTGACCATTTTGGCCTTATCTTCACCGAACTCGATGAACCGCTCCATCTGCTTCTTGAAGCAGGCGCAGTTGTGGTCGATGACTTCCTTGGTCATCATGCTGCGCATGTCGGTACGGCCGGAGGGGTCGCCGATCATAGCGGTGCCGCCGCCGATCAGGGCGATGGGCTTGTTTCCTGCCATCTGCAGCCGCTTCATCAGGCACAGGGCCATGAAGTGGCCCACGTGCAGAGAGTCAGCGGTGGGGTCAAAGCCGATGTAGAAGGTGGCCTTGCCGTTGTCGATCATTTCACGGATTTCTTCCTCATTGGTGACCTGGGCGATCAGTCCACGGGCAACCAGTTCGTCATATACTTTCATGATTTATGTTCCTTTCTTACTCAGCGGTGTCCGCGCCGATCATACTGGTCAGGGCGGCACGCAGGATATTTACGTTGGTTTCTTCCAGAATGGTGTCCTTATTGGTATGGATCCGGGAACAGTAAAGGCCGATGACCTTGCCCCGGTTGAAGGCCGCGATACCCACGCCATAGGGGAACTTCGCCTGATCGGAGGGGTAATAGCGGAAGCCCTTGGCTTTTACCGCAATACTCTTATCGCCGTAGTGGCCCACGCAGCGGCAGAGATTGGTCATCATCTGATCGTTCTTAATGAACTTCTTGGTGGGGAACATGACGATCTCATCACCATCACCCACACAGTCCAGATTGAGGATGATCTGATGCTCGGTAGTCTTCTTATGCGTCTTGCGGAAGGAGGAAGAACCAACCAAACCTGCCTCCTCCAGATCGAACAGGACGAAGCAGACCCGATTCCGTAGGTTTTCCGGCATCGAGCGAGCCATCTCCAGCACGGAAACCACACCGGAAGTGTTGTCATTGGCATTATTTTTGTTCGCCGGGCCCACCATCATGACGATCAGCATGCCCCAATAAACCAAGCCGGCAATGGAGCCACCCAATTCAGGACTGCGGGTAATTATTCCAAATGTAAAACCCATTACAAAGGCAGCCACCATAAACAGTGCTACGATTGCGATCTGATACAGCAGGAACACCAGGAAATTACAGGGCGTAATGAAATTGGGAATGAACAGGCTTGCCGGGGTGTCATAGTGAGCAGTCACCAGATATTTTGCCTTTTCTGGGTCGCCGAGGATGACATTCTGGCTTCCCATACTGCCCTTTTCCACCCGGTATTCATAACCCTGCACCTTGGCATACTCCGCAACTGCATCCCGGAATGCCTGCTTCTGTTTTTTACTCTTTCGGATGGGGAATTGTTCCAACACATCCATAGGTTTCGTAATCAAATTTCTCTCTCCTCTCAAATAAAAAAGCCCCCTGTCCTTACGGACAGAGGGCGCAAATCGCACGGTACCACCTCTGGTTTATCCTTACCTCACGATAAGGATCTCACGGCGTCCAACAACGCCTTTCGCTGTATCGGGCGACCCCGTCTTCCCCTACTCCATGTTCAGGAAAGCCACTCCGGGAGGTATTTCGGCGGATTTTCCCACTGCCTTGCACCACCCGGCAGCTCTCTGGCGGAAAATGGGACGCTTACTTATTCCCATCAACGTGTTACTTGCATTATCCTAACAAAAAGGAAGCTTTTTGTCAAGTCATTTCCTTCTGATTGCCATGCTGATTCGCAATTCTGCGAATCAGTAGAAAAGAAATGCTGAACCACAAATTGATTGCAGCTCCAATAAACATCAGCACATGAGCAACATAAAATTCCGCAGTGCAAATCGATCCCACAGTCAGAAAAACTGTAAATCCAACATCAAAGAATGCAGCAATCACAAGTGGTAAGTATTTTTTGCCTAAGCGAGCCAAAAAATACGCCGCAATCAGTACTATAGGATACACAATCATCAGTCCAACACAGGCCATCGCAAGCCAGCGAATGCCAACATCTGCTGCCCACAGCGCACCAAGTAGTGGATTCAAAAACACACTGCGATTGCCAACAAGATAAGCCAGATCAGGAGACACCGCTGTTCCAAAGACAAAGGGCGTCATCACACCGATCACAGTCAAAATCATATACAGATTGATGATTCGTTTATGATTTTCGTCATTATCAGCGCATTTCCACAACCGCTCTTTCATAGCATTACCCCCTCAGCATCTCCTCCGCGCTCTTCAGCGTCGTTTCGGTAATGTTGGTGCCGCCGATGATTCTTGCCAGTTCCCGTTTTCTTCCCTCAATGTCCAAGGGCGTTACGGAAGTATAGGTTCTGCCATCGCGTTCGGACTTAGCGATCAGCAGATGGGTATTGGCTAGGGCCGCAAGCTGGGGCAGATGAGTCACGCACAGCACCTGCTTGTGGGCAGCCACACTTCTGAGTTTTTCAGCCACTCTCTGTGCCGCCCGGCCGGAAACACCGGTGTCCACCTCGTCAAAGATCAGCGTTGCGATCTGATCCCGCTCCGCCAGCACATTCTTCATAGCCAGCATAATCCGGGCCAGCTCACCGCCGGAAGCTACCTTGCTCAGCGGCTTCAGTGCTTCACCGGCGTTGGCGCTCATATAGAATGCCACCGCGTCGGCGCCATTCCCCGTCAGCTCCAGCTCGGTAAACTCACAGGAAAACTGCACCCGGGGCATATCCAGCTGAGCAAGCTCCGTCAAGATCCGCTCAGACATTGCCACCGCCGTCTGTTTCCGATTCTCCCGCAGGGCAAAAGCTGCATCCCAAGCAGTCTTTTCCGCCTTGTGGAGTTTCTTTTTCAGCCTTTCCAGATGGTCATCGGCAAATTCGATCTCATCCAGCTCCTGCTTGGCGCTTTGCAGATAAGCAAGGATATCCTCGCAGGTTGCGCCATACTTCCGGCGCAGCCGGTGGATCACATCCAACCGGGATTCGATCTGCTCCAGCTCATCGGCGGAGTACGCCAGATCATCTCTGGCATCCCGCACCTCCTCGGCAACATCCTGAACCTGATACATCAGATCCGCGACCTTGTCATGAAGCTGGGAAATGCTCTCACTGAACCGGGAGATCCGCGCCAGCACCCTTTCCGCGGTAGCCAGCATAGCAGCCGCACCGTCGGTGTCATCTCCGCCGTAAAGGTTCTCCACCGCTTCATTCATGCCGTCGGCGATCTTTTCTGCGTTCTGCAGGAGCTTACGGCGGTCTTCCAGTTCTTCATCCTCGCCGGGCTGAAGGTCAGCTTTTTCAATTTCCGCGATCTGGTATTTCAGGGTTTCCATGCGGCGAAGCTTCTCGCCCTCGTCCATGGTCATCCGGTCGATCTCCCGGCGCAGCTTGGCGACAGCCGCATACTTTTCGGCATAATCCAGCCGCAGTGTCTCGTTATCCGCAAAAGAATCCAAAAACTGCAGATGATTTTCCTCGTCGAACAGCGATGCCGAATCATGCTGACCGTGGATGTTGATCAGCTGAATACCCAGCTTCCGCAGAATGTTCACAGAAACCAGACTGCCGTTGACCCGGCAGACATTTTTTCCATCCAGATGGATCTGCCGCTGGATCACCACTTCGGGGTCGTATTCCACCCCATTGTCCGCAAACCAGCTTAATTCCGGCACATCGGTGAACACCGCCCGAACGGACGCCTTGTTGGTTCCGGTTCGGATCATATCCCGATAGGCTCTCTCACCCAAAATAGCAGAAATGGCATCGATAACAATGGATTTACCTGCACCGGTCTCACCGGTGAGGACATTAAAACCCTGATCAAAGGAAATATCCGCGCTCTCGATGACCGCAATATTCTCGATATGCAGAAGACTCAGCACGGAGACTCCCCCTTTCTTAGCTCATCAAATTTTTGATTTCTCCGCAGAATGCCGCTGCGGAATTGGTATCACGCATGATTACGATGACTGTGTCATCGCCTGCCAGAGTGCCTAAAATGACATTCATATTCATAGCATCCACAGCAGAAGCGGCCGCACCGGCCAATCCCGGCAGAGTATGGATCACAACAATGTTCTGTGCGTAGTCAAAGCCGGTAACGCACTCCCGGAAGATCGTGTTGAGCCGGCTGGAAAATGTCTCAGGCATTTCCCGGCTGGAGGTTGTATAGCGGTAAGTGCCCAGGCTGGTCAACTCCTTGACGATACGAAGCTCCTTGATATCCCGGGAGATGGTTGCCTGGGTGCTGGAGAAACCGGCGTCCTGCAGCAGCTGCAGAAGCTGTTCCTGTGTTTCCACATTGGTGGTGGAGATGATCTCCAGAATTTTAGCCTGTCTTTGTGATTTCAACGCCCTTCACCTCTTAAAGATTGATTTTGAACTTTGCATTGACCACATCGAAGAAGCTGCGCTCCTTCAAACGTACCAGTTTCGTCTCCAATTTCGACTTTTGAATGGTTGCCACGTCGCCCATATTCAGCCGGACAGCCTTGCCGCCATCGACGGACAGGAAAGCGTTCCTCCGGGCATTTTTCGTCAGTTCCACATTGATCACCCGTTTTTCGGATGTCACAATGCAGCGGCTGCCAACATCGTGGGCACAAATGGGGGTAATGATGATGTTCTGTGCGTCCGGCTCCACGATTGGGCCGCCGGCGGACAGACTGTATGCCGTAGAACCAGTGGGGGTGGCAACCACAATGCCATCACCGCCGCACTCCATGGCCTGTACACCGTCGCACTTCACCGCCAAGTGTACAATTCTTGCCACCGCGCCCTTGGTCACGACCACATCATTCAGGCAAATATCGTGGAAAATGATATCTCGATCCCGGCTAACGGTCACATCCAACATCATGCGGCTGTCAAACGTATAGTTTCCCTTTGCGATCTCAGCGAGCTTGTCCAGCTCCGTGCTCTCCAGTTCCGCCATAAAGCCCATGGTTCCGATGTTAACGCCCAAAATGGGGATTCCCCTTCGGGTAGCAGCCTTCGCCATGTGCAGAATGGTACCGTCGCCACCGAAGCAGATCACCATTTCGGCATTGGGCAGTTCTCTGTCCAATCGGGAAAAGCGCAAATCTCTGGGCAGATCATAATTTCTGTCCACCTCGAAAGGCAGGCAAATCTTCGTCTCCACACCGGCATCTTTCAGGATTTTCTGTGCAGCCCGCACCGTCTGAAAATTCTTGTCCCGGTAAGGGTTTGGTGTCAATATTACGTTTTTCATCAAACCCCTCCTTTATTTATCCAATGTGGCATGCGCCTGTCGTACGACTTCTGCCGTATCCGGGCGAATGCCGGGAACGTCATCCAATGTCAGATGACCTAAGAATTCAATATTGCCTTCGGGTCCCTTGACGGGAGAGAAGGTCAGGCCCAAAATTCGGAAACCAAGGCCATCCACCAGGGCAACGAAATTATCCAACACCATCTGATGGACCTTAGCATCACGAACGACACCCTTCTTGCCCACATTTTCCTTACCTGCCTCAAACTGAGGCTTGATCAGGCACAAAACCTGACCGGTAGGCTTCAGAAGTGTCTTAATAGTAGGCAAAACGATCTCCAAGCCGATAAAACTGACATCGATAACCGAAAGATCCAACGGCTCACCCAGCTGCTCCGGGGTCACATAGCGGATATTGGTCCGCTCCATGACTACCACACGCTCATCGGACCGGATCTTCCAGTCCAGCTGACCGTAGCCCACATCAATAGCAAAGACCTTCTTCGCGCCCTGCTGCAGCAGGCAGTCGGTAAAGCCACCGGTGGATGCACCGGAATCACTGCAAACGAAGCCTTCTGGCTTTACTCCGAAATCCCGAAGCGCTTTCTCCAATTTCAAGCCACCCCGGCTCACATAGGGACAAACTGCACCGCGAACCTCGATCGCTACATTCTCCTCATAGGAGATTCCGGGCTTATCTGCCTTCTGACCGTCAACATACACCATGCCGCTCATAATGATGGCCTGAGCCTTGGAGCGGCTGTCTGCATAGCCCTGCTCCGTCAGCAGCACATCCAATCTTTTTTTCACTTTCATTCAGACAGCACCTCCTTGACATACTGAACGATCGAATCCACATCCAAGCCGTGTTTCCGGCGAAGCTCAGCAACACTTCCGTGGGATACAAAATGGTCACCCAAATTTTTATCAAACACGCGGCAGTTGGGATTGATATCCCACATCGCGCCGCTCACAGTCTCAAAAACACCGGAACCTTTGCAGGTTTCTTCCACAACAATGGCGCTTTCATATCCCGCCAAGGCCGCTTCCAGCGCGCTTACGGGCAGCGGATGTACACGCATCAAACGAACCACACCCACTTCGATTCCCTGTTCCTTCAGCTCGTCAGCGGCCTCCAGAACATTTTCCAGCATATTTCCGTAGGTGATCAATACAGCCTTGCCGCCGCGCCGATGGTTCACCACAGAAGATTTCCCATCCCAGCAGGAATCCACATAATTTCCGTCTCCTCCTCTGGGATAGCGCACCGTGATCGGGCCATTGTATTCCTTCACTGCCCAGCGCAGCATATCCCGCTGTTCCGCAGTAGAACTGGGGGACAATACGGTCATTCCGGGAATCTGACGCAGGAAGCCTACATCAAACACACCGTGATGGGTAGCGCCATCGTCACCAACAAGTCCTGCCCGATCCACAGCAAATACCACATGCAGTCCCAGCAGCGCCACATCCTGCATGATCTGATCAAAAGCGCGCTGCAGGAAGGTGGAATACAGGGCAACCACCGGGATCATCCCCTGCTTTGCCAGTCCACCGGCCATGGAAACCGCGTGTTCCTCAGCAATACCCACGTCAAATGTGCGTTTGGGATACTGCTTCATAAATTCGATCAAACCCGTGCCGCCGGGCATAGCCGCGGTAATGGCACAGAACCTGTCATTCTCTTTTGCCAGCTCCAGCATGATTTTTCCGAAGGAATCGGAATAAGTTTCCTTCTTTGCAGCCAGAGATGCGCCCGTGGCCGGATCAAACTTACCGATTCCGTGGAAACGGGAAGGATCCGACTCCGCAGGCAAGTATCCGCAGCCCTTCTTCGTCACCGCATGAATGACCACAGGTCCGCGGATATCCCGAGCAATCCGCAGCAGGCTGATGAGGCCGGGCAGATCGTGGCCATCCACAGGGCCCAGATACCGCATGCCCATGTTCTCGAAGATCGTCGCTGGCAGCACCATTCGCTTAATGCGATCCTTGATCCGCTTGGTAAAGCCGTAAATGGCCTTGCCCCCCGGAATCTTGTCCATCAGCATCCGATACCGGCGCTTCGCGCCAAAATACTGCTCCTTTGTGCGAAGCAGGGACAGATGCCGGCTCATTCCGCCCACATTTTTGTCGATGCTCATCTCATTGTCATTGAGTATGATGATCATCTTCTCCCGACTCTCAGCGGCGTCATTCAGTCCCTCATACACCATGCCACCGGTAGCCGCACCGTCGCCCAGCAGGGCGATCACATGGTGGTCCTGCTTCAGCAGGGTTCTCGCCCGGGCCATACCCAGCGCAATGGAAATGGAGCTGGATGCGTGTCCAGCCACAAAAGAATCGGTATCACTCTCACTGGGTTTGGGAAATCCGGAGATACCACCGAATTGCCGAAGATGCGAAAAATCCGCCTGTCGTCCGGTCAGCATCTTATGGACATAAGATTGGTGACCCACATCAAAAACCAGGCGGTCTTTCCGTGTATCAAAAACGGTCTCAATGGCCACCGTCAGCTCCACCACGCCCAAATTGGACGCAAGATGGCCGCCGGTCTTAGACACATTGGAAACCAGAAATTCTCTTATCTCATCACACAGGAGCGTCTGCTCCTCTTTACGCAGAGAAATCAGCGAATCGTGATCTTTGATTGTTTCTAAAATGCTCACAAAGTCACAACCTATCGTTATTTTTTCTTTTTCTTGCCCTTACCGGTCATCCGGTTCAGCGAAGCGATCAAGCGGCCAACGCTGTGGACAATCACTACACAGGAATTGACTGCAACGGACTTGCCAATGGCCTTGCCGCCCACGGTCAAACCAGCCGCCAATGCAGACATTGCCAGAGAAATGATCTGCGGCCAGGAAAAGCTAAAATTCGCAAGGATCTGTGCCGCTATGGTAGCCGAAGCAGAGCCGGATACAACGCCGCAGATATCGCCCACCACATCGTTGCAGATGGAGCTGACCCGCTCCGCGTTGCGCAGAAGCTGAATGGCCTCATGGGCGCCGGGAACTTTTCTGGCTGCCATAGAATGGAAGGGCTTTTCGTCCGCCGTCGCCACAGCCATACCGATAATGTCGAAAACAATACCGATCAGAATGATGGCAAGTAGAATCAAAAATGCCACCACCATGTTGCTGCGGGACATCAAAATATCGGACAACAGAGAAATGGTGCCGGAAATGGCAATGGTGACAAAAAAGATGGTAACGACCCATTGGATTGCTTTTCTACGTTCCCGTTTTTGCGCGGCAGGATCAGATTTAGACACAGAGGTTATCCCCTTTTGAAATTTAGTAAAGTGACGGCAGCAGACAGGATAAATCTTACGGCTTAGGTCGGGTTGTTTTTCACCGGAGAAAACCTGCCGTTGCCGCACAGGCCGTTTCCATTTGATTTCTCCGCTCAAGTGTTGCCAGCGAGAGTACCCGATTGCCACTTAGTCCGTACTGTAATCCCCTGCCTGCCCTTTTCAGACAGCCTAGGTGATTTCCACGACAAGACGTACCATAGTCTTAGCCTCTTTTGCAAGCATGGTTTCCAGGAGCGATATCGGCAGTCGCGTGGCCACCACGACCGGCCGCGTGTTCCCCTTTCCCCGCATGTTCACTCAAGGCAGGCTACACTGCACGCAGCAACGCGATTCTGCGCACTGCTTTGCAGGTTCATACTTGATTCGTACGCGATCGGACCCCGAGCCGGGGCTTATGCCGTCGTCGCACAAGGTTCAAGTCTCCACGGAAACCGGGTCGTATGCGCCATGCCATTGGCGCGCGCCCGGGATCCTTAACCCCCAGCATCCACCCTAAACTGGGCGTAAAAAGCAGACACCAGGGACTTCATCGATGTGCCCTTCAAAGGATTTTTAGGCCCTTCCTGGAAGATGGCCATCTCGACTAGGATACTGCACCGTCACATTGTATAATATCATGCTTTTCGTGAATATACAAGTATCTTTTCAAAATGTTGTATATTTATTTCCGAAATATTCACTCCCGGTTAACAAACCAATCCTCCACGATGTCCTCATGGGTAACGGCGATCTCGATATCTTTGATCTCTTCCCTGCTGAAAAACCGCAGTTCTTTGGACTCGCTGCTGATGCGCATCTGAGGCTCTTCGTCAAACTCCAGCCCATACACCACGATCACCATCCGCCAGACACTTCCGTCCCGATAGGCCGCAATGCGTCCCGGATCATCGTAGACCGCCAGCTTCCGAAAACGTTCCTTATTAATCCGAACACCCAGTTCCTCGTAAGTTTCCCGGGCAATGGCCTCCCGACCCGTTTCATACTTTTTGCAACCGCCGCCAATCAGTCCCCAGATATCGGAGTCCCTCCGCTTCTCCAGCAGCAGTTTCCCCTTGCAGGTGATGATGGCATTGGCACCCAAATGGGCGCCTTGGGTGGTCTTGGGCGCATTCTTCGGGTCACCCCGGTAGAAGGTTACGATAGACATGCAGATTCCTCCTGTGAATATTCTTAGTTCTATCATACACCACCGGTTTATTGATTTCCACCCTAAAATTCCTTCGGAACCGGCTTTGTTACGCCGGTTCTTCTTGCCTTGTCCAGTCCGCCGGACATGTGTTCTCCCGGAGTCTGGGCAAACTTCGCCCGACGGATAATATCCTCGCCGAATTTATCCCGGAGGGCATCCACCGTCTCATCAAGGCGCATCTTCCGTTCGCACTGTTGCGGGGAAACCCCGGAGAAAAAATCGTACTGCTGATACGGCTCCCTGCTCAGCCGTGTCATCTGCACCCCAAGCTGCCGCAGGGGCGTGATCCCATCCCACATCTCATCAAACACCCTGCAGGCCGCCTCAAAAATCTCACTGGTCACATTGGTGGCACCATGCAGCACCGACTGGTGGGAAAAGTGATGAAATTCGTTGGTCCTCAGATGTATGCTGATGCATCCGCCGCATTGACCGTCCTTGCGCATCCGCATAGCCACCGTCTCGCACAGACTCAGCAGCACCCGATGTGCCTGCTCATGGGTCACAACGTCCTGTGCCGTGGTGGTGGCGTTTCCGTACCCCTTATTTTCCGCCGGTTCCGGCATCACCGCATCGGCGTTGCGCCCGTTGGCGAAATGCCAGATGGTCTCGCCATGCTTTCCCAGCCGCTTTTTCAGCACCTTCACATCCGCCTTCGCCAGTTCTCCGATGGTATAAATGCCCAGCATTTTTAATTTCCGCTCCGTAGCCGCGCCCACCAGAAATAAATCCCGAACCGGCAGCGGCCAGAATTTGGCCTCCACCTCCTCCGGGAACAGGGTATGCACTTTGTTAGGCTTTTCAAAATCTCCGGCCATTTTCGCCAACAGCTTGTTGCTGGAAATACCTACATTGACGGTAAAACCCAGCTCATCCCAGATTCGCTGCCGCATTTTTTCCGCCGCCAGCCGGGGACTTCCCCACAGCCGCTCCGTCCCGGTCATGTCCACCCAAGCCTCATCGATGGAATACTGTTCCACCGCCGGACTGAACTGCCGCAGCATCTCCACGAAGTGCCGAGATGCTTCCACATACAGCTCGTAATCCGGCTGCACCACTACCAGATCCGGGCATTTTTCCAATGCCTGAAACAGGGGTTCTCCCGTCTGGATGCCGTATTTCTTTGCCGGGGTAGATTTCGCCAAAATGATGCTGTGCCGGGACTCCTTATCTCCTGCCACCACAGAAGGCACATCCCGAATATCCACTTTTTCTCCCAAAACCTTCACTTTATAAGCTGCCGTCCAGCTCAAAAATGCCGAATTGGCATCCACATGAAAGATCACCCTCTGCGCCATATCAATAAACCTTCCTTAGTAAGCACCATTTGTGGGTTCTGATGGTGTATTTCAATTCAAACAGCCACTTCTTTCCCTCCACCGTGGCCCGGCAGAGAAAAATCTGGGCTTCAATGCCCACATACTGCACCGGTTTGCTGCTGACCACTTCATCGATGTCCACCCGCATCAGTTGATGCCGTTCATCCTCCAGCCGCAGCCGCAGGGGTCGGATATCGCCCCCGGCAGAGCACATGGAGATCACATCCACCGGCGTATTGCATAGCTGCTGCATACCGCTGTACCACCTTCCCTCGTTTGTTTTATTATAGCACATTCGTTCGGTAATAGCAAGAGGAATTTGGTGGTTGCCCCCCCCGTTCCGGTCTGGTATAATAAGCTTGTTGGAGGTGATTGGATGATCAAGCTGCGAAAAATCGAACCTAAAGATCAAGAACGAGTGCTGGATATTCTGACAGATGACGTCGGAAAACAGACCTATATGCTCCCGGATTTTATCAATCGAAATGACGCGATCCCCCTCTTCCTCCGACTGTCCGCCATGTCGGACGATCCCAGCGTATATGTCCGTGCCATCGATCTGAATGGTTCCTTGATTGGTTTTCTGAATCACACAGAACTCCAGCCAGATGCCATCGAGCTGGGTTATATCATCCATCCCGACTTCCGCCATAAAGGATACATGACCCAAGCCCTCAAGTTGGCCATCGGGGAACTGTTTGCCATGGGTTACCGGAACATTCTGACCGGTGCATTCTCCTGCAATGCAGCCAGCATTCGGGTTATGGAAAAATGTGCAATGATGCGCCAGCAGCGGCTGGAATCCATAGAATACAGAGGACAGACCCACGAATGCGTGTACTATTCCATCCGAAATCAGGAGGAAACCAAATGCTGAAATATCCCTGCCTTGTTCTTGATCACGACGATACCGTGGTGCAGACATTAAAAACCTTGAGTTATCCCTTCTGGTGTCTGGAGTTGGAGCAATTCCGCCCGGGAAAGTTTATGAGTCGATCTGACTTCGTAATGCAATGCTACCACTTGGGCTTTGCGGATATGTGCCGGAAAACGTTTCATTTTACCGAGGAGGAGTTGGAGCTGGAACATACTCAGTGGATGGCATACATCATGCAGAATATTCCCGATCCCTTTCCCGGAATGGATAGGATCATCCACCGCCAGAAGGCGGAAGGCGGTATGCTCTTCGTGGTGAGCCATTCCCATGCGGATAATATCAGCAGGGACTATGCCGCCCATTTCGGTCTCCAGCCCGACGGTATTTACGGCTGGGAGCGGCCGTCTCATGAGAGAAAACCCAATCTCTTCCCATTGCAGGACATCATGGCAAAACATGGTTTCCGGCCGGATGAAATCCTTGTGGTGGACGATATGCAGCTTGCCTGCCAGATGGCTGATCCGCTGGGTGTGCAAGTAGCCTTTGCCGGATGGGATGATATGAGCATTCCTGAACAGCGGCAGGACATGGAAGCACGCTGCGCCTATACCTTCCATTCAACTGAAGAGCTGGAAAGCTTCCTCTTTGGGGAGGGATTGGAGTGAAAATCGAGCATATCGCCCTGTATGTCCATGACCTGGAGGGCGCAAAAGATTTTTTCTGCCGTTATTTCGGTGCTAAGGCCAATGACGGCTACCACAACCGCCGCACCGACTTCCGCTCCTATTTTCTGACCTTCGACGATGGCACCCGGCTGGAGATCATGCACAAGCCTGCCTTGGAAGATCCGGAAAAGATCCCAAACCGTACCGGCTATATCCATCTGGCATTCAGCACCGGCAGTCGCGAAACAGTCGATTCCCTCACCATTCAGCTTGCCACCGACGGCTATCCTACCCTCAGCGGCCCCAGAACCACCGGCGACGGCTATTATGAGAGCTGTGTGCTGGGATTTGAGGGTAATCTGATAGAAATCACCGTTTAACACCCTTGACAGGTGTGTTATAATACTATTTAGCAAACGCACAGGAGGTGAGCGATCTGGAAAAGCAATCCGTCAAAGTCATGTCCCGAAACCGGGAGGCCTACCACGAGTATTTCGTAGAGGAAGAATTCGAAGCCGGTATTGAGCTGATGGGCACCGAAGTCAAGTCCATTCGTGCAGGCACATTAAATCTGAAAGATGCCTGGTGCGGCATCAAGAACGGCGAGATTATCCTAAACCAGATGCACATCTCCCCCTACGACCACGGAAACCGTTTCAATCCTGATCCTCGCCGCCCCCGCCGCCTGCTGATGCACAAGCGGGAGATCATGCGCCTGTTCGGCAAGGTGAAGCAGGACGGCTATTCCCTCATCCCCCTGTCAGTCTATTTCAAGGGCAGCCGGGTGAAGGTCAACGTAGGCCTGTGCAAAGGCAAAAAGCTGTATGACAAAAGACAAGCCGCGGCGGAGCGCGATGCCAAGCGCCAGATCGACCGGGCTATGAAGGAGAGATTCAGATGAACCCTACATTTAAGATCACCATGGAAAACGGCGGCGTCATTGAAGGCGAGCTGTACCCCGAGAAGGCACCCCAAAGTGTCGCCAACTTCATCGATCTGGCCAATCACAACTACTATGACGGCCTGATCTTCCACCGCGTCATCCCCGGTTTCATGATCCAGGGCGGCTGCCCCGAAGGCACCGGCATGGGCGGCCCCGGCTACTGCATCAAGGGCGAGTTTTTCTTCAACGGCATCAAGAACGACTTAAAGCATAAGCGCGGCGTTCTGTCCATGGCCCGTTCCTCCTCCCCCAACTCTGCAGGCTCCCAGTTCTTCATCATGCATCAGGATGCCAAGCACTTAGACGGCCAGTACGCCGCTTTCGGTAAGGTCACTTCCGGCATGGACGTTGTGGATGCCATCGCAAAGGTTCAGACCAACCGTCAGGACCGTCCTCTGACCGAGCAGAAGATCGCCTCCATCACCGTAGAAACCAACGGCGCACAGCTGGCTGAGCTGAAGAAGCTCCCCGATCCCTACGGCAGATTCTAATCAAACATACAGGGGCGCACAGCGCCCCTGACACCAACTCTCACCTCATCTATGGGGCCGTACTGGTTTCGACGGGGGTAGTGAGGCTGGATAAGCGGGCCGTGGCACCTGACCACGATAAAACGGGTACTTTCTAAAATTAACTGACAACAATACTGTTGCGCTGGCTGCCTAATTAGGCGCCCATCCGCCCCGGAAGGTCTACGAGCCGGGCTCGGGTGTGATTTGAGTAGAGCCCGTGCGTATGGTAAGCTTTGCCCATACCACGCATCATGAAGCTACTAATTCCCATAGGGTGTTTGTTCCCGATGGGATGAGGGAATGTAAATAACAAACTGCGCCCGGAGAAAGTCTTGTCAAGTTGCCTTCGGACACGGGTTCAAATCCCGTCGGCTCCACCATAAAAAAGCACCACCTGTTAGGTGGTGCTTTTTTATGGTAGACAGGGATTTGAAAAACTTAATGCAACAGACCGGTGGTCTGTTGCTTGCCGCCAGACTCGATGGCGGCAACACCATAATTTTCATTCCCTGTTGGAATGAAAATGCAAATCGATTCCCCTCGACTCCACCAAATAAGACCGATCATTTTGATACGAGAAGTATCTAATGGTCGTTCTTTTCGCTGTTGAATGTTGAATTTCCACTCGCACGTGATATAATTAGTTAGACAAACTTGAATTTGACAAGGATGTGATTTTCATGAAATTAGAAAATGCAGAATTGGAAAATATCGAAAGAATCGTGGCTATATCAAAGGCTGCGTTTGATAGTGATGTTGATGTTGGTGCTTCCGAACCAGATGGACCTCCTGATTATGATTCTATTGCATGGCACATTCAGATGAAAAGAGAAGGACATTTACTTCAGGCGGTCATAGATGGAGAAATCGTTGGTGGCGCAATTCTATTTTTGGACAAAGATGGTGAAACATTGTACGTTGGTAGAATATTTATAGACCCAGTCCACTATCAGAAGGGATATGGCCTTTCATTGATGAAAATGGTGGAGAACTACTATTCTGGTATCAAGAAAATCAAACTTGATACACCGCTTTGGAATGTTAGAACAAATGCTTTTTATACAAAGCTGGGTTATTGTGAAGTGAGACGGGATGAGGGGTTTGCTCACTATCAAAAAGAATTAGATTGACCAATTCCAATTTATCCAACTGATTCATGGTTTCACTTATGCATCTATGGTTTCATTTTTACGCGAAACCTTTTGAAATCCTATGAAACCGTATCATTTTTATCAACTGCTTTCAAATTAGGTCGATTGTTTTGATACCATCGGTATTGATGCTATCGGCCTTTTTTGTAGCATTTTGAAATTGGATATGATATAAATAATTAGACATACTTGAATTTGACGGTGATAATATGCTGATAAAAATAGGCGATTTTGAATGCAGTCAAGTATGGGATGGGGTGTTTTATAAGAAACTCTCCAATTACCCAGAGGTATCTGATTGGGAAATCAGAACTATCATTGAGTTCATAGAATATGAAAAGAAATACGGAAGAATCTGTGACATCGAATGTGATAACGAAATCACATTGCAGACACTTTTGACTGGCATTGAGCAAAAAGAAGCCTATCTTTCTGCACCTCTCCCCAAACTTCTGACGGAATGTACTGCTTGTCGATACAGAAAAGGTTGTGTAACTGATTTCGTGTGCCACACCACATCTGTTGACAACGCAATCAAGATTTTTCAGTGTGGAAAGTTGTTGTCAGCACGAAAAGCACGGAAAGTTCCCGTTGAGATACTGATGAGTGAGAGCCGAAATGCCGCCAATGACCCTGCTGATTTCTTTGAATATATCATGTTTGCATGGGGCAACTGTCAAGCAGGAGACCGATTGGTTATGGAGCGCAGCTTGGGACGTTTTCCGGATGATCATGATTTAAGCATCGGCTTCAATCCGGGGGTACGGTTTTATTTCCAATATGAGCAGTTACGTACACATCCGAATGCTATATATGATGGCGTTCTGCCTATGAAAGTCAAGGATGAAGTCATTCTCGACGATTGGGTTTTCAAAATCGTGATACCAATGAAATTAAAGACCATTCTTGAGCCATATATACCAAGCAACTTGACAGATCGAATTATCTATGTGGAAAACGATTGCAAAGATATTTGGGATTGGTCTGAAAAAGTATACAGGATCGTTGAGCAAATTACAGTTATCTAATCCCGCCTATTTTTTCGTACAAATTCTTTCGACCCCCCTTGACACTGACGTTACGTCATAGTATATACTCCTCTTAGGAGGTGATCATTACGAAAATGCAAATCAGAGAATTCGCCAAATTCACCGGTGTCAGTGTGCGCACACTGCATTACTACGACGAAATTGGTTTATTGAAGCCTTCCCATGTGGATCCATCAACCGGCTATCGATACTACGATGAAGAAGCTCTTCTTCGCATGCAGGAGATCCTCTTCTATCGCGAGCTTGATTTCTCTCTGAACAGCATCCGGCAAATCATATCATCTCCAAATTACGACAAAACCAAAGCACTCAACGAGCAAAAGCAACTTCTCAAACTCAAGAAAGAGCGCATAGAAAGATTGATTCACGCAATTGACGGCGCAATGAAAGGGGAAAATGTTATGAAAGCATTTGACGACAGCGAATTTGAAAAATACAAATCCGAAGCGCAGGAAAAGTGGGGCAAAACAGAAGCCTATCAGCAGCATGCCGAGAAAACAAAGAACTATTCCAAGGAAAAGCAGAATTCTCTTGTCCAGGACATGGATGCAATTCTTGCCGAGTTCTCCCTCTGCATGAACAGCGGTGCGGCCCCCGCCTCTCCCGAAGCCCAATCTCTGGTTAAGAAACTACAAAATCACATCAGCATGAACTACTATAACTGTACCAACGAGATTCTGGCCGGTCTGGGACAGATGTATGTTGCGGACGAGCGTTTCAAAAGCAACATTGACCGGCATGCTGATGGCACCGCTTCCTATATCAGCGAAGCCATCAAGGTCTATTGTGCCACCTGATCTGAACACGATTCGCGAAAAAGGAACCCCCGGTAAAATGAACTGAACCAGTAAAAACGGACAATAGACAAAACACCCCCTGATGTAGGATAATTACATCAGGGGGTGTCGTTATGTCTAAAAGGAAATATACGC
>JAGKTU010000025.1 GCA_021153265.1 Clostridia bacterium
TTCCGTTTCACCCAGGCCGGTTCTGAGGTTTCCGCACTGCTGGGCCGTATGCCCTCCGCCGTCGGCTACCAGCCCACCCTGGCAACGGAAATGGGCGCCCTGCAGGAGCGCATCACCTCCACCAAGAACGGCTCCATCACCTCCGTTCAGGCGGTTTACGTCCCTGCCGACGACCTAACCGACCCCGCCCCTGCCACCACCTTCGCCCACCTGGACGCCACCACCGTTCTGGACCGTGGCATCGCCTCTCTGGGCATCTACCCCGCCGTGGATCCTCTGGACTCCACCTCCCGCATTCTGTCCCCCGAGATCCTGGGTCATGACCACTACGAGACTGCCCGTGCCGTCCAGAGCATTCTGCAGCGCTACAAGGAACTGCAGGACATCATCGCCATCATGGGTATGGACGAACTGAGCGAAGAGGACAAGCTGACCGTCAACCGCGCCCGTAAGGTGCAGCGCTTCCTCAGCCAGCCCTTCCATGTCGCCGAGCAGTTCACCGGCTATCTGGGCAAGTACGTGCCTCTGAAGGAGACCATCCGTTCCTTCAAGGAGATCATTGAGGGCAAGCACGACGAGATTCCCGAGTCCTACTTCCTGTACGCAGGCTCCATCGACGACGTTGTGGAGAAATTCCGGGGCGGTGAGGGCAAATGAGCACCTTCCCCTTAAAGATCGTCACTCCCGACGGCCTGCTCTATGACGGCGAAGCCGAGCGTCTGGTGGTCCGCACCATTGACGGCGACGTGGCGATCCTTGCCCGGCACATCAACTGCGTTCTGCCCCTTGGTATGGGCCGCGCCACGGTGGTTGACGGCGAAAATCAGCGCCGCTATGCCGCCTGTATCGGCGGAATGCTCTCCGTGGTGGACGGCAATGTGACGCTGGTTCCCACCACTTTCGAGTGGGCAGACACCATCGACACCGCCCGCGCACAGGCCTCCATGGACCGTGCAAAATCGGTCTTAAACCGCAAAGACGCCTCCGACAACGAGATCCGTCTGGCGGAAGCCCGGCTGCACAGAGCGCTGGTGCGCAAGAATGTGGCCTCTTTTAAGTAAAATGAACCTCCGATCCACACGGATCGGAGGTTTCTTTCATATTTTCTTTGAATATTTCTTACAAAATCCGCTTTTCCCTCTTGTAAAATCCTCCAATTTGGCGTATACTTTAGTTACATTTTCGCATAAGAGAGGTACTTATCTATGCAACTCATTTCTGTAAGAGAGCTGTTCAAGAACACTGCAGCCTACGCCGATCAGGAGATCGAAGTCGGCGGCTGGGTGCGCAATCGCCGCCCTTCCAAGCAGTTTGGCTTCATCATGCTGTCCGACGGCACTTACTTTAACCCCATCCAGGTGGTATACAACGATACAATTGAAAACTTCCAGGAGATCTCCAAGATCAACATCGGCGCTGCCCTCATCGTCAAGGGTACCGTTGTCCTGACTCCCGGCTCCAAGCAGCCCTTTGAGATCCAGGCTTCCTCCGTCACCGTGGAAGGCCCTTCCACCGGCGACTACCCCCTGCAGCCCAAGCGCCACTCCATGGAGTTCCTGCGCTCCATCACCCATCTGCGTCCCCGGACCAACACCTTCCAGGCGGTCTTCCGTGTCCGCAGCCTTGCTGCCATGGCCATCCACCAGTTCTTCCAGGACCGTGACTTCGTCTACGTCCACACCCCCCTGATCACCGGCTCCGACTGCGAGGGTGCGGGTGAAATGTTCCAGGTCACCACCCTGGATCTGAACAACATCCCCAAGACCGAGGATGGCAAGGTGGATTTCTCCCAGGACTTCTACGGCAAACCCACCAACCTGACCGTTTCCGGTCAGCTCAACGGTGAGACCTTCGCCATGGCTTTCCGCAACATCTACACCTTCGGCCCCACCTTCCGTGCCGAGAACTCCAACACCACCCGTCACGCCGCCGAGTTCTGGATGATCGAGCCCGAGATCGCCTTCGCCGATCTGGCTGACGATATGCAGCTGGCAGAGGATATGATCAAGTATATCATCTCCTATGTTCTGGAGCGCGCCCCCGAGGAGATGAACTTCTTCAATTCCTTCGTGGACAAGGGTCTGCTGGATCGTCTGAACCACGTCATGAACTCCGACTTTGGCCGCGTGACCTACACCGAGGCCATCGAGATTCTGGAGAAGAATAACGCCAACTTCGACTACCCCGTATCCTGGGGCTGCGACCTGCAGACCGAGCACGAGCGCTACCTGACCGAGGAGGTCTTCAAGCGCCCCGTCTTCGTCACCGACTATCCCAAGGATATCAAGGCTTTCTACATGAAGCTGAACCCCGACGGAAAGACCGTTGCCGCTATGGACTGTCTGGTCCCCGGCATCGGCGAGATCATCGGCGGCTCCCAGCGTGAGGACAACTACGAGATTCTGGAAAACCGCATCCGCGAGTTGGGCATGAACCCCGAGGATTACGGTTTCTACATGGATCTGCGCAAGTACGGCTCTGCCCGTCACGCCGGTTTCGGTCTGGGCTTCGAGCGCTGCGTCATGTACCTGACCGGTATGTCTAACATCCGCGACGTCCTCCCCTTCCCCAGAACCGTGGGCAACTGTGAACTGTAATCAAAAAACGCGCACCGTAGGGTGCGCGTTTTTCATGCATTCATCTCGTTTAAGTTAGAAGACCCGGGACTTACGTCCCGGGTCATAATTTTTACAGGAAGATATACTTCAGAATGAACAGAACAGCCAGAACGTACATCAGAGGCGTGACCTTCTTAGCCTTGCCGGTGACCACATTCAGCACCACATAGGAGATGATGCCCAGAGAAATGCCCTCAGAAATGCTGTAGAACAGGGGCATAGCCAGAATGGCGAGGTAAGCAGGAATGGTCTCGGTGAGCTTGTCGTCCTCAAACTTCAGCTCGGTGATGCCGCTGAACATCAGGAAGCCAACCATGATCAGCGCGGGAGCAGTTGCGAAGGAGGGAATGGCGGTGAAGATGGGAGCGAAGAACATGCTCAGCAGGAACAGCACGCCGGTGACCATGGCAGTCAGACCGGTACGGCCGCCGGCTGCGACACCGGAAGCGGACTCGACGAAGGTGGTGACGGTGGAAGTACCCAGCATAGCGCCGGCAGTGGTGCCGATGGAGTCAGCCAGCAGAGCGGGCTTGATCTTGGGCAGGCGGCCCTCCTCATCCAGCATGTTGGCCTTGGTAGCCACGCCGATCAGGGTGCCGAGGGTGTCGAAAATATCCACGAACAGGAAAGCGAAGATCACAACCACAAACTCCAGAGGCTTGATCGCGCTGAAATCCACTTTGAAGCACTGGCCAACGGTGGTGCCCAGCTTGCTGAAATCGGTCCAGGCCATGGTGGGGAACAGGCTGTAGCAGCCCAGTTCGGGATTGGGAACGTAGATGCCTGCCACCTGGCACAGCATGCCCAGGCCCCAGGTAGCCACGATGCCGATGAGGATGGAGCCCTTCACATTCTTGATATACAGTGCAGCGGTGATCAGAACACCGATGACGCACAGCAGGGCGCTGATGCCCTTGGAAGAGAAGTTCTGGGTAAAGTCAACCAGTTCCACCAGAGTAGCGCCGTCCACGCACAGACCGGCATTCTGCAGGCCGATGAAAGCAATGAACAGGCCGATACCAACAGAAACGCCGCGCTTCAGGCTCAGAGGAATGGCATTGAAGATGGCTTCACGGATGTTGGTCAGAGAGAGGACCACGAAGATCAGACCCTCGACGAACACGGCCAGCAGAGCTACCTGCCAGCTGTAGCCCATACCCAGACACACGGTGTATGCCATGTAGGCATTCAGACCCATGCCTGCGGACAGAGCGAAAGGCAGATTGGCCATCAGTGCCATGGCGGCAGTACCGATGAAGGATGCCAGCGCGGTGGCCAGCAGGACTGCGGTGGGATCCATGCCGGTTGCGGACAGGATGCTGGGGTTGACCGCCAGGATGTACGCCATGGTCATGAAGGTGGTGATACCAGCCATCACTTCGGTCTTGACATTGGTGTTGTTGTTTTTCAGTTTAAAAACTTTCTCGAACATAATGTATCCCTTTCTTTCATAGTTTTTGGTACTTTGCGAGAAATTACTTATATTTTACCACTTTACCCCAGGAAAGCAATTGTTCGGAAAACCTAAAATTGTGAACAAATCATGACCTTGTTTGTAACAATTCACAATACAATTGCCGCACCGGGATTTCCGGTGCGGCAATGTTGACTAAATCATTTATTTGGGCGCGCGCTTGCGGCACAGATAGATGTCCAGCTTATCCTTCATATTGTCCGGAATGGACTTATCCACGGGACACAGCACAGCATTGGCCATTCTGGAAGTGAATGCGGTGATAAATTCGATATCCTCCACCATCTGTTCTCCCTTCATCACCGCCAGCGTATCATAGCTGTTGTGGATGGTGGCGGTGTTCTGGGGGGCGATCCGGGCGAAGGACACAGCAGGAATGCCCTTGTCTGCAAAGGGCGTGGAGTCGGAGGAATATACATCCTGTTTTCCCTCGATGGGGAAGCCCAGCTCACTGCCAAGGTAGGAAAGATAGTGGCACAGCTTCTCCTCTGCGGTCGCGCAGTAGATGAACTTGCCCATAATGCAGCCGATCATATCCAGATTGATGTTCAGTACACAGTTTTTCAGGTTCTCCTCCTTGGCGCAGTAAGCCTTGGAACCCAGCAGACCCCGTTCCTCGCTGCCGCACCAGATGAAGCGCAGGCCGTAACGGTGGGGATTCTTGGCAAAATGCTCTGCAATGGCCAGAATGCCCACAGAGCCGGACATATTGTCGTAAGCGCCCTGAGAGAGGGATGTGGAATCGTAGTGCGCGGTCAGCGCGATGTACTCGTCCACCTCACCGGGCAGATCCAGCACCACATTGTGGGACTTTCCTTCAAATTCCCGCTGCTTCAGCAGGATCTTGGCGGTTTTTGCACCCTTGCGGATGATGGAAATGGCATCCTTGGCGTTAATGTTCACACCGGGAATCTTATTGCCCTTGTGGGTAGCCTTCCGCAGCTCCCGCTGATCGATGTCCCGGTCCGCATAGTTGGCGTTGCCATCATAGGTGATGAAGCCCACCGCGCCGTTCTCCAGCATATCCTGATACCGCCAGTAGCCCAGATATCCGTCAACCATGACGATCTTGCCCTTGCACTGGGACAGGGACACCTTATCGGAAGAACGCAGATAGTACAGCGGTGCCTCTACTTCTGCGGTTCCTGCGTTCAGATAACCCTTGCAGGTCACGCAAATACCATCCACCAGCAGCTGAGCATCCTCAATTTCCGCCATGTCCACATCGAATTCTTCGATGGCAGCCTTCAGCCCCATATCTTCCAGCTTAGTCATTAAATATTTGGCAGTACGAAGTTCCTCCTGACTGCCGCCCATGCGAACATAGGCCGTATCTTCAAAAATCTTCATGATCTGCTTTGCATCCATGGTTTTACCTCCAAATATTTGTATTAGCCCAACGCTTCTTTCCATGTTTCCTCACGGAAGCCGGTGAGCACCGTCTTTTCCGTCACCAGAATGGGGCGCTTGACCAGCATACCATCGGAAGCCAGTAATTTAAGCTGCTCCTCTTCCGTCATGGTGGGAAGTTTCTCTTTCAAATTCATGGATTTGTAGAGAAGACCGCTGGTATTAAAGAATTTCTTCAGCGGCAGGCCGCTCATTTCCACCCATGCCTTCAATTCTTCGTAGGAGGGATTCTCCTCTTTGATGTGCCTTGCAGTGTAGGAAACCCCTTGGACGTCCAGAAAAGCCTTCGCCTTTTTGCAGGTCGAGCAGGGCGGGTATTGTAAAAACAGCATAGGTTAGACCTCCACCTTATTTTCCCCGGAAACCCGGGAAGTATTTCTCTTTGCGCCCACGCTGCGCAGATAGATCTCCTCGGTGGCGAAGGCCAGCTTGGTGATCACATTTTCCTTGGCAGGCCGGCAGTAGAAAGAGTCATTTTCCGTGGAAATATCCACATAATCCTGTTTTTTCAGGGGCGTGAAATCATATTCCACGTGCAGAGAGTTGATCTGATCCGGCTGGCGGTTGATGTAATACCGCTCTCCCCGGTAGTGTCCCTCCAGCTCAAAACCCCGCTCCGGGCTGTGGGTCAATTTTGCCTTACCCAGAGGAATGTAGCGATAGACCCGGGGCAGGGAGAAGACTTCCACATCGTCCTCGAAGGAATACTCGCCACGGTCGATCTGGGCGCTGACCTGTCTGCGTTCCCAATCGAACCAATCCGGGATGTGGTCGAATTCTGTTTCGCCCTCCAGCGCCTGCAGATAGCCATCCTCGTTCCAGTTCCACCGCTTGCCGCAGGCGGTGCAGAATAGTTCCGTACCCTTGGAATCCATCTTAAACTCCGTCATGCAGTGGGGGCACTGGTACAGCACCTTGTGCAGTCCCTCAGCACGGTCAGACTCCGTGATACGGATGCCATTGTCCTTCTGATAGCGGTAATCGTCGTAGGTCAGTTCCTCCCGGAGCTTTGCGTTGATCTCCTCCACGGACATGGCTACGATCTGTTCCGGGGTGAGAATCTTCTTCACTGTGGTATACAGTGGCACCTTCCGCTTGCTTCGGAAGTTCCAGAAGGGCGCATACAGGTGGTTGCCGTGATGAACCACCGCCACCACCGGCACCTTGTTCATCTTAATGAGTTTACCCAGAGAGCCGGGCAGGAATGCGGTCGTGCCGCAGGGAGAATACCGTGCCTCGGGATACATGGCCAGAATATCGCCCCGCTGCAGTACCTTGCGTATGGATTTGACCAGATGAATATCCGTGGTAAACTTCCGGGTGGGAATGGCGCCGATCCACTCCAGCAGGAAGAATTTGTTCACGTAGCCGTCGATGCTCACTACGTTGCTGACAGGGTGGGGATGGGTTGCGGTGGCCGTCAGCTCAAAGTCGATAAAGTGCATATGGTTGCTCAGCAGCATGTATGGGGGCTTCAGTCCCTCCATATCGATCTGTTCCACCTTATATTTCTTACCGATCAGCGCGATCCGGGACAGCGTCCAGATGAGCCATGTCCAGAATTTCGACTGATGCATGGGGTATCTTGGGGTGTATCGTTTCTTATTTTTGTAGTTGACTTGGATGTCCATACATTCACCTCGTCCCAATTGTATATGATTTTCGAGAAAAAGGCAAGAACTATCCGTTTTCGACACTGACATTCTTGCAAAGCCCCACGAAAAGTGGTAAAATATGCCTATCTATTTTAAGGAGACGATTCTTTTGGACTGGATTTGGACTGCCTTGGGCGTCGTTTTTGTGCTGAGCGCCATCACATTGCTTATCGCCTATGTGTGCTATCGGCTAGCCTTTCATGTAACCCCTGATCAGAAAACCTGCAAAGAGGAATACCCCATCCCTCCCGGCGAAATTTACGAACCCTTCCGGGAGGTCATGACCAAGTGGATTCAGCAGACCCGGAAGCTTCCCCATGAGGATTTTTCCATCCGCTCCCACGACGGTTTGACCCTCTGGGCGCGCTACTACGAATTCGCCCCCGGCGCACCCATTGAGCTGATGTTCCACGGCTACCGGGGCAACGCCGAGCGTGACCTCTGCGGCGGTGTCCAGCGTTGCTTTGCCCTTGGGCGCAGCGCATTGATCGTGGACCAGCGCGCCTGCGGCCGCAGCGACGGTCATGTGATCACCTTTGGTGTCAAGGAATATCGTGACTGCTTAGACTGGCTGAAATTTGCAATTGACCATTTCGGCCCGGAGCAGAAATTCATCCTCACCGGCATCTCCATGGGCGCATCCACGGTTCTCAACGCCGCCGGCACACCTTTGCCCGACTGTGTCATCGGAATCCTTGCCGACTGCGGCTTCGACTCTCCCAAAAACATCATGAAAAAGGTCATCCGGGAGGATATGCACCTGCCGCCGAACCTTTCCTACCCCTTCGTCCGGCTGGGTGCCAAGCTCTTCGGCCATTTTGACCCCGATGAGATCGCATCCATCGACGCGGTGAAAATGGCCACCGTCCCCGTGATCTTCTACCACGGTGAAAATGATGTCTTCGTCCCCTGCTCCATGAGTCGAGCCAATTACGAAGCCTGTGCATCCCGCAAGTGCCTTGTCACCATCCCCGGCGCGGGCCACGGGCTGAGTTACCCGGTAGCCCCCCAGCACTACCGGGACACCCTCCGGGACTTCTTCGGTCCGGAAGCCTCCGCCAATTAAATAGCAAAAAGGCCAGTCTTTCGACTGGCCTTTCATTATGCAATTAAGCCAAGGTGGCTGCCATAACAGCCTTGATGGTGTGCATCCGGTTCTCCGCCTCGTCAAAGACGATGGACTGCGCACTCTCAAAGACCTCGTCGGTAACTTCCATGCAGTCCAGACCGAACTTCTCATGGATCTGTCGGCCGATGACGGTGTTTAGATCGTGGAATGCCGGCAGACAGTGCATAAACCGGCACTGCTCGCCTGCGTTTTCCATCATAGCCCGGTTGACCTGATAGGGCTTCAGCGCCTCGATGCGCTCCTGCCACACGCTGTCCGGCTCGCCCATGGAAACCCACACATCGGTGTAGATCACATCGGCGTTCTTCGTCGCCACCATGGGATCGGAGATGAACTCCAGCACAGCGCCGGTCTCGCCAGCGACCGCCTGGCACGCTTCGATCAGCTCCGCATTGGGGAAATACGCCTCGGGGGCGCAGGCAACAAAGTGCATGCCCATCTTGGCGCAGCCAACCATGAGAGAATTGCCCATATTATACCGGGCATCGCCGCAGTAGACCAGCTTTTTGCCTTTCAGGCTTCCAAAATGCTCCCGAATGGTCAGAAAATCCGCCAGAATCTGGGTGGGGTGGAATTCGTTGGTCAGGCCGTTCCAAACAGGAACGCCTGCGTACTTCGCCAATTCCTCTACAATAGACTGACCGTAGCCACGGTACTCAATACCGTCATACATCCGGCCCAAAACCCGGGCGGTGTCAGCGATAGACTCCTTCTTGCCCATCTGAGAACCGCTGGGGCCCAGATAGGTAACTGCCATACCCAGATCGGCGCCTGCCACCTCAAAGGCGCACCGGGTACGGGTGCTGTCCTTCTCAAAAAGCAGGACAATATTCTTGCCCTCACAGAGCTTGTGGGGGATTCCGGCCTTCTTCTTGGCCTTGAAATCAGCGGCCATATCCAGCAGATTTTCAATCTGAGCCGGAGTCAGATCCAGCAGCTTCAGAAAATGCTTACCCTTCATATCAGATGCCCTCCTTGCAGACAGCCTTGATCACATCCACGGCCTTCTTCAGATCTTCCATGGGAATATTCAGCGCAGGCAGCAGCCGCACCTTATCCTTAGCCGTCAGACACAGTACGCCCTTCTCCATGCAGGCCGTCACGACCTCCTTGGCAGGCTTTGTTGTCTTGATGCCGATCATCAGACCCAGACCGCTGACGCTCTGCACGCCCTCAGCGCCCTCCAGAGCCTTGAAAACATATTCGCTCTTGCATTTCACATCATTTAAGAACGCCTCGTCCAGCCGCTCCAGCACGCTTAAGGCACCGGCGCAGCATACGGGGTTGCCGCCGTAGGTAGAGCCGTGGTCGCCGGGCTGCAGCACGGACTGAACCTTCTCGCCCATGAGGGTCGCGCCGATGGGCAGGCCGCCGCCCAAGCCCTTGGCGGTGGAAACGATGTCGGGCTGCGTGCCGAAGTGCATATAGGCATAGAATTCGCCGGTACGGCCGTTGCCGGTCTGCACCTCGTCGATCATCAGGGGGATGTCCTGCTCATTTGCGATCTTCGCAGCCTCCAGCACAAACTCCCGGGTCAGGGGATTCACGCCGCCCTCGCCCTGAACGCACTCCAGCATGATGCCAGCCACTTTATTCTCCGCCACAGCCTTGGCAAGGGCCGCACAGTCGTTGGCAGGTACATGGATGAAGCCGGGGGTCAGGGGCTGGAAGTCCTTGTGGAAGTGGTCCTGTCCGGTGGCAGCGAGCGTGGTCAGGGTTCTTCCGTGGAAGCTGTTCACCAGCGTGACGATGGTGTAGCAGTCCGCACCCTTCTTCTGGGCGGAGTATTTTCTTGCCACCTTGATGGCGCATTCGTTGGACTCCGCGCCGGAATTGGAGAAGAATACCTTCTTCATGCCGGTTTTCTCGCACAGCAGCTTTGCCAGCTTGGCACAGGGCTCGGTGTAATAAAGGTTAGAGGTGTGTTGCAGCATAGAAGCCTGCTCCGTCACCGCCTTGACCCAAGCATCGTCGCCAAAACCAAAGGCCGTCACACCGATACCGGAGCCCAGGTCGATGTATTCCTTGCCGTCGGCAGCCTTCAAACGGCTGCCCTTGCCGCTGACCAGTTCCAGAGGAAACCGGCCATAGGTTCCGGCCACATATTCTTTATCCAGAGAAATGATGCTCATTTCCATCAGCCTTTCATAACCATGGTACCTGCGCCCTCATCGGTGAGCAGCTCCATCAGAATGGAATGGGGAATTCGGCCATCCATGATGACCACATTGTTCACGCCATGCTCCAGTGCCTCGATACAGCAGTCCACCTTGGGGATCATGCCGCCGGAGATGACATTGTTTTCATAGAGTTTCCTGGCTTCCGACACGGTGATATTGCCAATCAAGGTGGAAGGATCGTCCTTATCCATCAGAATGCCGGCAATATCCGTCATCATGATGAGTCTTTCCGCGCCCAGCGCGCCTGCAAGAAAGGCCGCGGCGGTGTCACCGTTGATGTTGTAGGTGTTACCCTGCCGGTCGCTGGCCACAGTGGACACAACGGGGATATAGTTCTTCTCCAGCAAGTCGGTGATGGGCTGGGTGCGGACTTTCGTGATCTCGCCCACATAGCCCAGAGCCTCGTTCTTCATCTTCGCCTCGATGATGCCGCCGTCGATGCCGGAAATACCCACGGCATGACCGCCCTTCATCTGGATCAGATTGACCAGAGTCTTGTTGATCTTACCGGCCAGCACCATCTGGACGATGTCCACAGTCTCCTTGTCCGTGACCCGCAGGCCATCCAGGAACACCGCCTGCTTGCCCAGCTTTTTCATGGTCTCGCTGATCTCCGGGCCGCCGCCGTGAACCAGAACCACTTTCACGCCGATGAGCCACAGCAGAACGATGTCCTCCATCACCTGCTGCTTCAGCTGCTCATTGATCATGGCGTTGCCGCCGTACTTGATCACCACGGTCTTTCCGTTATACTTTTTGATGTAGGGCAGCGCGGCGGTCAGAACCTCCGCCCGTTCCGCATTGGTAAACTGATTGTCCATAGTGCCTCCTCAGGTGCGGTAGTCACCGTTGATCTTCACGTAGTCATAAGTAAGGTCACAGCCCCAGGCAGAAGCGCCGTAAGCGCCGTCACCCAGGCTGATCAGAATGTCGATTTCCTTTTCCAGCAGGATCTCCTTGGCGATCTCCTCGGAGAAGGGTACACCTGCGCCGTTCTCGCAGACGGTGATCTCACCCTTTGCGCTGCGGAACTTCACGCCGATCTTGCTGACATCCACCTTGGCGCCGCTGTAACCGATGGCACACAGCACCCGGCCCCAGTTGGCATCGGCACCGAACATGGCAGCCTTTAAGAGGCTGGAGCAGATGACGCTCTTGGCGCAAATCTTGGCAGTCTCCTCGTCGTCTGCACCGGTGGCGATGCACTCCAACAGCTTGGTAGCGCCCTCGCCGTCACCGGCGATCATTCGGCACAGGCTCACGGTAATGGTATTCAGCGCCTGCATAAAGACGGTGAAATCCTCGCCCTCGGCGGTGATCTCCTCGTTACCTGCCATGCCGTTGGCCAGAACGGTGACCATATCGTTGGTGGAAGTGTCACCGTCCACGCTGAGCATATTGAAGGTCTTGGTGATGTCCTTGGACAGAGCCTTCTGCAGCATTGCAGGAGCGATCGCGCAGTCAGTGGTGATGAACACCAGCATGGTAGCCATATTGGGATGGATCATACCGCTGCCCTTGGCGATGCCGCCCATGCGGCAAACCTTGCCGCCCACGGTGAACTCCACGGCAATTTCCTTCGGCACGGTGTCCGTGGTCATGATAGCCTGAGCAGCAGCGCTGCCGTTCTCCGCAGATAGTCCCTCCGCCAGCGCATCCATGCCGCCGGCGATGGGGGTGATATCCAGGGGCTGGCCGATGACACCTGTAGAAGCCACCACCACATCAGACGCTGCTACACCCACCTGCTTTTCCACCAGATCGCACATCGCTTCCGCGATTTCAATACCGTTGGCATTGCAGGTGTTGGCATTGCCGCTGTTGCAGATCACCGCCTGAGCAAAACCATCGGCAATATTCCGCTTGGTGACCAGCAGGGGTGCACCCTTGACCAGATTGGTGGTATACACCGCCGCGGCGGCGGCCTTCTTTTCGCTTACGATCAGGGCCAGATCCTTTTTGCTGTGATTCTTGCGAATGCCGCAATGAACGCCATTGGCTTTAAAACCAGTCGCGGCGCAGACGCCGCCTTGGATAATATTCATAAAATCAAGCTTCCTTCTTTATATAATCTGCAAAGGGAGGGTCTGCCCCTCCCTTACAGCACACTTGGAAACATTATACACTAAGACCCGTCGTCTCGTCAATGCCAAGCAGAATGTTCATGTTCTGAATTGCAGCACCGGATGCGCCTTTTCCCAGATTGTCGAACAGAGCGGTGACAATGGTCTGATTCTCGTGGCCGGTGACCAGCAGCCGCATGGTATCCTTACCTGCTAAGGTGCTGGCATAGATCACGCTTTCGTCGCCGCCCAGAGGCGCAACGGAGACCATTTTCTGTCCTTCATAGTGCCGTTTCAGACTCTCCCATACCTTTTCGGCGCAGAATCCGGGCAGCATGACAGAAGTCGCCATTCCCTCATAAAAATCTCCCAAAATCGGAGAAAATACAGGGGGCAGTGCCAGTCCGCAGACCTTCTGCATCTCCGGCAGATGCTTGTGGCGCAGATTCAGTCCGTAAATCCGATGACTTTCGTGGCGAACATCCCGATTTTCGTCCTCATATTCCGCGATGAGGCTCTTTCCGCCGCCGCTGTAGCCGGTGAGGGAGTAGCTGGTCAGAGGAAAATCCGCAGGAACGATGCCGTTAGCCACCAGCGGATACACAGAAGCGATAAAGCCGCTGGCGTGGCAGCCGGGATTGGCAATCCGCTTGGAATTCGCGATACGATCCCGATGGTGCTGGGACAATTCCGCAAAGCCGTAGGCCCACGCAGGGTTGGTGCGGTGTGCAGTAGAAGTATCAATGATCTTGGTCTTTGCAGCCCCCGCCAGTTCCACGGCCTCCACAGCAGCCGCATCGGGCAGGCACAGGAACACCACATCCGCGCTGTGAATGGCCTCTTTCCGTGCCATGGGATCTTTTCTTAAAGATTCCGGCAGCCGGATCAGACGGATGTCCGTTCTCTGTGCCAGCCGGTCGGCGATCCGCAGTCCGGTGGTGCCTGCGCTGCCGTCTATAAATACATTTGTCATAAGGTAAGTAACTCTTTCACATACTTGATCTGCTTTTCCACGGAGGCAACCGACGTGCCACCCTCGGAAATCCGTTTCTGCACACAGGTCATCAGATCGATGGCCTCATACAGGTCTTCCTCAAACAGAGGGCTAAAATCCTTGTAAACTTCCATGGGCAGCTCCTCCAGCACAGTGTTCTTCTGGATGCACAGAGCCACCAGCTGGCCGGAAATTTTATACGCACTGCGGAAAGGCAGACCCTTCTTCACCAGATAGTCAGCAAGGTCGGTGGCATTGATGAAGCCCTTCTGGGCTGCCAGCTTCATGTTGGCGGTATTGGCAGTGAGGGTCGCGATCATGCCGGTGAACACCTGCAGACACATCACAACGGTGTCACATGCGTCGAAAATGGCCTCCTTGTCCTCCTGCATATCCTTGTTGTATGCCAGAGGCAGGCCCTTCAGGGTGGTCAGCAGCGCCATCAGGTCGCCGTAGACCCGTCCGGTCTTGCCGCGAACCAGTTCCGCCATGTCGGGATTTTTCTTCTGGGGCATGATGGAAGAGCCGGTAGTATAGGCATCGCTGAGCTCCACGAACTTAAACTCCCAGCTGGACCACAGAATGATTTCCTCGGAGAAGCGGCTTAAATGCATCATCAAAATGGCGATATCGCTCATCATTTCCACGCAGAAATCCCGGTCGGACACGCCGTCCAGAGAGTTCATGCAGATGCCGTCAAATCCCAGTTTTTCGGCCTCAAAATGCCGGTCAGTATCATAGGTAGTACCTGCCAGCGCGCAGCATCCGATGGGAGATAAGTTCATGCGCTTGCGGCAGTCCTGCAGACGCTGAATGTCCCGCAGCAGCATCATGGCGTAAGCCATGAGATGGTGACCGAAGGTGATGGGCTGCGCCCGCTGCAGATGGGTGTAACCGGGCATAATGGCGTCCTTGTAGACTTCCGCCTTCTCGGTAACGGCAGCGATCAGGTTCTGGGTCAGCTCCACGATCTGGTCCACCTGCTCCCGAAGGTACATCCGGATATCCAGAGCCACCTGATCGTTACGGCTTCTGGCGGTGTGGAGCTTCTTGCCCACATCACCCAGCCGTGCAGTGAGCACCTGCTCCACGAACATGTGGATATCCTCGCACTCCATGTCGATAGCGAGGACACCGCTGTCCAGATCCGAGAGAATCTGTTCCAGACCGGCGATCAGCGTGTCGGCATCCGCCGGAGAAATGATATTCTTGGATGCAAGCATGGCGGCGTGGGCCATAGAGCCGGTGATGTCCTGTCGGTACATCCGGCTGTCAAAATGAATGGAAGAGTTGAAATCGTCCGCGATTTTTTCCGTTTTGCCGTCGGTTCTGCCGGCCCACATCTTTGCCATGTGAAATCTCCTTAATAATTACTTCTTGTTCTTTGCGTCGACCATGGCCTTAACCTTGATGGGCAGGCCGTAGAGGTTGATGAAGCCGGTAGCATCGGTCTGATCGTAGTCGCTCTCACCGAAGGTTGCGATCTCCTCGGAGTACAGGGAGTTCTCGCTCCAGACACCTGCGTTGATCATGTTGCCCTTGTACAGCTTCAGCCGCACCTTACCGGTGACGGTCTCCTGAGTCTTGTCCACGAAGGCTGCCAGAGCCTCACGCAGAGGGGTGAACCACTGGCCGTTGTAGACCAGCTCAGCATAGGTGATGGCCAGTCTCTGCTTTTCGTGCAGAGTCATCTTGTCCAGGCAGATGCTCTCCAGAACGCTGTGAGCCTTGTACAGGATAGCGCCGCCGGGAGTCTCATACACACCGCGGCACTTCATGCCGACCAGACGATTCTCCACGATATCCAGCAGGCCGATGCCGTTGGCACCGCCGATCTCGTTCAGCTTCAGAATGATCTCCTTGGCGCTCATCTTCTGGCCGTCCAGAGCAACGGGGACACCCTTTTCAAAGTCCAGGGTGATGTAGGTAGGCACATCGGGAGCCATAATGGGAGAAACGCCCATCTCCAGGAAGCCGGGTTTCTCGTACAGAGGCTCGTTGCCGGTGTCCTCCAGATCCAGACCCTCATGGCTCAGATGCCACAGGTTCTTGTCCTTGGAGTAGTTGGTCTCACGGTTGATCTTCAGAGGCACGTTGTGGGCCTCGGCGTACTCGATCTCTTCCTCACGGGACTTAATATCCCACTCACGCCAGGGGGCAATGATGGGCATATCGGGAACGAAGTGCTTCAGAGTCAGCTCGAAACGAACCTGGTCGTTGCCCTTACCGGTGCAGCCGTGGCAGATGGCATCGGCGCCTTCCTTGATGGCGATCTCAGCCAGACCCTTTGCGATGCAGGGGCGGGCGTGGGAGGTACCCAGCAGGTACTCTTCGTAAATTGCACCGGCCTTCAGGCAGGGCATGATGTAATCGTCGACATATTCCTCAGTCAGATCCAGCACGTACAGCTTGCTTGCGCCGGTCTTGATGGCCTTCTCTTCCAGGCCCTCCAGCTCGTCAGCCTGACCGACGTTACCGGAAACGGCGATGACTTCGCAGTTGTTGTAGTTTTCTTTCAGCCAGGGAATGATGATAGAAGTATCCAGTCCGCCGGAGTAGGCCAGCACGACTTTTTTGATGTTTTCTTTATTCATAGTGTTTTTCCTCCCAAATCCGTTAAATGGATGTATTATGCAGTGAATTATACATCTTCATTCACATTTTGTCAACATCTTTGCATAATAATTCATCCCATACGCAAAATATACAGAACATTGTACAGTCCCCCACCCACTTTACCACGGTGCTTTGTTCAACTTCACAACCTTTTGTGTATGATTACACGTTTTCGGTGGATGAACATCCTTCTTTCTCTGAAAAACACCCTTTTCTCTTGTCCATATATACAAAAAGTCCGGCACCAGCCGGTGCCGAACCTTTACGCTTGCGTTATTTTCTCTCATCCGTCACGATATGCACAATCCCCGTATGGTCCTTACTCAGATAGTCCTTCAAAAATGTGGGATACGCTTTGTACCGATCCAAGTCCTCCACCGGAATCCACCACATCTCCTCCTTGACTCCCATAGTCACGCTGTTACTGTGCAGTTCCTGAGTTCCCCGCGGCTTCATCAGAAAATAGAAACTCAGCTCGTGGCAATTCAGCCCCTTCAGTGAGCCTGCATTCTCATCAAAAAAGTTCTCGTGGATGACTGCCAGCCGATCGATCTCGTAATGCACGCCCGTTTCTTCAAAGACTTCCCGAACCACCGCATCTTCGGCCGTTTCACCAATATGTACGCCACCGCCGATGGAGTAAAAATAATCGTCCATCTCATTGCAGGCAAACAGCGCACAGCCGTTTTCCACGATGATTGCCGCCGCCCGATACCGAAACCACTGATTCCCTTTTGTAAATCCACAATCAAACATCACCGTTCACCTCTTTCTGCATGTATAGTAACACAGGCAAAAACAGACATCAACAGAAAAATCCGACAGCTTTTGCTGTCGGATTTTTCTGTGTAAGAACCCTAATTTTGAAATGCTGCGACCCCCGGGGTCGTTTTTGCAGTTAAGGGGGTCTCTTTTTCTCCAAGGGGGTCGCTTTTAGACCGAGAGAGGGTCAGAATCTATGCAGAGGGGGGCGCAAAACTTAATTTGCGTCTTTTTTAAATTACCAAACCCTCCCAGGAGAATCAGTTTTCCCTACAGAGAGAATTGCTTTAAGTATTCGCTTAATACATTAAGCTTATCCATTGGCATATCTGGATGCGGTTCTGTAGCCAAATCGTCAATCGCAGCATTTAATGCCCACAATTCCGCACGCCTCAAATATGTAATAGTTTCATTTTCGCCCGAAAACGCCAACTCGTTTCGGTGCTTAACGGCCTTCAACATATTAGCAGCCTCTGCATATTGATTCCTTAAATTAGTAACACATTTATAGCGTTCAATCACCAATCTGGAAATCGTTTGGACATCGTTATAATACTCTGCGTTAATTTTGATTTTATCCACTTTGCTATACCCTGATATTAACTCTATAAAGCGAATCAAATTACAACCCAAGCAACTGCTTTTTCTTTGCATCAAATTCGTCCTGAGAGATAATTCCATTATCAAGCAACTCTTTGTATTCCTTCAGCTCTTTAGCGCTCGTTTGGTTAATTACCTGCTGCACAACCTCCTTGGGTTTATCTTGTCGGTTTGCGACTAAATCAGAAATCGTACGGTGGATTTCTTCGCTATTTTTCATTAGATAAAAGTTAATCAAGCCATTAGCAGTTGCTACAGCAACCTGAGAGAAAGCACCGCCAATACCAACAGACGAAATGGCGTCAATAGGTAAATCAACTCTTCTTCCGTATGCCGCACATCCGTATACACGTTTATTTGTAACCACAATTTTGGATTTTGAAAATTTTGAAAATACAAACGCAAGAATTGCTGCAACTAACAAACATCCAAGTCCAATAAAAAAGTTAGGAGCAGTATACCATACGTAAGGCCAAGGGATTTCTTCGGTAATCAGTTTACTTAGGAATACAAACCCCATTAAAGCGAGTAATGTTGAGGGTAACATTACCTCAATTCCGGCATCAATTAAGGCGAGCATCCCACATGACATTCCGTCAAATAAGCTCAGTACCCGCAAGTGGTATTGGGGCTGCCGTACTATTGCGGAAAGAATCGACCGCCTGCCTTACTGTAAGGTCGTAGGCTGGCGCTCTCCATTGACATTCTTCCCCGTAGTATAATTATATCGGTTAAAGGCCGGAGACGGTCAAGACCGAGGAAAGACTTTGTAGTATGCGCTCGTAGAGTTAGGAGTTCTACGAGCTTTTGTTATACACCCGAGGTGATAACTATGGCACAGAAAACTGGCGTTTATATCCAGTGTGAATATTGTGGCAAAACGGTTTATAAGACATTGTCACAATATAAGAAAAGAAAGCAACATTTTTGTTCAAACAAATGTCAATCGCTTCTTAAACGAGAGATTACATTTGAACATAGACCGTGCGAAGTGTGTGGTGAGGATATGTATATTTCCAAAAAGTCCACCCAGCGATTCTGTTCTGCAGAGTGCCAGCACACTTGGCAACTTGGTAACACAGGATTTAATAACAGGAGATTCCAGGGAGGATCTGTAAAATGTGAATCTTGTGGCAAAGAGTTTCTTGTTGGTAAGTATGTGTTAGATTCTGATAGGAAACATTTCTGTTCTACTTCGTGTAGGCAGACATGGTATTCTACGGTGTGGTCGCAATCAGAGGATTGGAAACTTGAATCCAGGGAGCGTGCAGTCAGTTTGTTAAAGAATAACCCAGCAACCACGCAGACAAAGCCACAGATTGCGGTGAATAGTATGCTTGATGATATGGGCATTACCTATAGAAATGAAGAGCCGTATACATACTATGCTATCGATAACTATCTGCCGGAATTTGACCTTGCAGTTGAGGTCATGGGTGATTATTGGCACAGCTCTCCGCTAAAATATCCTAACTCCGTTAATGATAAGCAGCGACATGTCATATCACGAGATAAGGCTAAACATACATATCTGAAAAATATTTATGATATCGAGATTTTGTACTTATGGGAGTCAGATATCCTAAAACGCCCGGAGGTTTGTATAGAACTAATCCGGCATTACATCGAATGTGGTGGCAACCTTCAAGACTATCACTCTTTCAACTACTCTATCGTGGACGGTAGACTTGAGTTGAACGATGTAATCGTGCGCCCTTATCAAGAAAGGCGCATAGAAACCGCTTGCTAATGTCCTAACCATTTGGCTTGCGTGCATACTACAAAGAATCCGTAACGACTGTAATACTTTGTATGGTAACATACTGGTTTCGCTGTCCCCCTCTGAAGAGGGTGAAGATACAGTCTGGGCTCACACAATAATCTAACTTTGAAATGTGAGAGGTAGGCCGAAAGACCTATCCGCCCTTTAGGGTCAGTACCGTAGTCTTGCGGGAAAGTAACAGAGCGACAACACTCAAGACAGTATCCATGTATCTCCGTGCCGCCAAAACGGAAGCAGAAGAGGCTGGCGAGTATACTGACGGAATGGCCGGAAGTGTATCCGAGCTTCGTGAGGAACTTCTGGAATTAACTGGTCAAAGAGTTGACATCCAGATAGACGAAGATACATTCAAATCTACATATCAAATTCTGAAAGAACTGTCGGCGGTTTGGGATGACCTGACTGATGTATCCCAAGCTAACATTCTGGAGATGGTTGGCGGCAAGAGAAATGCCAATGTCGTTTCCGCATTGCTCGAGAACTTCTCAGTTGCAGAACAGGCTTTACAGACTGCGTCTAATGCAACCGGCTCTGCACTTGCCGAGAACGAAAAGCATCTTGCCTCTATTGAAGGTAAGATAAGCAAATTCCAGGCTGCATGGCAATCACTATCGAATACTGTGGTAAACAGTGGTCTGGTAAAAATCATTGTTGATATAGGCACTGGCCTAGTCACGGCTGCAGATGCTGTAGGTAAATTCGTTGGCACAGCAGGAGGTTTGACATCGCTCATCCCGATTCTGGTAGCTATTGAAGGCAAGTTCGGAATTTTCCATAGCCTATTTAACACACTGCAGTCTGGCGCAACAAAACTCGTGGGTGGGGCAAAATGACGCCCCTGTAAATACGCCCACTACATCGTGATGGTAACATTGAACGAGTCGCAAAAGCGGCAAGGCGATGTATAGCAAATGGCTCGAAGCAAACGCTTCTGTAAATGGTGCGCATAAGAAACGCACTCCAATCGAATAAGTATTGGACGGGAAACTCCCATAATTCTTAATTACTAAACCATAGTGGCGACATTATGGCGGCGACCGTGAAAGCGAGTTGGTAAAGTAAAAAGATTAAGAATGGGACAATCCGCACCTGACCTGTCACCGACAGGAGTGGTCAACGAGTATCATAGCCACACGGTCCCGAATCGTGAAGGTGTACTCTAATCTAAAGTCAATCAAGCTGACTTACTTATTGGGAGGAATCACATATTCTCCCTGCTTGAATTACGGCGGCTTATCACCGTTATGTGAAGATAAAACAACACCCATAAAGACAACCCCAGGCAACACCTGAATTACTTGCGAACAGTAATACGATGCTTCACAGTCACTTTGACTGTTACCTTCACGGTAGTCTTGACCTTAGCCATAGCACATACCTCCTTTCAGCAGTTGCCGACTACTGTCATAATGTCGTGTCTCGCACACACGACGGCAGTGACCGAAAGGTCTGTCGGTTGATGCTTTGCCGAATAGGTGGAAAGCGCCTGGGGTTATCTTTATGGGTGTTATATAAAGTTGTGTTTAGAATTTGTGACCGCAGTCCTTACACTGGAATTTGGATAAGACTTTGTTTGCGGCAAACGGACCCCAGAGGACAATCGATGTGGCTTTGCTTGCCCCAGAAATCGTTTTGGTGTTGATGCCTCCGCACTTTGGGCAAACATGAATACCAGTAGGCTGACCGCATTCGGGGCACCTCTCTGCCTTTGGAGAAAGTTTATGTCCACAAGCCGAACAAGGTACTAGCTGAACTTTTGGTTTGACGGCTTTCTGTTGCTTGATTGGTATTGGTTTTCCGGCATAGTATGCCCCGATTGGTGTTTCCATTTTGTCAAGGTCAGCCTTACTTCTGCTGGCTATCGACTTTGTGCCGCCGTTGCTTACTGTGGCACAACAGAATGGACATTTAATCTGGTCGTTCGGGAAAATAGAATTGCATTGCAAACATCTGACTCCGATTTGAGGATTATTGCGAGCTTTTGTCTCGAGGTCACGGATTTGTAAGGCTCGACGGCTGTCGACTGCGCCACAGTACGGGCAAACAGGAGACTTGCCGTTATGAGTTCTTCCGCATTTTTCACACTTCTTCTCAGACATTGACCTTCTCCTCTCGATAAGTGATATATGTATTTTATATCTTTGATTAGGCTTTGTCAACACGCTCCGTAAGCGTGACTATAGATTGGTATTTACAAATAGTAGAGCGCCCGTTGTTATAGACGGATTGGCAAAGGCAATGAGCGGACTCAATACGGCTCAGCTCACAGCATTTGTCTCTACAAACAAACTTAATGTCGCTCAGGCGTCTCTTGCTTTGAGAGCCGCCGGAGTATCTCGTGAACAGCGTATCCAGATTCTAACGAATGCTGGACTTATTACATCAAACGGCGCACTCACTGTGTCCTTGAAGAGTGTAACTGCTGCGTTGTGGGCTCAGGCAAAAGCATGGGCGGCAACCCCTATGGGTATGGCTACCATTGCTGCGGCTGCTATCTTTGCAATAGTTAAGGCTGTTGACTACTTCTCTTCTGCATCTGAGCGTGCCGCTGAGGAGCTGGCTAATCTTGAATCTGAATTTGAGGAATTGCAGAACAAGATTACTGACGCTTCCAATGAATTCAAGACGCTCAGGTCTTCTGCGGAAACTGTAATTCCCAGATTTGCAGAACTTGCTCAGGGTGTAGATGCTTTTGGCAATATTTGTATTCGGATTGATCGAAGTCGGGGTGGTATTTTTCACCTGCTACATGGTGTACATGACTTGTGATCTAACTCCATTGGCCTATCTTATTCCGTCTACTGCAGTTGTCGGCGCGACAGGCGTGAAACACTATTACGATAAAGCCAAGCGAGAAAATGTCATCAAGCTGAAGAGCCAATACGGGCTTCCAGTCACATCCGATGATTTTATTCAAATGTAAAGAGGTGATTATATGGGAAAAATTACTTGTTATGATATTTCTGGAGTTCAATTGACAAGTTTATATCAATGGGATTCAAATCGATCTATCGTTATTTCTGGTGTAGATCCATGTATTGTAACCGAAGTGCATTTTTGTAATATTGATAGCGAAGAAGCGCTTGTCGTATCTCCTCGCGTAAGCGGGAATGATGTTACCGCCGCCATTCCCAACATTCTTTTACAGAAAGCAAAGCCTATTCTAGTTTATGTATTTTCTCAGTCAGAAAGTTCCGAAAGTCGTACTGTAGAATCTACGCGTATTGTTGTTATCGCAAGACCCAAACCCGCAAATTATGTCTATTATGAAACAGAGGTATTCTCATATAGTGCCATCGATAAGCGCTTACTAGACCTCGAAGAATCCATATCCGAAATGATTAAGTCCGTAAACGGCGCTACGCCTGATGAGGACGGCAATGTAGATGCCAAACCAGATTGGGATGAGAATGATGAAACTGCACCTGGGTATATCAAGAATAGACCTTTCTATGAAGATGAAAATAAAGTAGGTGCAGGTGATGCTTTTAGTGATAGGATTACATCTACGTGGGAGAGTATTAGTAATAGCTATTCTATCGTGACTAATTCTGGTGATACCCCTGCTGATGGACGATGTTTCTACGTTGTGTTTGACGATGTGGAATATCGTTGCGTGGTAGAAACATTTACTAATTCTGGTGGTGGTACTGAGCAAGGTATCGGTAATAAGAGTATTAGAAATCCTGATCTTGAAGATACTGGTGAACCTTTCTATGCATATTGTACCTATTGGGGTCGTTATGTCTTCCAAGTATACGCAAATCCTGGTGAACATACAATCCAGATTTTTGAAGAAGGTAGTGCTATACAGTGTCTTGATGAAAAGTTTATACCACGCACTATTGCACGGACAGTTGATATTCCCAGACAACAACAAGCAGACTGGAACACAAGATATTCAGATTCTGGTGTTAGTTTTATTCAAAACAGACCATTTTATGATAATGATTCAATTATTGAGCAAGTTTTATTTACGGAACTTGATATTGAACCAAATATGGTGCCTAGTATAGATGTCAATTATCATATTGAAGATAGTCTTGGCTGGGTCTATATGGTTACTTTTGATTCAGTCGATTATTATATTCAACCTTTGTCCTACATTGATAACGAAGAGCATATACCCTATATCTATTTAGGCAATGCTAGTCTTATTTCACCACATCTTATGAACACCGGCGAACCTTTCTGCTTAAAATATAAAGGAACAGGCTCCCATAGTGGCACTATATATGTTTATGCAGATAGTGGCATGCATATGATTTCTGTCCAAAGGGTCGATTTTAAGCAACTTGATGAAAAATATATTCCTAGCACTATTGCTAGAACGAAGGATATTCCAAAACAAGTTCAGGCAGATTTTGAAGCGAAACAGGACGAAAAGGGTCACATATTAAATCGTCCAATGAATAGGACTGTTAACTACACGAACGTAACGTTGATTGAAAAACTAAACGCAAGTTTTTCTTATACTCTTGACCAAAATACTTGCATTTAGATTTACAGAGATGTTTTGTATAATAGTCCTGGACTG
>JAGKTU010000026.1 GCA_021153265.1 Clostridia bacterium
TTTTTATCATTATCTATCATTTCAACAATATGCAATAACAAATATAAACAATTTGTTTTCGATATTAAATTTGATATTTCAAAATATTTTTGTAAAAAATATTCGTTTGTCTTTTCGGGAATATGATGAAAAACATATTCCACGCCAAGATTTTCAAGAGTAAATTTCATGTTATCATCAAGCATATCACTAATATCATGATATACTATTTTATTGTTGATTAACTCTCTGCAGTTGAAGCGATTAGCATAAAGCAATGTCGCTCTGTATGTGATCAGCCACCAAATATCAATTTCGGATTGCGTTAAGCCTAGCCCAACAATATGAATATCATCAGTAAACAGTTTTTCAGCCCAAGTATCGGTTGTGTTTTTTGGCTCCCTTAAGGCCAATACAATTGCTGGCACTTTTTCTGCGCCAACATCTTTTTTCTTTGCGATGGCATCTCTGAGGTGTTGAACGGTACCGGCATAATGCTCATATCCTAAACATATTGATTGAGCCCTGCGCAAATCACCATGTATATGAAACACTTCTTTTCCTGAGGCTAGAACAGAATTTCGAAGATTGTATTTGTTGTTGCCATCCTTACTCCGGCCAGGAATGGATTTTACAGAAAAGTTGCTATCAATACCACTTTCTATGAGAAAATCATAATTAGTGGTTATTATTGAATCAGCTGTATCTGCTAATACTTTATGCGGTGCATTCTCTGGCAAAGAAGCTGTCTCTAACAACGACATGATTTCTTGTTTGATCTCGGTGTACGCATCTTTCTTCGCAACCTTAGAATTCATTAAAACTTGATTAACCAGTGTTTCGAATTGCATCGGAAAGGATATGTTTTGATTAATCTGAACATTGTGTTTCTGTGCAATTGTGGCTAATAAATCGCCCCATGACACATCGGACAGAATACAGCGGTTAATTCCATTTCCTAAAAAAACGCTTTTCTTCATGATACAGATCACATCCTTCAGAATCATTATAACATAAATTGTCGAAATTTGCATTACTTAAAAAGCACGCCGAAACAATTGTTTCGGCGTGCTATGTTTATAGGCCAAGTATCTGCTTTTTCTTAGCGTCAAACTCTTCCTGGGTCAAGACACCAGAATCCAAAAGATCCTTTAATCTCTTTAACTGTTCTGCTTCGCTTCCATTTGTAGATGCAGACTGAGTAGGTTGCGCACTGCTCTGCTGAGGGTTAGCCAGCAAATAAGAGATGGCCTTCATTACTTCTTCACGGTTTTCGATGCAATGGAAATTGCTTACATTACCGATAGAGGTAATAGAAACGCCGTTAAAAGAACTACGGTTAATAGCAGTAATTTGGTTCAAGGGAATATGTACTTCTTTTCCATGAGGGAGCTTTCCGGAAATTGCTTCGTTGGTTACAGTAATCTCGCATTTTTCGGTGTTGGATTTCATAATGATGCCAACAATCAATGCGACAACACCCAGCATGATCAAGTAACCATAATAACAATCAAAATTGAAAAATTCGCCAAAGAAAAAATCTATAAAACTATCATCGTATTTAATCCATCCCGGAAACCAGTCAGAGATTCCGAATCCAAAATACATATATAAATCAACTTCATTGTAAGCCCAGCTGGCAACAATTAAAGAGATCAGCACTAACAAAATTCCTGCAATCAGCAAAATAAGAGCAGGTTTGTTTTTCTGCGGCGTGCCTTTAATTACAATATTTTGCTCCATAATATACCTCCAAATTACAGACCGAGAATTTCTTTCTTCTTGGCATCAAATTCTTCTTGAGTAATAGTGCCGGAATCTAGAAGATCCTTGTACATTTTTAATTTATCTGCGCCACCGATAGTAGAAGAAGCTGCAGGAGCGGAGTACACCGCCTGAGGGTTAAATGTTGCGTATTCATTTACTGGGGCAGCTTCTGCAGGCATAGCATCTTTCTTGAGCCACATTCCAGCAAAAAGCAAAGCAGCTATTTCAACAATGCCAAACAGAATGGGCTTCCATGCGGCGGAAAGGTAACGGAAATATCCACCATTAATCCAACCAATTACGCAGCCTACGAGCAGCACTAAAGCAGGAACGAACCAAATCTTTTTAACTGCAGAGTTTCCTTTAATAGAAAGAGCAATAAGTACTACTGCGCCTGCATATGCAACAAAATCGCAAAGATTCCAAAGGCTAAAGTAGCTGATAATGTAGTATGCGCCGAGAAGAGCATTGACACCCGCAGCAGCAATCACTGCTTTTTTGTTCTTCATAAAAAGCGTTACAGCCATTCCAAGAGCAGCAATCCAAAAGATTATGTTTAACGCGGTAATTGTGGCATAGTCTGAATTGGAAACATAAATAATTCGGTTAATAATATTATAAAGTGCATAGATTGTGTAGCATATTGCAGCTATCAAGGAAAACTTTTTTGCATTTTCGGTCTTTGCCATAATCTTAGCCTCCTTACATAAGCTTCAGTAGCTGTTCTTTCTTTGCTTGGAATTCCTCTTCTGTGAGAACGCCCTGGTCTTTGAGTTCTTTGTATTTCTTCAACTCATCTGCCGCACTCTGACCAGCGTTAGATGGAGGACAATACGGAATGTGAGGGGTTGCATTGATAGGAATCTGCTGTGCGTTTTTGTCCGGGATCAAACTTACATGGATAATTGCCACGATAAATAGCATCCATCCATAAAACCACCAAAGGCCAAAACTATAGCCTTTATTTTTAGCTATACTTGCAGGAATAAAACCCAATCCTGCAGCAACAACCAACGTTGCAATCCAATATGCTTCCATTATAATTTCTCCTTTATATGAATTTAGAACGAACTAAAAAGGATGCCGTAAAAAATCCCTAATACAACAGCGATGCCAACAGCAACCCAAACAACCGTCATAACACCATTTTTGTAGTTTTCTTCTGCCTGCTTTTTCTGAGTTTCTGTTGCAACGAAGTCACGCTGAATGGAATATTCTCGTTCCCTTATTACTTCTTGTTCTTTTGTTTCCGAGTATTCGGAAATCACCATATTTCCTGGCTGGTTAATCATCATTGGTGCAGAATATTTTATCATTAACTGTTCGTCATCAGTTACATTGATAACCGACTCGGCAAAACCAATGAAGGTATCAAAAGTATGAGATTTGTACATTTTAACGGTATGCTCGCCAGCGGGTATTTCGACTATTTGATTTGTTAAGGAAAGCTTGCCTGCGTTCTTTCCGTCAATGTCGAAATACACGTCTCCACCGAATATTTCAATCTCCTTTTGAGTGCGCTTTAGAAATACAAGCTTCGCCATAAAATTCTCCTCAACGTATTACAACCAGATTGAAGCTTCCCATATAGCAAAGATAATCGCTCCTATAATCATCAAAACAATCCAGATCATAATACCTGTATTATATTTTTCGTTTTGTTCCTTTTTGCGGTTAACGTCGGCCGCGTAATCATGGGCAATCGTTTGCTCACGATTACGGAGTATTTCAGCTTCTTTACGATAGTCATAAGCTGAAATAATCATGTTTCCCGGTTGATTAACTGCCATAGGAGCTGCATATCGAACCATTAGTTCTTCAGCTTCGCCAACATCTATTGTCGACACGGCAAAACCAATAAATGTATCGTAGCTATGAGACTTATACATCTTGATGGTATGTTTGCCTGGTAAAACTTCAATTTCTTGATTAGTACGAGAAAGCTTACCTGCATTTTTACCATCAATGTCAAAGTACACATCACCGCCAAATACTTCTATTTCCTTGTCGGTTCGTCGCAAAAAGACTAACTTTGCCATTGCTCAAAACCATGTCAATTAAAGGCTTTCAGCTAATGCCTGCAGCTCTTCAATCGGCATTTCCTTTCCCTGGTAAACCTTAGTTGTCTGCGCGTTGCCAACTTCTTCAATTTTCATGTAGACAACTCCGACTTGCTTGCCGCTTGCTTTCTTGCCTATTGCGTTAAACAGACCCGCAGTGGTAAGCACGCTTGCTTTGTTGGAAGAAAAGCCGGAGAGGTCGGCGGTAGTGGCAGAGAGGATTGCACCGCACTTATCGCAAAGGAACATTGTGCGATTTCCCATCATTTCCATCTTATCCTTCAGCTTCCAATAAGGCTCGTGAGTACCACACATTGGACACTTAGGAAATTTTGTGTCGATAAACTTCTGAGGAATACTTCCTGCAAATCCATCGCAGCGTCTAAAATCGAACATACCCATAATTGTACCTCTTTTCTATTTTTGCAACATAATCCATATTATGTTGCAGATTTAATGCAAATAGCTTACTACTAAACTACTTGTACTTATTTAGTATACATCGCGAAAACAGAAATTACAAGATTTTAGGTAAAAAAAGTATGATTTATTATAAATTGTCGATATTTATACAACACCAATAAGCCTTTTCAAAAGGAAAAATGAAAAGGCTTAGCTTTTTATACCCATTTGGGCTTGTTGGCGATCACATATTGCTCGTGATCATTTTCTTGATTGTCGTAATACACAACATAATATGGATTATGTACTTGCCGCCGAATCTAGCGGCTATTTTTTATATTATCAGCCGCATATTTTCCATGTGCTGACGGTGTTCATTGCCAGTGGTGATAATATAAATTCTTGTCGTGTTGATGCTGCTGTGACCGAGAATATCTGCGAGCTTTGCAATATCCTTTTCGATACCATAGAAAGTGCGGGCGAACAAGTGGCGCAGATTGTGTGGAAAAACCTTCTGCGGATTTACTCCTGCCTGCTCACACAGGCTTTTCATTTCCCGCCAAATGTTAGTACGGCTCATTGGCTTACCGGTGCGGGTTATGAATATTGCACCTGAGGTGATCTTTTGCTCTGCTGCGTAGCGGAGCAATTTCTTTTGTAGCTCTCGGACTATAAAAACCGAGCGAGTTTTGCCTTTAAGTGAAACAACTGCTTCGCTGCATGTTACCGCCTCAACCGTGATATATTGCAGTTCGCTGACACGGATGCCGGTTCCGCAGATCGTTTGGATCAGCAGATTCAAGCGTTCGTTGCCTTTCTGCTTTGCGGTATTTACAAGTCGCATATACTCCGCTTTTGTCAGTTCTTTTTCTTCGGAGCAGTAGATTTGCTGCTGGAGCTTTAAGGATTTTACCTTCAAATTCTGCCACCCAAGAAATGCGAACAAGCTATTGATCGAAGCTACCATCGAATTGATGCTGCGTACTGCGTAGCCTTCAGAAAGCAACTTGTTTTTATAGGCGATCACAGCTTCTTTTGTTATTTCCGCATTACCCATATATGTGGTAAATGCCCTTACATCACGGATGTATTTCTCTATGGTGTTTTCGCTCTTTTCCTCGCTTTTGAGATATACGGCAAATGCCGCAATTTGGTTGCTGGTTAGAATTTTTCCTTTCGTTGTATTTACCTCCGGATAGTTTCTGTAATATTTTACCCGAAAAGTATGATTATAAATTGTCACCATAATTTTAGGTAAATGCTATACACAAGTCGAATGTACCGATTTTTGAATATAAAATTGCCCCGTTGGGATTGCAGTATAGTCTGCTTTCTCAACGGGGCTTTTTCTGTATAAGGGAGTTTTATTGGACAATAAAATTTGATATAATTATTATGGAAGATAGGAACAATCCATATTTTGCTCTGTCGTAATATATATAGAGGACACTTTCCTCTGGAAAGGAGGCGAAGAAAATGCCATTACAATTAAGAAGACGAAACGGCTCGGTCACACCGTTTCGCAACTCGGAATACCTTCCGTTTTACTACTTTATCCCCAAAAGCATCTTGAAGAAATGCGGCGCTGAACTGAACGCAGTACCACGCAATCCCCGTGAGATATTCTCTAACCGAAAAGTTTGCGAGTTTATCGAAAGCGATTTGTTTTTACTACTCATCATCGATGCTACCGCATATCTCGTCTGGCCGCATATGGGACACAAGGAGTATATGGAAGTGTATTCCGGTTATGACCCTGCCTGGAAGCTTGCCCACTGCCCGGACTACTGGATCAAGGAACTGACGGATGCAAAGATCCTACCGACGGCGAATGATCTGTATAAAATGGCAGATACCGCCTTTGGGTATGTTTCGGAGGAAGAAATCGGCGCACACTTGCAGTATATCGTGCCGCAGGCAATGGAACGGTATAACATGAACGCCGCCATTGCGGTAGCGGAAGAATTCCGCTGCTTTGAAGATTTCGACCTTCGCAAGAGCAGGCAAAAGACGGACTTCTACCGCAAATGGTATCACACCCGCACCAAGCATCCCATTGTCTCACTGGAAGAGCTCAAAGAGAACTATGCTGAGAGTCACAACGGTCAGGAATGGGAAGAACCGGACAGCGGGATCGATATTGAAGAGGCCGTCACCTCGCAGGTATTGGTTGACCAGTTCAAGGCTACCTTGAGTGACAAGGATATGGCGATTCTCCGAATGCGTATGGAGGGCAAAACGCTGGAAGAGATTGCTAAAAAACTCGGGTATCAGAATCACAGCGGCGTATTGAAGCGTATTCGCAAGATCGGCTTGGCTTACGAAAAGTTCACCGGTATCGACTACGGCTTTGAAAACAGAAAAATCATTTAATAACACCTATTGATACAAAATCGATAGGTGTTATTTTTATGCCCAAAAATCAGAAAAGGAGGAAATGCCCATGGTATGGAAGATACACCCGTCGCAACTGCGGCGGGTGAACAAGTTAGTGAAAACCTTATGCTGTTGTTACGATCGGGGCAACTGCATAATGCTGGACGACGGCGAACCCCATAAGTGCGTACAGATTATCAGCTGCTCGGGGATCTACTGCAATTATTTCAAAAGATCCGTTTTGCCTGCGGACAAGGAACTGTACGGACAAATCAAAAGACTGAATCAACCAAAAGAAAAAGGAGAAATGCAAAATGAAGAAGTTTAAGAATGTTTATGTAATTGGTATCGACCACGGATACGGCAACATGAAAACAGCCAATTGCTGCTTTCCCACAGGCATTATGAGATCCGATACCGAACCTACCTTTATCAGCGACCTGCTTTGTTGGAATGGCAAGTATTATTCCATCGGCGTAGGTCACAAGGAATTTACGGCGGACAAGTTTACCGACGAGGACTATTACGTTCTCACCCTTGCCGCCATCGCACGGGAAATTAATCGGGAGCGTGTCACTGACGCCGCAGTATTCATTGCCGCAGGCCTGCCCCTCACTTGGGTCAGTGAGCAAAGGGCGGAGTTTAAGAAATATCTGCTTCAGCACGGAGAGGTCAGCTATACCTTCCGCAATGTGGATTATCACATTCAGATCGTCGGCGCAGAAGTGTATCCTCAGGGATTCGCCGCCGTTGCGGAAAAGCTGGGTGACTTTAAGGGCGTGAATATGCTCTGCGATATTGGCAATGGCACCATGAACCTGCTTCGGATCGTCAACAGCAAGCCGGATGCCCAGCGCATGTTTACCGAGAAGTACGGCACCCATCAGTGCGCTTTGCAGATCCGTGAGCAGATGATGAAGCTGCACCACGCCACCCTTGATGATGCTATCATCACTGAGATTTTGAAGAAAGGCACGGCAGACATTGACGGCAAGTACCTGGACACGGTGGTCAAGACCGCAAAGGAATACACTACTGGAATCTTCCGCCGTCTGCGTGAACACGAATACGATTCCAAGCTGATGAAGCTTTATGTGGTCGGCGGCGGTGGCTGCCTGATCCGCAACTTTGCAGACTTCGATGCCAGCCGGGTGATCGTCAACGAGGATATTTGCGCCACCGCAAAGGGTTATGAGTATATGGCGCTTGTTACCCTTAACAGAAATGGCGGTGTGGTGTGAGTATCAAAAATGTAAAGATCCGTTTCAATTTAGATAAGGAAAATGACCGCATGGCGTATGACTATCTGCAAGGAGCAGAGAAATCGTACAGCAAGGCGGTCATTTCTGCTATCTGCGCATTTCTAGAACTGTCCGAACGGACGGCCACCGAAAATGCTTTCCTTGAGAGAGTGATTGTCACCATCCGGGAGGAAACGGCAAAGATTAATCCGTTGGGCGGCCTTTTACAGTTTGTGCAGACACCTTCTGCACAAGCACCCGCCGAAAAGGAAACCAGCGCCGAAACCGAAGAAGCGGTACTGGATTTCCTCGATAACTTCTAAGGTGACACTTATACCTGCTTTTGACGGCACTGTGATGGCAATATCCAAGAGAATTGCCCCCACAGCATCCAACGGTTCCACTATTTCGCAATACTGGCATCACTCCCATAAAATGTGGTGCCATTACCAAGAGAAAGTGGAACTTACAGAGGATTTACACCGAAAGGAACGGTATACGGTCGCTCCCTCGCGGTGTAAGCCACGGAGAACACCAACAGAGGTGTGTCTTACACCGTAACAAGCAGGACATTTGTGTGCCAAATGTCGCTTGCCGCCCCAAAGAGTCAGGGCGGATTCTTTAGGGGATGCCCCCTAATACCCCATTATGAAAGAAAAGGATGATGTTATGAAACAACAAGATATACGGATCGTCGCCCGTGTAACTCAAAAAGAAAAAGACCGCATCAGCGACCTTGCCAAACGGTGCGGACTTTCCACAACCGAATACCTTCGCCAAAGAGCATTGGGATATGAACCGAAGACGGTTCCGCCTGATGTTCTTTTCCGTTTCTGCGAAAGGTTGGATACCCTCACGGAAGCGCCCTTTACGAAGGAAGTGAATGCTGCGGCGCTGACCTTGCTGAAGGATATATCCAAAGAACTGATCGCTCCCGGAAAGGAGGATGTGCGCAAATGGCAACCACAGGCTTTTGGCCGGTCAAAGGACGGCTAAAGGAAGTCATCGACTACGCAAACAATCCGGACAAGACCACCGCCAAGGAATACCTGGATGAAGATCTGTACGCCGCCATTCAATATGTAGAAAACGATGACAAAACCGACCAAACCATGTATGTGTCCGGGATCAACTGCTCCAAGCACAATGCCTACAACGAAATGATCGCCGTGAAGCGCCGTTTCGGAGAACGGGGCAAGAATATCGCCTATCACGGGTATCAGAGCTTTGCCGCAGGAGAGGTCACACCGGACGAAGCACACCAGATCGGTTTGGAAACCGCAAGGCAGATGTGGGGCGCAAGGTATCAGGTGGTAGTTACTACCCACCTGAATACCGATAACATCCACAACCACTTTGTTATCAATAGTGTTTCCTTTGTGGACGGCAGGAAGTTTCGCAACGGCATCGGGGATCGGTTGGAGCTTCGCAAAATATCCGATACCATCTGCGCCGCAAGGCACAAGTCGGTGATCCAAAGCCATAAATTCTACAGCAACAAAAAGGAATACTGGATACGGAACTCCGGCAAGCCCACCCACCGGGATATGCTGCGCCGTGATGTGGATGAAGCGCTTTCCAAATGCTGCACCTTCCGGGAACTGGAATACTATCTCAAATGCTTAGGCTATCGTTTTGACCGTGACTTCCGGTATGAGCATCCCTCCGTCATTGCTGATGGTTGGGAACGGGCGGTGCGCATTACAAGCCTTGGTGAAAAGTATTCCCATGAGGAAATCCGGGAACGGCTCAATGCCAACCAGCTGAAGCCGGAACTGTATGTGTTCGTATCGCCTAAATGGAAACGGGCACCGCTGCTTAACTTTGAGTATCAGTTGCGGCAGGCACAGCGGAAAGATACGGTGCAGTTATTGTTTGAACTGTTCATTGAAATACTGAAGCTATGCACCGGCAGTAACATCCAGGAAGCAGACAACCGACCACTATCTCCGCAGATGCGCGCAGAAGTGCAGAAATTAGACAAATATATTGAAGAGTACAAGCTCCTTTGCGACCACCACATTGAGTCGCCAAAGGAGCTTTTGTCATTTCAGGAGGATTTATCTGTCCGCATTGCTGCGTTGGAGAAAGAACGCTATGACTTGCGGCTGAAGCTGCGCCGCACCAAATCCCCGGAAGAAATCACTGCATTGAAGGAGCAGGCTAAGGCGATCACTGCAAAAATTACCCCTTTGAGAAAAGAATTGAAAGTCGCTCTGCGCATTGAAGAGCATATTCCGCAAATCTCGGAACTGCTGGATGCTGAGCGCAATATCGAACTGAAGAACAACGGTTTAGTAAAAAAGAAAGAACGAGGTTATGAACGATGAAAAACACCAAGAAGAATATTCCCATTTATCAATTACACCCCTTTGAGAATCACCCTTACAAGGTACAGGACAACGAAGAAATGGAACGGCTCACCGAAAGCATTATGCAGCACGGCATCCTAACACCCATTATCGTCCGCCCCTTGGAAAACACCACAGATGAATATGAGATCATATCCGGTCACAGACGGGTTATGGCAAGCCAAAAGGCAGGGATCACCGAAATCCCTGCCTTAATTGTTTCCCTTGACCGTGATGCGGCGGCGATTGTGCTGGTGGACAGCAACCTTCACCGTGAGCATATTTTACCCTCTGAAAAGGCCTTTGCTTACAAGCTGAAAGCAGAAGCGTTAGCACATCAGGGATGGAGAACTGATTTAACTTCGGGACAAGTTGTCCCGAAGTCCGATGATAACCGCACCACCGCACAAATTGGAGCAGATGTAGGTGACAGCTACAAGACAGTTCAGCGCTATATCCGCCTTACCAACCTGATCCCGGAAATCTTGCAATATGTGGATGAAGGGCGTATCTCCTTCACCCCCGCTGTTGAGCTTTCCTATCTCACCGATCAGGAACAGTACGATCTTTTGGAAGAAATGGAACTGAACGATTGTACACCGTCACTCTCCCAAGCTTGCCGCTTTAAGAAAATGAGTCAGGCGCACGGCCTGACTCCCGAAAGCATTACGGAAATCATGAGTGAAGAGAAAGCCAATCAGCGGGAAATGTTCAAAGTCCCAATGGAGCGTATTCGCCAGTTCGTTCCTAAAGCCAGTGCAAAGCAGACGGAGGATTTTGTTCTCAAGGCCTGCGAGCATTACCACCGTTATTTGATCCGTCAGCGCAATCGTGATGAAAGGTAAGGTGAGATATATGCAGAAGCGAGATTTTGATCCCATTATGTTTTCAAGAAAAGGCACCGGGCGAATTGATGACAGTATTCCCATTAACCTTTTGGAATATGTTACGCCCAAAGCCGCAGAATCACTGGATAACTCTGCACTCTGTTGCATTCCGGCGCAGCTGACTGTTTCGGAAGAAATCAGCGGAACCATTTACGATGTTACCGGTGTGTTCAGCGGTAAGGTAGATAAGTCCTTATTTCAGCAATTCAAAGAATTGATCCTATCTGAGCAGTTAGTGTAACTGCCGTAGGTTTGTAGAAGCACGACCGGGCATTGTATAATGGGTTCACCCAATATACAATGCTCGGCTTTCGTGAGAAAGGAGTATATTATGGCAATGAAAGCCGAGATTATTAACCAAGAAAAAATTACCGCCTTATACTGCCGCTTGTCCGTTGAAGATATTAAGGATGACAGCGACAAACGACGGAAAGGCAAAGTAGACGAATCTAACAGTATCAGCAACCAAAAACAGATCCTTTCGGATTATGCCAAAAAGCATGGATATACCAATACGATGTTCTTTGTGGATGACGGCATATCCGGCACAAGCTTTGATCGCAGTGATTTTAACCGTATGCACCGGATGGTGGAAGAAGGCAAAATCGGTACGATCATTGTAAAAGATCTTTCCCGTTTCGGTCGTGAGCATATCGAAGGTGATCGCCTTGCGGAAATCGTGTATCCCTCACTTGGCGTTACCTTTATATCCATTCATGAAAATATCAATACCTCTACCGGCGAAGGAATGGAAATGCTTCCATTTTACAACATCTTCAATGAATGGTATGCGGCGCAGACCTCCAAGAAGATCCGTGCCGTATGGCAATCCAAGTCCGATAATGGCGAGCGTGTTTCCTCTGCTGTGGCATACGGATACAAGAAATCGTCCGATGATCCCAAGCAGTGGATCATTGACGAACCTGCCGCAAAGGTAGTGCGGTATATCTTCCAACTATGCCTTGAAGGGTTGGGTATTACTAAGATTGCCCGCCGTCTGGAGGCTGAGCAGATATTAACCCCAACCGCCTACTACAACAGCATCGGTAGAAAAACACGAAACAAGGTCATTGATCCGTATCGCTGGTCAGAAAACAGTGTAGATCATATCCTTGAAAATATGCAGTATACCGGCTGCACTGTGAACTTCAAATCCAGCACCGTCAGCTTTAAGGTTCACAAAACAGTATATCATCCCGAAGAAGATTGGGTAGTCATCCCCAACACACAAGAAGCCATTATTGATATGGATACCTGGGAGCGTGTGCAGGAGATAAAAAAGCACCGCCGCAGAAATACTGCGACGGGCAGACAGAGCATCTTCTCCGGATTGATGTATTGCGGTGATTGCGGCTCAAAACTATATTTCGGTGCCGCCAAGAGCATAAAGGAACACCAAGAGTTTTTCCGCTGCGCTTCCTATAAGGAAAACAGAGGTAGCTGTTCGATCCACTATATTCGCAATGTGGTGCTTGAAAAAATGGTGCTGAAACTCATACGGGAAGCGGCGGAGTATATTACGGAATATGAACCCGTTTTTCTGTATCTGTACGGTAAGCAACACGAACTTCACAAAGCGAACAACTTCAAGGCCGCCAAGCAGGAACTGGAAAAGAGCAAACAGCGCATAGTGGCATTGGACAAGTTGATTCAGGTGGCTTTTGAAAAGAATGTGCTAGGTACACTGCGGGATGATCTGTTTGAGCGTATGACTGCAAACTATGAGCAGGAACAACGGGAACTGATGCAATCGGTGGCTGAATTAGAACACCGTCTTGCTAGCGCGGAGCAAGACAATGTTGATCTGCGAGCATTTCTTTCCATCATACGAAAGTGTACTGATTTACAGGAATTGACGCCGGGACTTGTCAATCGGCTGATAACAAAGATTGAAGTCTTTGCCAGCACCAAGGATGAGAACGGCAAAAAGCATGTTCCGATTAAAGTACACTTCATCGGTGTGGGCATTCTTGAGATCCCCGACACGCAGACAATTATTGATGCAAAAGAAGAAATTCGCAAGAATCCGCCAAAGGTGGCGTAAAAAGAAATACGGCGTAGCCTTAATCGGCTACACCGTATCTTACATACCCAACTGTCCTTAGCCATCTCTGGCTAAAGCATCTCGTTTTTGTTATTTTACTAGGTTTTCGCCCTTTACGGTGCTTAAGAGTTTGATCTCCGTGCCGTTTCGGATTCGGACGATATTGTCCGTGTGCTTGCAGAAGATCACCACCGTGGCGGTCAGCAAGATCAGTGGCACCCACAGACTTTGGGTGACAATGGCGATGCCCACAGGAACGGTAGCACTGGCTGCCAAAGTGCCGAGGGCGATATACTGGGTCACCACCGTGATCAAAACCAGCAGCACAAGGGCCACCAGCGTCACCTGCCAGTTCAGGATCAGGGACATGCCGATGAAGGAGGCCAGGCCCTTGCCGCCCTTGAATTTCAGATAGAAGGGGAAAATGTGGCCCATCACACAGGCAACGCCTGCCACAGCACCCACGAAGGGCAGCTCCGGCAGCAAAATCTGGGCAAAAAACACCGCCAAAGCCGCTTTTCCGATGTCGTGAGCACCTACCAGCACACCTGCACCCCAGCCAAGCAGTGTCGCGGTGTTACTGGCACCCAAATTGCCGCTTCCGGCCTTGGTCAGGTCGACTTTATTCAGTTTTCCCACATAATATGCCATGTTGGAGCAGCCCAGCAGATAGGCCGCCAGAACGGAAAACAGGTAGCCCATGAGGTCACCGCCTTTTCTTTTTTGGCATTATACCACAGTTTTCCTCGGTTGAAAAGCACTTTTTACTCCGGGAGGATCATATCGATGCCGGATTGCAGCGTCGCGGCATCCAATGCGCCTTGACCATAGGCAATGAGCTGGCCGGAAGCGTCAATAAAATAGGTCACAGGCACGGCATTGACGCCATAAGTCATGGCAGCATCGGAGCGGGTGTCATAGTACACCGGGAAAGTATAGCCAGCGGAGGCGATAAAGTCCGAGGCAGTCTTCACCGTTTCGCCGCTGCCGTCAGTCAGGTTCACCATGACAAAGTGAATACGGTCGCCACAAGTCTCGTAGGCTTTCTGGAAATCCGGCATCTCGCTCTTACAAGGGCCGCACCAGCTTGCCCAGAAATTCAGCACGATGGGTTTGCCCACAAAGTCCGACAGTTTATGCTCTTTGCCCGCCAGATCCACCACCGTAAAATCCGGAGCGGTAAAATCCTGCGGTTGGTCATGGGTAGGCTGCTGGGTCTCATCGGTGGCAGACTGGCTCTGGTTGGGGGTCTGCTGGCCGGTGGTAGGCAGAGTGGTAAGGCGGTCTGCGGCAATATCGTCCTTCAAAGTGTTGTACAGCAGGCCTGCGGCAACCATCACACCCAGAAAAAGCACCAACATAAGAAGCAGTTTTTGTTTTTTCATAAGCGGCCTCCTCAGTTCAGCAGTGTCAACAGGCGGCCGAGGATGCCGGTGACCATCAGCACGCCCACAAAGATCAGCAGGTCACCGCAAATGCGGTTGATGGTATCGTAATGCTGCTTGATCCAGTTGAATGCTCCCTTGAACTGGTCGATGAGCACCGCGCTGAGCAAGAACGGGATGCCCAGACCCACGCTGTAGCACAGCAGCATGGCAATGCCCTGCAGGGTGCTACCCTGCTGGGAGGCCAGCATCAGCGCAGAGCCTAAAAATGCACCCACGCAGGGTGTCCAACCCACGGAGAAGATGATACCGAAAGTGAGCGCAGAGAAAAATCCCATTTCGGCAGTCTGAAACTGAATGCTTCTTCCGCCAAACAGGTCAATTTTCAACGTTCCCCGGTAATTCAGGCCGAAGACGATGACCACCGCGCCGGAGATGATATTCACCGCCGTCTGGTACTTGGTCAGAAAGCTGCCCAAGGTACCCGCCAGCGCGCCCATGGCCACAAACACCGCCGTGAAGCCAAGCACGAATCCAAAAGCATTGCGCAGGGTCTTTTTCGCCGTCCGCTCGCCGCCGGCAGCAAAGTAAGTGATATAGATGGGCAGCATGGGCAGCAGGCAGGGGGAAATGAAGGTAATAGCACCTTCCAAAAATGAGATGAAATACTGCATAGGAACACTCCTTCGTTTTCTTTCAGTATACGATCAGCCGAAAGAAATATCTGTGACAAAATTACAAAAGGCGGCACGGATACTCCGTGCCGCCCCTGAAAAAGCTTAGTTAGTGTAGTTGTCGAAATAGCCCTGAACCAGGATGATGGGAGTACCCTTATCGCCGGAGCCGGAGGTCAGATCGCACAGAGAGCCGATCAGATCGGTCAGGCGGCGGGGGGTAGTGCCCTGAGAGGCCATGGAACCGGCCAGGTCGCCCTTGGCACGGATCGCCTTCTCGATGGCTTCCTTCAGAGCATCGCCGGAGAGGTCGGCATAGTCGTTGTCGGCCAGATACTTCAGCTTCAGCTCGTTGGGAGTACCCTCCAGACCGGGGGTGTAAGCAGGAGAGACCACGGGGTCAGCCAGCTCCCAGATCTTACCCACGGGATCCTTGAAAGCGCCGTCGCCGTAGACCATGACTTCGATGTGCTTGCCGGTACGCTCCTTGAACTGCTTCTGGATATTCAGAACCAGATCGGTGCATTCCTTGGGGAAGAGCTTGATCATACCCTCGGTGGACTTGTTGGAGCCCAGCAGGCCGTACTTTTCATTGTAGCCGCTGCCGTCCACGGACTCGTTCAGGATGTCGTCCATGCCGCAGACGCGCTCGCCGCCGTTGGCCAGCAGGATGCGATGGGTACGGGCGCGGGTGTGGATGTCGCAGTGCAGGACGTTCTTGGTATAGTTCAGGATGACGCGGGGGTTATTGGCGAAGATGATCTCAGCCTCGGCGCCCTCTTCCCGGATCAGATCACCGTAATACTTGACGTAGTCCACCAGCGTGAAGGGGTGCAGGTTCTCGCCGAAGAGCTTGCGGTACTGAGCCTCGGTCAGGACATCGGAATAGGGATTGACACCGGCCTCGTCCAGCTTGTCCAGAGAAACCAGCTCGTTGCCCACCTCATCGGAGGGGTAGCTGAGCATCAGGATCACCTTCTTGGATGCCCGGGCGATGCCGCGCAGGCAGATGGCGAAACGGTTACGGGACAGGATGGGGAAAATGACGCCGACGGTCTCGCCGCCCAGCTTAGCCTTGACATCCTTCGCGATTGCGTCCACGGAAGCATAGTTGCCCTGTGCACGAGCCACGATGGACTCGGTCATGGCCACCACGTCACGGTCATTCAGGCTGAAGCCTTCAGACTCAGCAGCCTCGATGACGCTGTCGACCACGATCTGGGCCAGATCGTCACCCTCACGGATGATGGGGCCGCGGATGCCACGGGAAGTTGTACCAACTTTTCTTGCCATAATGAATACCTCATTTCCCCGGCCGGGGGTTGCTCGGTCGGTGTAGAATCAAAACATAACATAATATTTATACCGCAGTCGGCTTCAGTTTTCAACAATTTTTTTCTGGAAATTTGGGGGATCGGAAAGAATTGTAAGATTCTACAATTCTTTTTCCCACTTAAGCCGGGGTGTGGGGGTTAGTTTTCCCCGTCGGCGCTGAAAAATGCCACCGCCACCGCACCGGGACCCACATGGGTACCCACCACGCTGCCCACCACGGAAATGGGAAGGTTCTCGCAGTTGCCCTCCCAAAGGGTAGCACTGTCAGCGATGTACTTTTGCAGCAGAGCATCGGTCAGACCGGTGTAGCCCAGCATCAGAGGCTTGGAAAAATCCACGCCGCCGGCCTTGGCGATTTCCTGCACCAGCAGGTTATTGCCCTGCTTGGAGCCACGGGCTTTGCCCAACATGCGGATCTCACCGCCGTCGATGCAGATAACGGGCTTGATATTCAGCAGGCCGCCGGCGAATGCCACGGTGGCGGAGATCCGACCGCCCTTCTTCAGATACTCCAGAGTATCCAGCATGGCGATCAGGCGAACCTTTTCCCGCTTTTGCATCAATTTCCATGCGATTTCCTCAGCAGTCAGTCCCCGGTCCTTCAGCTCCAGGGCGTACTGGATCAAAATGGCACTGCCCAGGGCAATATTCTGGCTGTCCACCACGAAGACCTGTCCGGCATAGTCCTCTGCCGCGATGACGGCGCTCTGGTAAGTGCCGGAGAGCTTGGAAGCGCAGGTGACGCAAACCACCTGGGAGCCGTCCTTCACTGCCTCGGCAAAGACCTCCTCGAAAACAGCAGGATTGGCCTGGCTGGTGGTGGGCAAAACATCGGACTCAATGAGCATTTCATAGAACTTGTGACTGTCGATGGTGATTCCGTCGATGTATTCCTCTTCGCCGAAACGGATGGTCAGCGGAACAACCGTGACCCGCTTTTGAGCCTCAGCAGTCAAATCTGCAGTAGAATCTATAATAATCTTTACATTCATAGTGTTACCTCCAAGCAACAATTCATTCCCGGATGCCATCCGCGCTCAACTGCTGGATGTTGGATGCGATCAAATTAATCACCCGGTAGAAGTTCAGCCGGTCTTCCTCAGAAAGGCCTTCGCCGGCCTGCTCCACCGCCTTGGCCGTGAGCGCCATGACCTCCCGGGCGATGCGGCTTCCCTGCTCTGTCAGCTTAAGCTGCACCCGGTAGCGCTTGCTCCCTGTGCCGCAGCGCACCACCATGCCGGCTTTCACCAACTCTGCCACCGTACGGGAGATGGCCGCCTTGTCTTTTTCACAAATTTCGCACAGTTTCGCCGCCGTGACGCCTTCCGGATTGCGTTCCAACGCCAGCATGCACTGGACATGGGAGCCTTTCAGGCCGTAACGGGCCATTTCCGCCCGCTCTATTTTCTGGATCTGGCGGTGGATGCAAGCGATAGCGCCGGAAAATTCTTCAAATCGTCGGATCATATCCGCACCTCCAAAACAATATGTTGATTTATCAACCACCGCAGTATACACCAACAATGTTGTTTTGTCAACAAGATATTTCCCTGCGCCTCCCTTTTCACACCTTTGCCAAAAACAGTATTGTCAAGACTGAGAAAGGTTGATATAATATAGCATATTTTCAAATTCCGAAGGGATTGCTCCCTCCGGTTATGTTGGAGGATGCTATGAACATCATCATCGCAGGTCACGGTAAGGTGGGCTCCACCCTGACCCGACAGCTTACTTCCGAGGGCTACAATGTCACCCTCATCGACTCCAATCCCCGGGTTCTGGAAAGCAGTGTGGAGCGCTACGACGTCATCGCCGTACACGGCAACTGCGCCTCCATGGATGTCCTGCGGCAGGCAGGCGTTATGGACGCGGATCTGCTCATCGCCGCCACAAATCAGGACGAGATCAATCTGCTGTGCTGCACCACCGCCCATGGTCTGAATCCGAAACTGCACACCATCGCCCGGATCCGCAACCCGGAGTACACCGATCAGATCTATGAGATGCACCACATCTTCGGACTGTCCATGGCCATCAACCCCGAACGTCAGGCTGCACAGGAAATCGAACGGTTGCTGAAATTCCCGGGTTTCCTGCGTCGGGATGCCTTCGCCAAGGGCCGCAGCGAGATCGTGGAGCTGAAAATCGACAAGAACAGCAAGTTGAACAACGTCTCTCTGATCGAGATGGCAGGCATCGTCAAGTGCAAGGTTCTGGTCTGCGCCGTTCTTCGGGATGGGCAGGCCATCGCCCCCGGCGGTAACTTCATCATGAAAGAGGGCGACCGGATCTTCGTCACCGCTCCCACGGAGAATCTCGCCATTCTGCTGAAGAATTTGGGCATCATCACCCGGAGAGTCCGTTCCTGCCTGCTGTGCGGCGCGGGCCGTGTCAGCTACTACCTCGCTTCCGCACTGATCAAGAGCGGCATCGCTGTGACCATCGTGGAAAACAATTATGACCGCTGTCAGGAGCTTTGCGCCCTGCTGCCGGAGGCAGACATCATCCACGGCAATGCCGGTGATACGGAGCTGCTGGACAGCGAGGGACTGCGCTCCTTTGACGCTCTGGTGACCCTCACCGGTCTGGAGGAACTGAACATGATCGTTTCTCTCCACGCCATTTCCACCGGTGTGCCTCAGGTCATCACCAAGCTGGGTCATGTATCCAACCGGGGCATCATCGACAGTCTGAATCTGGGCAGTGTGGTCTGTCCCAAGGACTTGGTGGCCAACAACATCCTGCGCTACGTCCGGGCCATGCAGAATCAGACCGGCGCCGCCGTATCCATCCACGCCATCGCCGACGGACAGGTGGAAGCCATCGAATTCATGGTGGATCAAAGCATGCGCAACTGCGGCGTGGCACTGAAGGATCTGAAGCTGAAGAGCAACGTACTGGTCGCCAGCATCACCCACGGCTCCAAGACCGAGATCCCCAACGGTAACTCGGTATTCCGCCCCGGCGACAGTGTGGTGGTGGTCACCACCGCCCGGGGTTCTGTGCGCCAGCTGGGCGACATCTTCGCATAATGAGGGACACCTATGAACTATAAAATGATGGGGCGTTTTATCGCCCAGATCCTGACTATTGAAGGTGTCTTTATGATCCCGGCGGCGGTGATCAGTTTATGTTATCACGAGGGTACGGCCGCCAAGAGTTTTTTGATCACCATGGGCATCATCGCCGTCCTCTGCGCCGTTCTGTTCCTGCTGTGCAAGGGTGCGCCCAGCGCGTTCTATGCCAAAGAAGGTCTGGTCTGCGTGGGCGTGAGTTGGATCGTCCTCAGTCTGATCGGCTGCCTGCCCTTTTATATCTCTCGGGAGATCCCCAAGTATGTGGATGCCCTGTTTGAGATGGTTTCCGGCTTCACCACTACCGGTGCATCCATCCTTCCGGAAGTGGAAAGTCTTTCCCACGGCATCCTTTACTGGCGTTCCTTCAGCCACTGGCTGGGCGGCATGGGTGTGCTGGTATTCCTGCTGGCCTTCACCGGAGAAAAGGGCAAAGGTTTTACCATGCATCTGCTCCGGGCAGAGTCCCCCGGTCCCAGCGTAGGTAAGCTGGTGCCGAAAATGCGCACCACCGCGGCCATTCTCTACATCATTTATATCGGAATGACCATTCTGAACGTCATTTTCCTGCTTTTCGGCGATATGCCGCTATTCGAAGCGGTCTGCACCGCCTTTGGCACTGCCGGCACCGGCGGTTTTGGTATCAAAAACGATTCCATGGCCTCCTACAGCCCCTATCTTCAGAATGTGACCACCGTATTTATGATCCTGTTCGGTGTCAACTTCAGCTGTTACTACCTGATTCTGCTGCGGCAGTTTACCAATGTGCTGAAAGACGAGGAGCTAAGACTCTATTTTGGTGTGATCTTAGGAAGCATCGTGCTGATTGTGTTGGACACCTTCGGTCTGTACGGCACACTGGAGGAGACCATCCGCCACGCGGCTTTTCAGGTGGGCTCCATCATCACCACCACCGGCTTTTCTACCACAGATTTCGACCTGTGGCCCTCGTTCTCCAAGACCATATTGCTGTGTCTGATGGTGTGCGGTGCCTGCGCCGGTTCCACCGGCGGCGGCATGAAGGTAGCCCGAATCATGCTGGTGTTCAAGGGATTACGGCGAAATATCCGGCAGATGCTCTCCCCCCGGAAGGTGGAAGTGGTCCGCAACAATGGTTCTATCGTGGACGAAAAGACTCTGGCCAACACCAATGCCTACCTCTCTGCATACATTATTATTATTTTTGCAGTATTCTTGATCATTTCTCTGGACGGTTTCTCGGTGGGCACCAATTTCTCCGCGGTGCTTTGTACCTTCAACAATATCGGCCCCGGTCTGGAAGCCGTGGGTCCTATGTGCAACTTCTCCGGCTACAGCGATTTAAGCACACTGGTCTTAAGCTGGGCCATGCTGGCCGGCAGACTTGAGATCTTCCCCATTCTGGTACTGTTCTCCAAAGACACCTGGTTCCGCCGGTAAAACACATTCAGCGCGCTGCACAAAAATGCAGCGCGCTTATTTTTCGTTTTTGGTTTGACAAATTCCGCGCCGTATGCTATAATCGCAAGGATAAATGCGGCAGGCTGACCATATGGATCAGCCAGAGCAATTATGTTTGTCTTGCCGCCATCGGCAGGACATTTTTTTAGGCAGAAAGGAGATTCCTATGACTAACCTGAAGGCAAAGGTCATCACCGGTTCCGCTGGGGTTGCTGTTTCCAACGGAATCTGTGCCGCTATTTCCTCCCCTGATTTTTCCTGCTTCAATTCTTCCCGTTATGCGGTGTTTCCCGGCTTTTGTGATGTGCATGTGCATTTCCGTGAGCCGGGCTTTTCTTATAAAGAGACCATCCGCAGCGGTTCTTACGCTTCCGCCCGGGGCGGCTACACTGCCGTTTGCACCATGCCCAACTTAAATCCCGTGCCGGACAGCGTGGAACATCTGAATCAGCAGCTTGACCTGATCGAAGAGGCCGGTATCATCCATGTGTATCCCTACGGTGCCATCACCGTGGGCGAAAAGGGTGAAACTCTGGCGGATCTGGAAGGCATGGCGTCCAATGTCATCGGCTTCTCCGACGACGGACGGGGCGTGCAGTCTGACGAGATGATGCGGCAGGCTATGATCCGGGCCAAAAAGCTGGGCAAAATGATCGTGGCCCACTGCGAGGTCAACGAACTGCTCCGGGGTGGCTACATCCATGACGGAGAATACGCCAAGGCCCACGGCCACAAAGGCATCTGCTCAGAAAGCGAATGGCTGCAGATTGAACGGGACTTGAAGCTCGTCGAAGAGATCGGCTGCGCTTATCACGTCTGCCACATCTCCACAAAAGAGAGCGTGGAGGTCATTCGGCAGGCAAAGGCACGGGGCGTGGATGTGACCTGCGAGACCGGGCCACACTATCTGGTAATGGACGATTCCTATCTGCAGGAAGACGGCCGCTTCAAGATGAATCCCCCGCTGAGAAGCAAGGAGGATCGGGACGCGCTGGTGCAGGGTATCTTAGACGGCACTATCGACATGATCGCCACCGACCATGCCCCCCACTCTGCAGAGGAAAAGAGCAGAGGTCTTGCCAAGAGCGCCTTCGGCGTGGTTGGCATCGAGACCGCTTTCCCCATTTGCTACACCTATCTGGTGAAAACCGGCGTGATTACGCTGGAGAAACTCATCGACCTGCTGGTAAAGAATCCCCGGGAGCGCTTCGGTATCGAAAACGGCAGCGACTTTACCGTGTGGGATCTGGAAGAGGAATCCACCGTCGACCCGGCAGATTTCCTCTCCATGGGTAAGGCTACACCCTTCGCCGGCTGGAAAATCTGCGGCAAATGCGTCGCCACCGTCTGCGACGGCAAACTGGTATACACTTCACTTTGATATAGATTTCTAGGAGGACACTTACAATGGCAAAGAGAACGGACATTAAGAAGATCCTGATCATCGGCTCCGGCCCCATCGTCATCGGTCAGGCTGCAGAGTTTGACTACGCAGGCACTCAGGCCTGTCTGGCACTGAAGGAAGAGGGCTACGAGGTGGTTCTGTGCAACTCGAACCCCGCTACCATCATGACCGATACCATCATCGCCGACAAGGTCTACATGGAGCCTCTGACTCTGGAATATGTGGCAAAGATCATCCGCTACGAGCGTCCCGACGCCATCATCCCCGGCATCGGCGGTCAGACCGGTCTGAATCTGGCCATGCAGCTGGAAAAGAAGGGCATCCTGAAGGAATGCCGCGTGGAACTGCTGGGTACTTCCTCCGCCTCCATCGAGCGGGCTGAGGACCGGGAGCTGTTCAAGGAAATGTGCGAGTCCATCGGCGAGCCCGTCATTCCCTCCGAGATCACCTACTCTCTGGAGGAGGCCAAGGAGGCTGCCAAGCGCATCGGCTATCCCGTTGTTCTGCGTCCCGCCTTCACTCTGGGCGGCACCGGCGGCGGCTTCGCCTACAGCGAGGAAGAGCTGGTCGAGGTCGGCATCAACGCTTTCAACCTCTCCCCTGTTCATCAGGTTCTGATTGAGAAGTCCGTCAAGGGCTACAAGGAGATCGAGTTCGAGGTCATGCGTGACACCAATGACCATGCCATCACCATCTGCGGCATGGAGAACATCGATCCCGTGGGCGTCCACACCGGCGACTCTCTGGTGGTGGCTCCCATCATGACCCTCTCCCCCGAGGATCAGAAGATGCTCAACGACTCCGCCATCAAGATCATCCGGGAACTGAAGATCGAGGGCGGCTGCAACGTCCAGTATGCACTGAATCCCCACACTTCCGAGTAT
>JAGKTU010000027.1 GCA_021153265.1 Clostridia bacterium
TGTAGTAGCAGACGCCGGTCTGGATGCTGGTGATGTCGGGGGTCTGATCCCGGTTGCCGGAGCCGTCGTCCTTGACACCATTGATGATGATGCCGGTAACGTCGGCAGGGACCTCTGCCTTGTAGACATCATAGTTGGCTTCGGTGCCAACCTTGGTCATCCGGACACCAGGCCAGGTGGTATCGGGGGAGCTGCTGCTGCCCCAGTAGTGGATGCGGACATCGGTCCACATCCAGTTGTTCTGGAAGTAGACGGTCTTGGTGCCTGCCGCGAAGACAGACATGGGAGCCAGGGTCAGCATCAGGGCGATGACCATGACCAGGCTCAGCAAACGTTTGGTAGTAGTGCGCATGCTTTTCTTTTCCTCCTTAATTTTGTCGCGTAAAATTTAGCCACCACGATTATATGGGAATGCTTTTGTTTCCGCAAATGTTGCAAATGTAAAAATAAACGTTTCCAATTTGTTCATATTTACCATCAACTGTTATTTTTGGTGATTTATGGTAAAAAGGCGAAATTTCCTTTGGCAACTACACACAAAGCCAAAATACGATTTTACCACTCCTTGTACAGACTGCACAAGCTATGTATAAATCGCCCAAAATGGACGCAATTTTAGTTAATATTATTACAACACGAAATCAGGCCTTTTATGGGGATGGAAGCCCCTCCGGTGGGAGTCAACAAGCTGCGTATTTTCCTAAAGCAGGAACAACAGGAGGCAAAGATGAACAACGAGGGTGCAGTGCGTAGCTCCATGAGCGGTTTTCGCTACCCAAAAGACCGACATTGGACTGTTTTGCTGAAGGAACCATGAGGGTTCGCGACTTGACAGAATTCTCCACATGCATTATAATTATTGTCGTAAAAGTTGATGAAAACAACTCTAAAATTGGAGGTTTTGACAAATGGAAGCGAAATATGAAGCCCTATTTACCCCTTGGAAGGTGGGTAATGTGGAGATCAAAAACCGCATTGTCCTGTGTCCTATGGGCGGCACGTCTCTGTTCGGCTGGTTTGAGCTCACCGGCTGTAAGTTCGACAAGGAAGCGGCAAACTTCTTTCTGGAGCGGGCCAAGAACAACGTCGGCCTGATCATCCCCGGCATCGCACCTCTGCGGGATACTTTCTGGGGTAAGTGGCTGTGGCAGAATCCCAAGATGTTCGAAGAATTGAAGGTCTTTATGGACGAGATCCACGCCACCGGAGCCAAGCTTTTCATTCAGCTCACCGCCGGCATGGGCCGTTCCTGGGCCATCACCGATCTGGTGGCACCGATCCACAAAAATAAGATCCTGCGGACGATTGCTAAGCCGATTATCGACACCAGCCATGAGCTGGCGAGCCCCAGTCCTCTGCCTTCCCGCTGGGACCCGGAGATCACCACACCCGAGATGACCGTGGAGCAGATCCACGAGATTATTGAGGCCTTCGCCAAGACCGCCAAGCTCTGCAAGGACGCCGGCGTTGACGGCGTGGAAGTCCATGCTGTTCACGAGGGTTACCTACTGGATCAGTTCACCATGGAGTGGACCAACCACCGTACCGACGAATACGGCGGCTCTTTCGAAAACCGCTACCGCTTCCCTGTAGAAGTTGTTCAGGCGATCAAGGCCGCCTGCGGCAACGATTTTCCTGTGTCCCTGCGTTACTCAGTTGAATCCAAGGTCAAGGACTTCCGTGAGGGCGCGCTCCCTGGCGAAACTTATGTGGAGAAGGGCCGCAACATGGCCGAGTCTGAAAAGGCCGCCAAGTATCTGCAGGATGCCGGCTACGATATGCTCAATGCCGACAACGGCACTTACGACTCCTGGTACTGGTCCCATCCGCCCATGTACATGCCCCAGAACTGTAATCTGGAGGACGTTGCCCACATTAAGAAGTTTGTGGACATCCCTGTGGTCTGTGCCGGTCGTATGGAGCCCGATGTGGGCGCGGAAGCTGTTGCCGATGGCCGGATCGACGGTGTGGGTATTGCCCGTCAGTTCCTTACCGACCCCGAGTGGATCACTAAGCTCATCGAAGACCGTCTGGAGGACATCAAGCCCTGCATCTGTTGCCATTCCGGATGCTTCAATTTCTGCAGCTATAAGGGCCATGCCAATGCGCAGGATCTGAAGGATACCATGGGCCTTGCCCGCTGCGCCCTGAATCCCACCACTATGCAGTCCAAGAAGTACAAGCTGAAGCCTGCCCGTCGTCCCAAGAACATCGTGGTCATCGGCGGCGGCATCGGCGGCATGGAGTCCGCGCTGGTGCTGGCAAAGCGTGGTCATAAGGTCACCTTGTACGAAAAAGGCGAGGAGCTTGGCGGCGTGTTTATCGCAGCAGCAGCCCCCTCCTTTAAGGAAAAGGACAGAGATTTGATTACCTGGTATAAGCGCGAGATTGCCAAGTATCCGATCGATGTAAAACTCAACGCCGAGGTCAAGGATATTTCCGATATCGATGCCGATGAAGTTATCATCGCCACCGGCTCCAAGGCCAACCGCATCCCCGTGCCGGGCATCGACAACGGCATCCAGGCTGTGGACTTCCTGCTGGGCAAGAAGAAGGTGGGCGACGATGTGGTGATCATCGGCGGCGGCCTGACCGGCTGCGAGATCGCCTACGAGCTGTACCTGCAGGGCAAGAATCCTACCATCGTGGAGATGAAGGACGACCTGATCGCCGTCACCGGCGTGGCTCTGGCAAACTCCAGCTACCTGCGTGACTTCTTCAAGACCAACAAGGTGCCTGTCCATCTGGAGACCTCTTTAAAGCGTGTTTATGAAGACGGTGTCACCGTCATGGATAAAAACGGTGTGGAATTCAAGATCAAGGCAGATTCCGTGATCCTGTCCACCGGCTACAGACCTGCGCCCATCGCCGAGAAGGGTAAGCACGTCCACATCGTGGGCGATGCCAGCAAGGTGGGCAACCTGCGTACCGTCATCTGGCAGGCATGGGATGTCTGCATGAAGCTGTAAGAAAGGAAGAAAACTATGTACTTAACCCCTGAACAGCAGGCCATTCTGGATGGCTCCAAGGGCGAGACCATGGCCAAGGTCATGAAGACTCTGGTCATGTATGGCGACACCTTCGGCGCTGACAAAATGGTTCCTGTCACCTCCGAATATAACCACTTGGTCACCTCCTTCGGCCTGAAGATGATGAAACCTGTGTTTGACCTCATGCAGCAGCTCATCGATGCCGGAGTGGTGTCCTCCCAGCAGTTCTCCGTGGATCCCCGTCCTGTGGACAAGAACGTCCCTGCCAACTTCCTGCAGAATTTCATTTTTAATAAGATCATGTATTCCAAGCAGGAATCCTACGAAAAGCAGCTTAACGAGCTGGGCCTCATGAATGAGGATGCCTTCACCTGCGCCTGCTACTTAGATCAGGTGGGCAACAAGCCCGGCAAGGGTGATGTCTTAAGCTGGGCAGAGTCCTCCGCGGTGGTTTACGCCAACTCCGTCCTGGGCGCCCGGTGCAACCGTAATTCCGGCATCATGGACATCATGGGCTCTATCGCCGGCTTCGTGCCTCACTTCGGCCTGCTTACCGATGAGGGCCGTAAGGCTACATGGGTCATCAAGGTGGATTGCAAGCGCAAGCCCGAAGCCCAGCTTCTGGGCTCTGCCATCGGTATGAAGGTCATGGAGGATGTTCCCTATATCACCGGCATGGAAAAGTGGCTGGGAACTGAGCTGAACGACGAAAACTGTGCCTACCTTAAGGACTTCGGTGCAGCCACCGCCTCCAACGGTGCCGTGGGCCTGTACCATATCGAGAATCTGACCCCCGAAGCCAAGGAACTGGGCGCATCTCTGGTGACGGAAGGCGCACAGGTCTACGTCATCGACGATGCGGAGCTGGAGCGTGTCCAGCGTGAGTACCCCGTCATTTGGAAGAACCCCAATGCTAAGCCCAAGCTCTGCTTCGTTGGCTGCCCCCATATGAGCCTGCAGCAGTTAAAAGATTGGACGGATCGGGTAGAGGAGGGTTTGAAGGCCTCCGGCAACCAGAAGGTTCTGATCCCCACCGTCTTTACCACCGCCCCCGCGGTGAAGAAGGAGTTCGAGAAGACACCCTATGCCGCCCGGCTGGCAGCCACTGGCGTGGTGCTGAGCTATATTTGCCCGCTGATGTACATGAATAACCCCCTCTGCGGTTCCATGAGCGTCATCACCAGCTCCAATAAGCTGCGCACCTATACCACCGCCCGCTATTACACCGAGGCCCAGATCCTCGATAAGATCACGAAAGGAGTGTAATCGGTATGAGAGAATTTAAAGGCCGTGTTGTTGCGCCCGGTACCGTCACCGCTCCTGCACTGGTCAGCCACGGTGGTCTGAACACCCTGGCATCCTTCCAGAAGGCTCTGCAGTTTGGCGATAAGAAGGCCACCTGCGGTGACCAGAACAATCCCGATCTGTACAACAAGCAGATGCTGGGCAAGGCTCTGTGCTTGCCCCAGACCATCGGCTCTACCACCGGCGGACTGGTGCTGTACTGCGCCTGTGCCATGGAGCGCCAGCCTGCCTGTATGCTGTTCAGTAAGCCCATCGACTCTCTGGCAGCCGCCGGCTCGATTCTCGCTTCTGTCTGGCTGGATGGCGTGAATATGCCCGTCGTGGACAGCTTAGGCGATGAATTCCTGGCCTACGCCAAGGACGGCATGACCATCACCGTCAAGGATGACGGCATTGTCTGCGTAGACTGATCATTCATAACCCAACCAGCGGCTCCGGAAATTCTCCGGGGCCGCTAAATTATTAACGTATCGTAAAGATTTTCTGCCTATACTTGATATTCCTTCCTATAAAAATTATAATAATTAGTAATTACGAATGAACGGTAAGAAAGGGTGTATCCCATGCTCCAAATCAAGGATATCCGAAAGCAGTATGTCACCGGTGAACTGGTGCAGACAGCTCTGGACGGTGTCAGTCTGACCCTCCGGGACAATGAATTTGTGGCCATTTTGGGTCCCAGCGGCTCCGGTAAGACCACGCTGCTGAACGTCATCGGCGGTCTTGACCGCTATGACAGCGGCGATCTGATCATCAACGGCATCTCCACCCGGAAGTATAATGACCGGGACTGGGACTCTTATCGTAACCATACCATCGGTTTCGTCTTCCAGAGCTATAATCTGATCCCTCACCAGACGGTTCTGGCCAACGTCGAGCTGGCTCTGACTATTTCCGGCGTCTCCCGTGCCGAGCGCCGCAAGCGTGCCGCAAAGGCTCTGGAGCAGGTGGGTCTTGGCAATCAGCTCCATAAGCGCCCAAACCAGATGTCCGGCGGTCAGATGCAGCGTGTTGCCATTGCCCGCGCTCTGGTCAATAATCCCGATATCCTCCTCGCCGACGAGCCTACCGGCGCTCTGGACTCTGAAACCAGCGTTCAGATCATGGATCTTCTGCAGGAAGTGGCCAAAGATCGCCTTGTGGTCATGGTCACCCACAACCCGGAGCTTGCGGAGGAATATGCAAACCGCATCGTCCGGGTGAAAGACGGCAAAATCATTGGCGACACCAATCCTTATGAGGTGTCTGCTGCGGATGTTGCGCCTCCTACCCACAAGAACATGGGCAAATCTTCCATGTCCTTCCTAACAGCCCTTTCCCTGAGTTTCAACAATCTGAAGACCAAGCTGGGAAGAACCTTACTAACGGCTTTTGCCGGTTCTATCGGCATCATTGGCATTGCTCTGATCATGTCCTTGAGCACCGGCTTCCAATACTACATCGACCAGATTCAGGAGGACACCCTCTCCAATTATCCTCTTGTGATCCAGACGGAGACTGCCAATATGGGCGCTGCTATGGCAGCTTTCGGCACCACCGCCCAGCAGGCAGCCGAAGCGCCCGACGGCGTCCTGGTGGAGCAGCAGATGATCTATCAGATGTTCGCCCAGATCGGCACCAACGACCTGCGCTCCTTCAAAACCTATTTGGACGAAAATTACGATCAGGTGGATGAAACCATCAACGCCATCAGCTACAGCTACGGCGTCAAACCTCTGATTTTCCGGGATGATCCCCAGCAGCCCATTCTGCAGGTAAATCCCGGCACGCTCTTTGGTGACATTACCGGAAACACTGCCATGTCTGCCTACATGGATACGGATCTTTTCCACGAAATGCTGGATAATCGGGCTATGCTGGAAAGTCAGTACGATGTACTGCAGGGCAGATGGCCGGAAAAGTACGACGAGCTGATCGTTGTTCTGTCTGATCCCCACCAGATCACGGACTATATGGCCTATACTTTGGGTATGAAAGACCCTGCCGAACTGAACGAGCTGATTTCAACGGTTATGCGCGGTGAAACACTGGATCCCGATGCGCTCAGCCAGCCCATGGAGTGGACCTACGATGATTTGATGGCGCTTAAATTCCGCATGATACCGGCCTCTGCCCAGTATCGTTTTAATCAGGAGTACAACGTTTGGGAGAACATGTCCACCGATGAAGCCTATATGCGCAAGCAGATCGACACAGGTATGGAACTTCGCATCGTGGGCATTGTTTGCCCCAAAGAGGGTGTTTCCACCACCGCACTGACTGCCGGTATTGCCTATCGCAGCGATCTTACCGGCCATATCATTGCCGCTGCGAAGGATTCTCCCATCGTGCAGGCGCAGCTAGCCGACCCTTCTGTGGATGTTTTCACCGGACAGCCCTTTGGCTCGGATCGGCAGCAGGGCTTGAATTTCGAGAATATGATCACCGTAGACGGTGATGCACTATCTTCTGCTTTTGGCATGAATATCAGCATGGAGTCCATCATGAATATGTTCAGCGACTATATGTCCAAGGCTCAGGATGCCGTGAACCGGGATACCGCCCCAGCGCAGGCGGATTTCAAGAACACACTGAAAGCACTGGCATCCAATATGCTGAGCAGCTACATTTCTACCAATGCGGATGAAACCGGTGCAGCCAAACTCCGTCTTGCGGATGTGGAGGGCATTGTGGACGGCTACCTTGCCAGCGAGAATGCCTCCGCATTGATCCAATCTCTGGCCACCAAATACGATCTGCCTGCTGATTCTTACCCGGATGTGTACCGTTCCTTGCTGGTGGCTATGCTCACGGACTATGTATCCCGGAATATGACCGCCGAACCGACAGCTACACCTGCGCTGCTGACGGAGCAGGAGGATACCCCTTCTGAACCCGCTCCGGAGGATCCGACGCCCGGTGAGACGATTCCCGATGACACCCTTCCTGACGGTGCACCTCCGGAGGGAATCCTCCCGGATACCGATATTTCTCAGCTGTATGCCCCCATTACCTCTGCCGATGTGGAGCAGATCGTGTCCCAATTCTCCGAAAATACGGTGGTTTCCGGCACCGCTGCCGTGATGGCGGGAAAAATGGCTGAGTCTCAGGTGCAGGGCACCATCCTGCGCTATATGGAGGGCTTCGGCGATGTGGTCATGGGCTATATGGGCAGCGTATTCTATGTCAATGAGGAGAAGATTGCTTCCGCATTCCAGTTCAATATGACGGAAGAGGACCTGCGCCGACTCATGGAAGCGATGTCCGGTTCCACCAAGGAGTCCACCGCGGAGTCCAATCTGAAAGCATTGGGCTATGCCGATGCTGCTGAGCCTGTCAGCATCTCGCTGTACTTTGTGGATTTTGAAGGAAAGGAAGCCTTTATTCGCTTCCTGGACGACTACAATGAAAAAATGGAAGCCGCCGGAATGGATGATCAGGTGATCCGCTATACCGATCTGACGGGCATCATGATGTCCTCCGTGCGGACGATCATCGACAGTGTCAGCTATGTTCTGATCGCGTTTGTGTCGGTTTCTCTGATCGTTTCCTCCATCATGATCGGCATTATCACCTATATTTCCGTCATGGAACGCACCAAGGAAATCGGTGTTCTGCGGGCCATCGGCGCATCCAAGCGGAACATTTCGCAGGTGTTCAATGCGGAGACCTTCATCATTGGCCTCTGTTCGGGTCTGATCGGCGTGGGTGTGACACTGCTGCTGAATATTCCCATCAACAGCATCATCCACAGCCTTACGGGCAACATGGCCATCAATGCCCAGCTTCCTGCAGGCAATGCGGTGATCCTCATTGTGCTGAGCATGATTTTGACACTGATCGGCGGTCTGATTCCCTCCAAACAGGCAGCCAAGAAAGATCCTGTCATCGCCCTGCGCAGCGAATAAGCTACAAGAAACTCCCACATCCGTTGTGGGAGTTTTTTCTTTACATCCGCTGCGAATTGGGGTAAAATAATCCCAATATGAAACAATGGAGAGAAACTATGCTGACCAAACTAAAAACCATGATCACCGCTCACTATGACCTGGTGATTTATCTTGTCTTCGGCGCACTGACCACGGCGGTAAATTATCTGGTTTATCTGCCTTGCTATAATCTGCTGAATTTCAGTGCGACCGTGAGCAATGTCATCGCCTGGGTGGCGGCGGTAGCTTTTGCCTACCTGACCAATAAGCCCTTCGTGTTCAAGAGCCACGACTGGTCTGCGAAAACCGTTTTTCCGGAGCTGGCTCGTTTCCTAGGCTGCCGCATCGGCTCCGGCGCGGCGGAGACATGGATCCTCTTTCTAACGGTGGATATTCTGGGCTGGAACGGAAATCTTTGGAAACTGGCAACCAGTGTCCTCGTGGTGCTGCTCAATTATGTGGGGAGTAAACTTTTTGTCTTCAAAAAAACATCCTGAACGCGAAATACGCCGGGGTATCCCGGCGTATTTTCTGTTTTACACAAAAAAGAAATTCATATTTTGTTTCCAAAAAGGTGTTGATCTATGATACAATACAATTAGAAAAATATGGTTTGGAGTGAGTGTTATGGCATTTGTGGAATTTCGCGATGTGGGTAAAACATACCATATGGGTGAGGTGGAGATCAAAGCCCTCCATGATACATCTTTTGAAATCGAGAAAGGTGAGTTGGTGGTCATTGTCGGTCCTTCCGGCGCGGGCAAAACCACCCTGCTGAATATCCTTGGCGGCATGGACACCCTGACCACCGGCAAAGTCTATCTGGATGGAAAGGAAATATCTGCGTTGGATCGTAAGCAGCTTACCAACTATCGCCGTCACGATGTGGGCTTTGTGTTCCAGTTTTATAACCTCGTGGGCAATCTGACTGCCTTGGAGAATGTGGAGCTTGCCAATCAGATTTGTAAAAACCCGCTGGACGCGGCCCAGGTCCTTAAGGATGTGGGACTGGAAGAGCGGATGAAGAATTTCCCCAGCCAGCTTTCCGGCGGTGAGCAGCAGCGCGTGGCCATTGCCCGTGCGCTGGCAAAGAACCCGAAACTCCTGCTGTGTGATGAGCCTACCGGCGCTCTGGACTACCAGACCGGCAAGGCGATTTTGAAACTTCTCCAGGATACAGCCCGGAAGACCGGTATGACTGTTATCATCATTACCCATAACGGTGCGCTGACCGATATGGCAGACCGTGTGATCCAGGTACGCAGCGGTACCATCAGTTCTGTTAAACTCAACGAACATCCTATGGATATTGCGGAGATTGAATGGTAATGAAACGAAATATGATGCGGAAAAATCTGTATCGATCCATACGAAAGTCCCTCGGCCGCTATGTGGCCATCGTTGCCATCATCGGCTTGGGCGCCAGCATGTTTGTTGGCCTGCTGATGACTAAGTCGGATATGATCGCCACGGGACAGAAGTACATGGACGACCAGAATATGTTCGACCTGCGATTGGTCAGCAGTGTCGGATGGGATTTAGACCATGTCAATGAGATTGCCGGTATGGAAGGCGTGGTCGATGCGGAAGGTCTGATCTATCAGGACGTGATCGTTCGGGTAGGGAAAGCCGATGACAATACGGTCCATCGCTTCTATGCCATGCCGGAGACCATCAACCGGCTCCGGTTGATTGGGGGACGCATGCCCCAAAAACCCGACGAGTGCCTTGCAGATGGATTCCATGCCGACGACAGCATCCTCGGAACGACTGTGACCCTTTCCGATGAGAATTCCGATGATGTATTGGAATCACTGAACAGCCGTACATACACTGTGGTGGGCTATATATCCACTCCTTTGTACATGGACTTGAACCGCGGCACCACAACCGTGGGCAGCGGAAGCCTGAGCGGCTATTTCTTCCTGCCCCGAAATGCCTTTGATGTAGACTACTATACCGAGATCCATATCACCATCCCCGGCAGCTACGATGTCTACACCGAGGAGTATAATCTGGCTATGGAATCTGCGGCAGAGCGATTAGAGCCGCTTCTGAAGCCTTTGGTGGAGGCGCGCAGGGAACAGGTTCTCGTGGAAGCGGAAGCCGAGTATGAAGACGGCCTTGTGCAATACCAGCAGGGCTACCGGGACTACCTGGAGGGAAAATATCAGGCAGTAATGGAACTTACGGATGCCAAGGCACAGCTCGATGCGGCGGAAAAGAAGATTCTTGCGGCCGAGAAGCAGATTCCCTCCGGCGAATCCCAGCTTGCCGAGGGAAAAAAGACACTGGAGCAGACAGAAAAAATGGTTCAGTCCGGCCGTGAGTTGCTGGAATTTTCCAAAGCGGCTGCCTATCGTCCGCTGGACTTGGCCCAGACCCAGGCGCAGAACAACTATGCCTCTGCAGCCGCCCGCCTGCAGGTGATCGATGATGAGATCGCCGCGCTGGATGATCAGTTCCAGCAGCTCAGCGGCGGCGTTGATGAACTCCGTCAGGTGGAATTCCGGTTGGGTCAGCTTAATCTCACCATACCCGGTCTGGAATCTGCTATCCGCAGCACCCAAAGAGCCTTGGATGCAGCGAAACGGTTTCCCAACGTCAACGCAGAGCTGATCGCACAATTGGAAAGCGCCCTTACCGATTTGAACAGCCGCTATGCAAGTGCGGTTGCTGAGCGGGATGAATTGCTTCCCAGAAGAGATGAACTCACTGCGCAGGTTCAGCCGAATTTGGAGCAGCTTGCTGAGCTTTATCGTCAGCGGCAGGAATTGGTGCTGAGGCGCTACCCTGTTGCCGTGGAGGTTTCTGCTCTCGAAGACACCTTGCAGACCATCGCAGACTCCCGGGCGGCACTGGATGCCCAGTTTGCCACCACCGAGGAAGCACTCCAATCCGCTGAGGCCCAGCTTGCCGATGGCAGAAATCAGTTGGCAGCTGCGGAACTTCAGCTTCGGGAAGCAAAAGCGGCCCTAGAAACCGGACGTCAGCAACTGGCCGACGGGAAAAGAGAGTATGAGCAGGGCGTTCTGGATGCCGAGAATCAGCTTCAGGATGCCGCAACCCAACTTGTGGACGCAAGAATGCAGCTTGCTGATGCACGCAAGACCATCGACGGCATCACCGGTGATGTTTATGTTCTGGATCGCAACAGCAATCTGGGTTATAATTCGCTGGAAAGCTCCTCGGATATTGTTCAGGGTGTTGCCCGGGTATTCCCGGCTTTCTTCCTGCTGGTTGCCGCGCTGGTGTGCATCACCACCATGACCCGGATGATCGACGAAGAACGTACACAGATCGGAACGTTGAAAGCCTTGGGCTACAGTAACGCAGCTATCATCGGAAAGTACCTGTTTTACGCCGGCAGCGGCGCGGTGGTAGGCTGCGGCTTGGGTGTTCTTCTCGGCAGTATGGTCTTCCCGACGATCCTCTGGGAAGCTTATAAGATCATGCTTTTGCTCACGGATGAGATTATTCTGCAGTTTAACTGGTGGCTCTGTGGCATCGTGGTAGCGGTGTACACCGCGGCGATGCTGCTGGTTACATGGTACTGTTGCCGCAAAACGCTCCGGGAGGAGCCTGCGGAGCTGATCCGTCCCAAAGCACCGGATCCGGGAAAAAAGATTTTGCTGGAGTACCTTCCTTTCTGGAATAAGATCAGTTTCCTGAATAAAGTCACCATTCGCAATATCTTCCGCTACCGCCAGCGGCTGGCCATGATGCTGGTGGGCATCGGTGGCTGCACAGCTCTGCTGCTTACCGGTTTTGGTCTTCGGGACTCCATCGTCAATGTGGTGGATTTCCAGTTCGAGAATGTTACCGTCTATGATATGACTGTCTATTTTCGGGATGGACAGACGGAGGACGACCAGGCAGCCTTCCGACAGGAGGTTGGCCGGGACGCTACAGCCATCCAGTTCTACCACCAGACCAGCATCGAGCTGGAACACGATGGTCATACCAAGGAGATCTACCTCATTGCCGCCGAACCTGAGGTGCGTGAGTTTATCCACCTTTACAGCGGCGATACCCAATTGCAAACACCCGCCGGGGGAGAAGTGCTTCTTTCCGTGGGTGTAGCGGAAGCGATGGGTATCCACACCGGCGACACCATCCGTATGCGCAACGCAGAAATGCAGATGCTGACACTGACCGTTTCCGGTATCTATGACAACCATGTGGAAAACTACGCAATTGTCTCTCCGGAATCCATTCTGGATCAGTGGGGAGAGCTGCCTGCGCAGCAGATGGCATTTATTAAGGTGGCAGAAGATGCGGACGTCTATTCTGTGAGCGCCCGGATCGCGGATATTGAAGACGTGATGAATGTCTCCGTCAGCGACGATTTTGCCAATATGGTCAGAAGTTTGATGGATGCACTGGATCTGGTGGTCTGGGTCATCGTCTTCTGCGCTGGCTTGCTTGCAGCCATCGTGCTGTATAATCTGACCAATATTAACATCAATGAACGCATCCGGGAAATCGCGACCATCAAGGTTCTGGGCTTCAATTCCGGCGAAACCGCTGCCTATGTTTTCAAGGAAAACCTGTCCCTGACCGCAATTGGCGCACTCCTCGGCTTGATTTTAGGCAAATTCCTTCTGATGTTTGTTATGAGCCAGATCAAGATCGATATGGTGTGGTTCAAGGATATCGCTCTGCCGCCCTCATATCTGTATTCCGTGCTGCTCACGGTACTCTCCGCGGTTATTGTAGATTTCGTGTTCTACTTCAAGTTGGAGAAGATCAATATGGCGGAAGCACTGAAATCTGTAGAATAAGAAGAAACCGGCTGTCATTTGACAGCCGGTTTTCTCATCCGTATTGCGCAACCAAGTATTCCATAGCTTCCCGATAGCCCTGCAGGCCGTGGCCTTTGATGGTTTTGACACATGCAAGGCCGGCATAGGAGATCTTCCGGAATTCCTCCCGGTTATCCACATCCGAAATGTGAACCTCCACTGCCGGGATTCCCACTGCCTTCAGCGCATCCAGAATAGCCACGGAAGTGTGGGTGTATGCCGCCGGATTGATGACGATTCCGTCAAATTTTCCATAAGCCGCCTGAATTTCATCCACGATGGCGCCTTCGTGATTGGATTGGAAGTGCTTGACCTGCACACCCATCTCCTTGGCAGAAGTCTGAATCAGTGCCAGCAGGTCACCGTAGGTGTTCGTTCCGTAGATACCCGGCTCCCGGATACCCAGCATGTTGATGTTCGGGCCGTTGATTACCAGAATCTTCATGAATTTCCCTCCAGAATGGTCAAAATCCGTTCAACAGTCAAACTTTCTGCTCCATGGTTGTCAATGATATGGTCTGACCACTTCCGATACAGCGGTTCTCGCTTCGAATACAGGTCTTCCAGTTTGTTCATCTGGGAAAGAGGCCGTCCGTCAGTGGGAAGCAGTTCGAGATCCCGCTGCAGCCAGAAGATCCGACCGTTTTGCCGAAGATACGGGAAGTTTTCTTCTCTGGTCACGCATCCGCCGCCGGTTGCGATGACCAGTCCGGACTGTTTGCCTAGCAGTTCGAGGGTCTGTGACTCCAACTTCCGAAAATAATCCTCCCCATCTTCCGGGATGATTTGGCAAATGAGTCTGCCCTCAGCCTTTTCCAGCACCGAATCTGCATCCACAAATTCTTTTCCCAGATGCTCTGCCAGTGCTTTGCCAATGGTGGACTTGCCGCATCCGGGCATGCCGATGAGAATGATGTTCTCCATTTCCAGACGCAGTTTTTGATATACGTTTTCGATGCAGTCATCGGGAAGCTGGCTGCCTGTGAACCACTCGGAAGCCTCCTTGGCCTGCGCCACCAGCATCCACAGTCCATTCATGGTGACAAGACCTCGTTTTTCCGCATCCAGCAGGAGTTTCGTCTTGGCTGGATTGTAGATAACATCCAGCACACCTTCCAGTGCCGGGAATTGATCCAATTCCACCGGACTGATGCCTGTATTGGGATACATTCCCACCGGGGTGCAGTTGCACACTATGGCGGCGTCGGCGTGGCGATTGAGATTGGTATAATTGTCGCCACCGTTCCGGGAGATGACTACGACCCGCGCACCCATTTCCATCATAGCGGCCACAGCGGTTGCGGAAGCGCCGCCGCTGCCGAGAACCAGACATTTCTTCCCGGCAGGATTCAGTCCGCTACGCTTCACCATAGAGTAGAAGCCGAAATAGTCTGTATTATGTCCCAGCAGAGTACCGTCCGGCTGCCTTACGATGGTATTTACCGCGCCGATCTTTTCTGCAACCGACGTCAGCTTGCAGTAGGGCATTACAGTTTTTTTGTATGGATAGGTAACATTTATGGCAGAAAAATCCCCGTTCTTCAGAAATTCCTCCACATCTTCCGGTTCTTTCTCGAACAGGGAATAGTCGTAGTTTCCGAAATTGCGGTGAATCTGGGGGGAGTAGCTGTGTCCCAGTTTTCTGCCCAATAGCCCGGTTTTCATCAAACCACCTCGTTGTAGCTTCCTAAATACTTGAATTCCTCGCAGAACTCGTCCAGTTCGCACATGAGCTGCACAAATTCTTCGGAGTAGATGGAGGTTTCCAGATCGAAATAGAACATGAATTCAAACTCCCGGTCGGGCAGGGGACGGGATTCCAGCTTAGTAACATTGATGCCAAGGGTGTAGAGCCTTGCCAGAACCCGGTACAGGGAACCGGGCCGATGGGGGAGGATCATCATGATGCTGGTCTTGTCGGAGCCGGGGTAGATCTCCAGATTTTTGCTGATGCAGATGAACCGGGTGTGGTTATTGCCTTGATCCTGCACAGAACCGGCCAGATTCACAAGGTTATATAGCTCCGCGCAGCTCCGGCTGCTCAGGGCGGCAACATCCATGCGGCCGGATTCGGCCACCATTTTTGCTGCCACGGCAGTATTGGCTACCGGAATCACAGTGACACCGGGCAAACTTTGCAGGAAGCCGCTGCACTGGTTGATGGCCTGCTCATGGGAGTAGATCTCCTTGATCTGATTCAGCTTAGCGCCCCGATTGGCCAGCAGATTATGATCGACTTTCATCCGATAGGTGCGAACGATGGAGAAATTGTGCTTCTTCATCAGATCGTAAACCTTGTTGACAGAGCCTGCGGTGGAATTTTCAATGGGCAGGATACCGTATTGACACAGACCTTGCTCAATGGCGTTGAAAACACCTTCGAAGGACTTGAAGTACAGGATCATGGGGTTCTTGAAGATCTTCTCGCAGGCAATTTGGGAGTATGCGCCTTCCACGCCTTGGCAGGCTACCATGGCCTGTTGGGGGAACAGCTTGGGTGTGTTGTCGATGGAGTGGGTGATCTGCTGATACAGCTGGGTCGTGGTGGTGTTGCGCTTGCTTTGATAGCTTCTGCTCAGTTCAAACAGCATCGAATACAGCACCCGGGTGTAATTTGCCATCTCCGGGCCTGCTTTTTCTGCCACATCCTTCAGGATCTCCCGTTCCCGGGCAGGAACCAAAATGGGCAGATTGTGTTCCTTTTTGTAGTCGGCGACCTTGGCGGAGAGAGCCATTCTGTCACAGAACAGCTTCACAAGTTCCTCGTCAATAGCGTCAATATCTTTACGAATTTCACTCAATTCCATGGCTTTTCCTCCTGCTTGTCTGGGTATTTCCAAGAATCATATCATAAATTGCGATGGCCGCAGCGGCTTCCACCACGGGGACGGCTCTGGGCACGATGCAGGGGTCATGGCGGCCTTTTACCACCAGCTCCTGATTCACGCCCTTACGTAAAGAAAAGCTTTGCTGCGGCTTGGGAATCGACGGTGTGGGCTTCATAGCAACCTGAAAAATTACCGGCATGCCATTTGTGATACCGCCGAGGATTCCGCCGCAGTGATTGGTTTCTGTTTGGATTTTACCGGATTCCATGAGAAAAGCGTCATTATTTTCACTGCCGGTGGGAAGGATTTCTCCGAAAGAAAGCCCCTTAACAGCGGGAATTCCATAGATGATCTGGGCAATTCGACTTTCTACACCGCCGAACATGGGTTCGCCGATACCGACAGGTAGGCCAGTGATGGCACACTCAATCTTTCCGCCTACGCTGTCGCCCTGTTCCTTTGTGGATGCGATTCTTTCCCTCATCTTTTCTCCACAGTCGGGATCGAGAACAGGGAAGTTAATTTCAATCCTGTCAATTTCTGGGGAAACTTGGTTAAAATTGCGGTCAAACGTATCATTTCCGATGGAAAGAATGTGTGCTCCGATGTGGATACCCATTTCCTCCAGCCACTGCTTGCACAGACTGCCGGCGATACACAGGGGAGCGGTGAGCCGCCCGGAGAAGTGACCGCCGCCGGCAGCGTCCTGAAAACCGCCGTACTTCACTTGTGCGGTGTAATCGGCGTGTCCGGGTCTGGGGCAGTCTTTGAGGTTATCATAATCCCCGGAACGGGTGTTATTATTGTGAATCACTGCGGCAATGGGTGCGCCGCAGGTGAACCCATCGAGGATGCCTGCCAAAAATTCAGGACGGTCTTCTTCCTTTCGGGGTGTTGACCAGTCGTTCTGCCCGGGGGCTCTTCGGTTCAAAAACTGTTGTAATTTGTCAAAATCAACGGGCAGTCCGGCGGGGATGCCGTCCAGCGTCATGCCGATGGCTGGCCCATGGGACTGACCAAAAATGGAAAGTTTTAAACTTTCACCGTATGTACTGCTCATAATTACCTCCTAAACGCCGGAATTCTTCCCAAAATTGAGGGTAAGATTTGCTGACACATTCTGCGCCTAAAATGGTTACAGAATCCCTGCAGACAGTGGATGCGATGGCGGCGGACATGGCGATGCGATGGTCATTCATGGCGTCCACGGTGCCGCCCCGTAGGCCAGTACCGTGGATGGTCAGGGTGTTTTCCGTTGCTTCGGCTCTGCCGCCGAGAGATTCCACCATGGCGATGACGGAGGCGACCCGGTCGGACTCCTTAAGGCGCAGACGGCGGATATCGGTGAAGACTGCGCCATGACCGGCAGCGGCGCAGATCGACAAAATCGGTACCAAATCGGGGATATCCGCAGCAGGAATGGTGGTAAATCCTGTTTTAAGCTGGGGAAGAAGGTCTAAAATTGCACGGTCGCCCTGAAGGGAATCTGGGTTCAAACCGGCGATATTTATGTCGCTTCCCATCGAATTCGCGGCAGAAAAGAACGAACCGTTGCTCCAATCGCCTTCCACTTGGATGCGGGCTGGGGATTGGTAAGGCGTACCTCCGCAGATGCACAAGTTGGGGGTTGCGATGCCGAAATCTGACATTGCCTGACGGGTCATGTCGAGATAGGGTTTCGATTCCAGTCGACCTTTGACGAAAATAGTGCTTTCACCGGGCAGGAGGGAAGCGGCAAAGAGTAAGCCTGTGATAAACTGGCTGGATACGCCGCCGTCGATGGTAAATTCGCCGCTTTGCAGCTTTCCTCGACACAAAATGGTGTTTTTCGTGGGTCGGGTTAGGGTACAGCCCATTCGCTCCAGCTCTTCCCACAGGGGAGAAAGGGGTCTATCGGGCAGGCGGCCTTCCAGAATAAACGTGGTTTCGACACCCAATGCGCATGCAACCGGCAGCAAAAAACGAAGAGTTGAGCCGCTTTCACCGCAGTTTAGGGTGGCTTTTTGAGGGGGGACGTTGCATGGAAATATGCAATAGCCCGAATCCGTCCGGGTGATCTCGGCGCCAAGGGCGCGCAGGCAATCTGCTGTGGCTTCGATGTCCCGGTTGGTCTGGCTGCACACAAGATCTGTGGGCTGATCTGCGAAGGCAGCGCAGATCAGATACCGGTGGGCAAGGGATTTGGATGGAATAATGGTAAGGTCGCCCCGGAGTGAATGGGGCTGGATGGTGATGTCCATATCAAAGACCTGCCTGAATGAAGGATTTTAATTGATCAATGGGGGTGGGGACGATGTCGCAAAGTCCGATGCGCCGGGGGAGGATCAAATGGATCTCACCGCCGGATCGTTTTTTGTCGGAGAGGGTATAGCGGTAGATGTCATCCACGGGATAGTCCGTGGTGGTAGGCAGTCCAAACTGCTCTAAAATACGGCGGATGCGTGTTGTATCAGGGCAATTGGAGGCTTTGGCTACGATGGCCATGCCAATGGCCACGGATTTGCCGTGGGAGAGGGAAAAATTGCTTCTGGCTTCGATGCCATGACCGATGGTGTGGCCAAGGTTCAGCTTCATTCGCAAGCCTGTGTCGAATTCGTCCTCCATGACCACATCCCGTTTCCAGCGGACACATTGAGCGATGATTTTTTCACGATTGAAATGCAGGCCGTCCTGTTCCAGCTGGGCGAAGAGGTCGGGATCGTAGAGGATACCGTATTTGATCACCTCGGCACAGCCGTCCCGGAAGATATCTTCGGGAAGGGTATTCAGGGTATCGATATCGCACAGCACAAGACTCGGCTGGCAGAAAGCGCCGGCGAGATTTTTACCGGCAGGCAAATCGATGGCGGTTTTGCCGCCCACGGAGGAATCCACAGCCGCCAGCAAGGTGGTGGGAATCTGGATGAAACGGATACCCCGGAGATAGGTGGCTGCGGCAAAGCCGGCTAAATCACCGGTGACACCGCCGCCGAGGGCGACGATGAGATCACTTCTGGTCAAGCCGTTGATTGCCAGAAAATTCAGAAGTTCCAGATAGGTATTTCCGTTTTTACTTTCCTCACCGGCGGGAAAAACAAAGGAAACTACGGAAAAATCTGCGTTATTAAGACTGTTTTCCACGATTCCGCCGTAGAGGGGGAAGACGTTGCTGTCGCTGATGATGGCGACGGTTTTGGCTTTGCCGAGTTTCACGGCTTCATCACCCACGGAGGTGAGCAGGCCGGAACCGATCTTGATATCGTATTTCTTTGAGGCGCAGACTGTGACGGTGGTCATCCGTCCACCTCCTCCTTTCGTTTTTTGCCGTCCTCCAGAAGCTGAGTCAGATTTTGCTGATCATCGCTTGCGATGGCGTTCCGGTAGGCCTGCAGGCTTTCGATATAGAATTCCAGCTCGTTCAGCAGGTAATCTTTGTTTTGCAGAAACAGCTCTGACCACATGGGGGCGTTCAGCCAAGCGACCCGGGTCAGGTCCTTGTAGCTGCCGGCGGAGAAGCCCTTATGGCGCAGGGCGGTGGGGGATTTGATAAAGGCGTTGCTCAAAATATGGGGCATCTGGGAGGTGAAGGCGATCATCCGGTCATGGTCTTCCGCGGTGGTGACAGAGTAAGAACCAAATCCGCAAGGTTTCAGCGCTTCCTTTACCCGGTTCAGCAGGGAAATGTCATCAAACACCGGTGGAACCAGCACCATGGGCGCACCCACAAACAGATCAGCCCGGCTGTATTTAAAGCCGGAGAACTGAGAACCAGCCATAGGGTGGCCGCCAACGAAGGTGAAGCCGTATTCTTCCGCAAGGGGGAAACACCGACTGCAAATCTCCCGTTTGATGCCGCAGCAGTCGATGACAAGGGCGTCTTTTTTCACGAGATGGGCATTGCGTTCCAGCCATGCGGCGCTGCCCTCAGGATAGATGGCCAGCAGGATCAGATCACATTGGGGAATGGTATCTTCGGTCAGCTTGCCGTGGACCGCGCCTGCCAGCATGGCAAAGGAGAGCATCTGCTCGTCATGCTCGGCGGCGCATACGGTGTGACCGTCCATGGCGTAGGATCTGGCGAGACTGCCGCCGATGAGACCCAATCCCAGAATTCCTACGTTCACAGGATCGCCTCCCGGACTTTTCGCACTCGGCGGTTCAAGTCGTCAAACTGTGCAGGGGTCAGGGACTGAGGGCCGTCACACAGGGCGCAGGAGGGGTTGTTATGAACCTCGATCATGATGCCGTCGGCATTGGCTGCGGCTGCCGCATAAGCCATGGGGGCAACCAGAGAAGCTTTGCCGGTGGCATGGCTGGGGTCGACCACTACAGGAAGGTGGGAGAGGTTGTGCAGCACGGATACAGCGGACAGGTCCAGCGTGTTCCGGGTGGCAGTTTCAAAGGTGCGGATGCCGCGCTCGCAGAGAATCACATTTTCGTTGCCTTCGCTCATGATGTATTCCGCGCTCATGAGAAGTTCCTGCAGAGTGTTCGCAAGGCCACGCTTTAAGAGGATGGGTTTGTTGGTTTTGCCCAGCTCCTTCAAAAGGTCGAAATTCTGCATATTTCTGGCACCGACCTGGATCACATCCACATCCGCGAAGAGATCCAGCGTGGAAATGTTCATGATTTCGGTGACGATGGGCATTTTGGTGGCCTCTTTGGCTTTCAGAAGCAGGCGGATGCCTTCGCCCTTCATGCCCTGGAAGGCATAGGGGGAGGTGCGGGGCTTGAAGGCACCGCCACGGAGGATGTTGGCACCGGATGCCTTGACAGCCTGGGCAACCTCGATGATCTGCTCCTCGGATTCGACGCTGCAGGGGCCTGCGATCATGGCAAAATGGCCGCCGCCGATGGGTACATCGCCGCAGGCGATCACGGAATCCAGAGGGTGGAACTTGCGGTTTGCCTGCTTGAAGGGCTCGGAGACCCGCTTCACGGTTTCCACGATCTCCAGACTTTTCAGAAGATCCATGTCCACACGGCTGGTGTCACCGATGAGACCCAGAACGGTAACCTGGGTGCCTTCAGACAGGTGGACATCCAGATTCATTTGCTTCAGCCAATTAACCAGGTGATTGACCTGCTGGGGAGTGGTTCCGTGTTTCAAAACAGCGATCATAATAACATCTCCTAAAAAAATAGCGCCGCACGGGCAATTCGTGCGGCGCTTAAATTACGTCTTTAGCATCCCCAAAAGGAATGTAGCACAAATCGCTATTACTTTTTGCGAGCAAAAAAGTAATAGTAGGTAAAGTAAAACTCAGCAGCGAAAACTTTAAGCATGTTCTACCTCCTGTGTGTTGTGCGTGTGGACATTATACCACCGTGGGTGGAAAAATGCAACAGGAAATTTGACAATATTGTACCCGTTTTTTTGGACGGATGCTTTGCTAGAATGTACAAAACTGGAGCCTAGATTGAAAAAGTGAACGTCAGATTTTAAGCCTATTTTTTCAAAAATACCTAACGTTCACTTTTGCAATAGCAACATGATAATATAAATTCGGTTACGTCCTGCAGAAAGCAGGTGAAAGATGAGTCGAATTACATTATCAGAAAGAACTGCCATTGAAGCTGGCATCTATGCAAGAAAACCCTTGTCCGAGATCGCTAAGAAGATCGGTAAGACAACCACCGCCGTGTCCCGCGAGATCCGCAAAAACTGTACCCATGTGGCCGGTGTACATCCTCACGGAAATGACTGCCATATGGCTACCAGCTGTAAGCGGAAGCATCTTTGCGGAGATAAGAAGTGCGAAAGAAAGTGTGTCCATTGCAAAACCATTGACTGCCGTACTATTTGCAGGCAGTACAACAACAGCCCTTGTAAACAGCTGAGTAAGCCGCCATACGTGTGCAATATCTGTGGTGCCCGCAGGACCTGCAAAGCAGACCGGGCCTACTACATCGCAGCACAGGCAGATGCTGTGGCAAAACGGAGATATTCCGAAAGCCGCCAGGGACCGCAGCTGGATAAGACTGAAATGGCAGCACTGGACGAACTGATATCGCCTCTTATTCTGAAAGGACAGCCTTTAACGCACATTTTTTCTTCCCATAGCTCTGAAATTCCGGTTTCTCAGCGTACTCTGTACAATTACATCGAGGATGGCCACCTAAAGGTTGGCAACCTGGATCTGAGAAGGAAAGTCGGTTACAAGCCCAGGAGGAAAAAGAAAGAGACCACAGAAGCCTTTGAGAATCTGCAGTTCCGGAAGGAAAGAACCTACCAGCATTTTGAAAAGCATCTGAAAGAGAATCCCGGTCTTCCCTATGTGGAAATGGATACAGTAAAAGGTATCCGTGAAAAGGGAAAGCGGATGCTGACCATGATCTTTACACAAAATGATCTGATGCTGCTGTTCATAATGCCGGACGGGACCGGAGATTCTGTAATAGATGTCTTCGACTGGCTCACCAGTGCGTTGGGACTGGAAACCTTTCGTGCGTTGTTTCCGGCCATTCTTACTGACAACGGCGGTGAGTTTAAGCGGGTTCAGGATCTGGAAGAGACCTGGGACGGTGTGCATAGAACGCAGATCTTCTATTGTGATCCGCAGGCTTCCTGGCAGAAGCCACATATCGAGAAGAACCATGAGTTTATCCGATATGTAATCCCCAAAGGAAAGTCCCTCAATCCTTATGACCAGAACGACATGATGGTTCTCATGAGCCACATCAACAGCACCAAACGGGGTAAACACAAGGGTAAGTCACCCTTTGAGCTGGCTTCCAGCCCCGAGTTTGAGAAGCTGAAGCAGGTTCTGGAGATTGCGGAAATTCCGGCAGACGACATCATTCTCAGCCCCAGGCTGCTGCGCAGACAGGACTTCTGAAGCCCTGCTGAGCTGTATTTTGAAACCAAGCGGAACGTAACCGGTCGATATTACGGCGAGGTGACGTTCACTTTTGCAATGAACCATGTTGTCTCGTCTGCTTTGCTATGCGAAAATCTAGGCTCAACTAACGAAAAACCGGGCCTTTTGAGTCATTAACCGATGCTCTGACGGCCCTGAAGTGGCTATGAGACGTTGAATTATTCGTGGAGAGTAATTTGCATTACTTTCACTTTTTCATTCAACGT
>JAGKTU010000098.1 GCA_021153265.1 Clostridia bacterium
GACGAGCTGGCCGCCGACAAGGAGAAGGCCAAGGCCGGTATCACCGGTGTTGAGCTGGCTGCCAAGGTCATCAAGGAGTGCCGTCCCTACTGCCAGGGTCTGCACATCATGGCTCTGGGCTGGGAAGCTAAGGTTCCCGAGCTGCTGAAGCTGGCCGGTATCTGATAAAAACAAACAGCACAGTGGGAGACCACTGTGCTGTTTTTTGCCCTTGCAAAACCGGGACGGCTATGCTATCGTATATGCAACAAATGCGTCCGTTTGGGTTCAAAAACACATCAAAAATCGCGAAAATCGGAGGAAATTATCATGGCAACACCTGCATTATTTCTGCAAGAAACCGTGAAAAAAGCATTCCGGAGGGTGTTGGCAGGTGCATTGCTGCTGTGCTGCGGAAATTTGCTGATGGCCTGTGATAAAACAGCTGACAGCATGCCGCTGCAGCAGAATGTGGCCATTCTTGACTACCAATATCATCCGGCGAACAGCCGGCAGTACGAGGCAAGTGTCCAAATGGGCGTTTTCGACAGATGCCTGTATTTTACGCCGGAGGCTTCGTCCGGAAATGAGGCAAGACTGCTCTATGTGCTGAAAGACGGTAAAATGGAACAGGTGACACAGCTGTCGCAGGATGTTATGGCCATGGGCGATGGATATGTATACTATTCGGATGTAAACGGTGACGCCGGATGGGGGCTGAATTGCTATGCAATTGCCGCAAACAAGGCAGAAAGACTCATGCCCATGGAACGCTATGTCCGGGGAAACAGTATGGATTGGCGCACATCATATCTTGCGGAAGATGGAACCTACTGCTTCTACACGGATGATTCCTGCTATCCGATTACCGGTACTCGGGTAGGAAAACCTGCGCAGGGACCGGAAACATACACGATGGGGGATTACAGCTACTATGTGGAGGGCCGTACGCTGATGCGCAAACGCGCCGATGAAACGCCGCAAAGCCTTTCCGCATATGTTCCGGACGGAGTAAAATCCATGATTCCCTGTCAGGGTGGCTTGCTGATCCACAACGCATACAGCGGAAATTTGCTGTATTTCATCGAAGAAACCTCCGGTGAAATCGTGGAATTGTTCTCAGTTCCCTGCATTTATGCCGTCAGCGCAGTGAACGTTCACGGCAAGGATGTATATCTGTCATTTAAGCGGTTCGAGAAGGAAGGTTTGTTCGGAGGCTATGAGCGCTTCCCGAACGACACATTGGAGGGAACTTATCGGATCAGCCTCGAGGATGGTTCCGCGGAGAAGATCAGTGACGAGATATACGATGGCCTGTTTATCTTTGACGATACCGGCATCTATGCGTGTAATGAAGATTGCCGTATATACAAGCTGGGTTTTGACGGCAATGTGATCATGACGATACGGAAGTAAGCGGAATAGAAAAAGCGTGAAAAACAGCACCCTTGCCTTTTGGGCAAGGGTGCTGTGGTTATTTACGCTTCTTCCGCGGCTGCTTCGATTTTCGGGGCGAGGCCGGCTACGTCGGATACCGGAAGGGAGAAGGCGATGCCCTTGGCCTTTTTGGCCATGCCCATTTCCTTATAGATGGCGTTGAGGACCTGGTCACGGATGTCCCGCTCCACCACCATCATCAGGATCTCTTTGTCCTCGTGGAGGGTGATGCCGAAAAATGCGGCGGCATCCTCTTTGACCACGCCTCTTGCGTTGAGGATCGTGCCGCCCCGGACACCCAAGTCCCGGGCGATATCCATCACATCCTCGGCAAAGCCCGAATTGACGATGGCAAAAATCACTTCATGGTTGTTGGTCTTCATGCTCATTCCCCCTTGCCCATGCGGTTATCACTTAAAAATTGGTAGAGATTGACGCCGATGACGCTGGCCAGCGGCACGGCGAAGCAGATGCCCTTGCCGTTGCGGACGGTGCGGAACTTGTCCTCCAGACAATTCATCACACTCTCCACCAGATCCTCCCGAACTACGCTGAGGATCACAGCCTTGTGGGGCTCCAGACCCAGCAGTTCCAGCAGTTCAGAGTTCGCGGTACCCAAACCGCCCATGACCATCTGGAAATTCACATCAAACTGGGCCAGCACGTCCAGATAAAACTCGCCCTTGGGCCGGTCCACCACCGTAAAGAGAAGCTTCAGCTTTTTGATTGCAGATTCGTTGACTGTATTGCCCATACCGCTCCTCCTTTACATGAAATTGATGATCTGCTGATCGTCTGCGTCCAGAATCCGCTTCATGGCCTTGCGCTCGTTGACCCGTTCGGCCACGATCCCCCGGAAACCCAGAAGCTGAATGGTGATCAGAGGGGTCATGGCTACCAGCGCCACCACACCGAAGGCATCCCGCAGGACTGCCGACTCCCCCTGAAGCGCCACGCAGGCACCCACCGCAAAGGGCAGGATGAAGCCGGAGGTCATGGGGCCGCTGGCCACACCGCCGGAGTCAAAGGCGATGGCCGTATACACCGGCGGCACAAACAGACTCAGCGCCAGCGCCAGAAAATAGCCGGGGATCACATAATAGACCAGAGAAAAATCGAATACGATCCGGATCATGCTCAATGCGATGGATGCGCCCACGCCCACGCACAGGCCGATCATCATGGACTTTTTGCTGACCAGTCCGCCGGTGACGTCCTCGACCTGCGCGTTGAGCACATGGATGGCAGGCTCTGCCAGAACCGTCAGAATGCCGGCGCACAGACCGAAGACGATCAGAAATGCGCGGCTGCCCTGCGCCAAGGTGTTGCCCAGCTTATAGCCGATGGGCATGAAGCCCACATTGACGCCGGTCAAGAAGATCACCAGACCCACATAAGTAAAGATAACGCCGATGGCAATACGCAGCAGGTGACGTTTGGACAGCTTCAGGAACAAAATCTGACAAATCAGGAAGAAAACCACGATTAGACCCAATGCAATGGCCACTTCTTTGCAGATATGGCCGGCTTCGCCAAGAAATGCATTCAAAATATCGTCCTGAACGGTATAATCCGGAACCTGATAACGCAGATCGTTCCGGGAGAAGATGCCCAGTACCAGCACCGCCAGAATCGGGCCGACACTGCACAGGGACACCAGACCGAAACTGCTGTCCTTGCTTCGTCTGTCACCCAGAACGCTGGAAATACCCACGCCCAGCGCCATGATGAAAGGTACGGTAATCGGGCCGGTGGTGACACCACCGGAGTCAAAGCCCATGGGCAGCAGGGCTTCGTTGCCGCTGACCACCAGCATCAGCGCCAGCGCAAACAGCAGCATATAAAACAGCATCAGAATTTGAGAAAGGGAGCGGCGGAAGACGATCTTCAAAATGGCAACCACCAGAAATGCGCCCACGCCCAGACCCACGGCATAAATCAGAACCGTTCCGTCCATGACCGCGCTGACCTGATTCGCCAGAACCTGCAAGTCCGGCTCGGCGATGGTGATCAGCATGCCCAGCACGAAACACACGCTCAGCAGCAGCCCCAGCTTTTTCTGCCGGGACAAGCCGGAGCCTACATGGGTGCCCATGGGGGTCATGGCGAGATCCGCGCCCAGACTGAACAGTCCGATGCCCAGAACCAGCAGCACCGCACCTGCGGTGAAGGTGATCAGTTCCACCCTGGACAGGTCAAACAAGGGTGTCAGCGCAAGAATATACACAATAGCCGTAACCGGCAGCGCAGAAACCAGCGCTTCCTTGATTTTTTCCAGCAATTGCTTCAAGGATTCTCCCCCTCTTTCTATCAGTAATGGATCGCAATCATTATATCAAAAAAGTATACGCGTGCCAATATCAAATTCAAAATAAAAAAGTACCCCCGGAATCTTTGCCCGAACTTTACCCCCCGGCCGTGTCAGGGTGCCTGCAAAAATCTTCAATCATACGCCGGGAGAAATCCCGGCACATATTTTATTAAATCCGCAAGGATGGAAATGCATTTCGCCCATATCCGTGTTATGATAGGCGCGTAGCTACGAACAAACAGGAAAGGAGGGGGCGAAAATGGACAATCGAACCATCATCCAGAAAAGCCTTGACTACATTGAGGATCATCTGCAAACGGACATCACCGCCGCAGAACTGGCGGAAATGGCAGGATTTTCTCTGTTTCACTATTACCGGCTGTTTCAGCAGGCCACGGGCCTTCCGGTAATGCAGTATATTCTGCGCCGCAGACTGCTCCACGGAGTCTACGCCATGAAGCAGGGGTCGAGTAAAATCGATGCCGCCCTTGCCTATGGCTTTGATACCTATGCCGGGTTTTATAAGGCTTTCTGCCGGGAGTTCGGCTCCACACCCTCTGATTTTTTAGAGTCCAGTCGGGCAAGAAGGCCCTACCGGATCGACATCACCAAGGAGGAACACATGACCATTACGCATAAAAAAGCCGCCCAGATCCTGCAAAACTGGAACATGGGTGACGAAACGATTACCGATATTTACTACGAGGTCACGGGAAACAAAAACGACAACGCCTGCTATGTGGGCGATGGATATGTGCTGAAGTATACCGCGAATCTCGGCAAGCTGAAGAAGCATATCGAGGTTTCCGAGGCGCTGGAAAGCATCGGCCTGCTGGCGGCTGTGCCGGTGACCACCATCGATGGCGCCCAATACGTTCAGGAAGGGGAAGTCTATTTCTACCTGACACGCCGCCTGCCGGGTGAGCAGATGGTATCCAACCGCTTTGGCGCAGGCGATGGCCGCTTCGTAGGCGAGATCATCGGCCAGCTCCATCTGGCACTATCCAAGGTGGAGGATTTCGTCAGCGAGGCGGATTTGCTGGCAACCGTCAGAGACTGGGCCCTGCCCAAGGCAAAAGCGGCGCTGAAGCTGTCCGATGGGTTCTGCGGGGAATATCTGGACACCTTTGCGGCGCTCTATCCCGATCTGCCCTGGCAGATCATCCACCGGGATCCCAATCCCGGAAACATCATCTGCGCAGACGATCAGTGGGGTTTTATCGACTTTGAACTGGCAGAGCGGAATGTCCGGATCTATGATCCTTGCTACGCGGCAACGGCAGTGCTGTCGGAGACCTTCGGTCAGAACAACGACAAGTGGCTGGAAATCTACCGGGATATCATCTGCGGCTATGACAGCGTGGCGCATCTGACGGACAAGGAGCGAAGGGCGATTCCTTATGTGATCCTTGCCAATCAGTTTGTTTGCGTGGCATGGTTCGCTGAACAGGATAAGTATGCGGAGATTTTGGAAACCAACAAAAAGATGACCGCTTGGCTGATCGAAAAACTGGAGGAACTGAAGGATATCTGACCTGAGAGCCGGGAGAAATCCCGGCTCAAACTTGTTTGGGCGACGCTTTGGAATTTACAACGATTGCTTTTGTGTGATATAATAGGGAAAATTTTAAAACATGATCGGCGCATTTCTGACGCCTGAACAGAATGGGGACGAGATCATGTATCGGAAGGAACGGATGAAATGATCATTCTCATTGCAGGTACATCCCACACGGGGAAAACGCTCCTCGCCCAGCGGCTTTTGGAGAAGTACCATTATCCTTATCTGTCTATCGACCACCTGAAAATGGGGCTGATCCGCAGCGGCAACACGGATCTGACGCCAATGGACGATGATAAGCTGACGGGCTACCTGTGGCCCATCGTCCGGGAAATGATCAAAACCGCCATTGAGAACCGGCAGAATCTGGTGGTGGAGGGGTGCTATATCCCCTTTGATTGGAAAAAGGATTTCAGCCCGGAATATCTGCGCCATATTCACTACCGCTGTCTGATCATGACCCGGAAGTATATCGAAAGTCATTTTGAGGACATCCGAAGCCATGGCAGCGACATCGAACAGCGGCTGGATGACAGTGGACTGGACATGGATGAGCTGGCTCGTGATAATGAGGAAAACCTGCGGCTTTGCAGGGAGCATGGCTGCCCGTTCACCTTGCTGGACGAAGTGTATGATATTGGACTGGAGGAAATTCTGCTTGATCACAGTGAAAATGCAGAAATTTGGGATGCGTATTGGCCGGATGGCAGCTTTGCAGGCTGTGATTTGGTTCGGGGTGAGCCGATCCCCGATGGACTGTACCATCTGGTCAGCGAGATTTTAGTTCGGCACGTGGACGGCAACTATCTGCTGATGCAGCGAGATCCCCGAAAGCCCAACTACGGCGGATACTTTGAAGCTACCGCAGGCGGTTCTGCGCTAAAAGGTGAGGATGCTTTATGCTGTGCCAAGCGGGAGCTGCAGGAGGAAACCGGCATCGGGGCAGGTACTTTCACGAACATCGGAAGGTTCGTATCCCATAATACGATTTATGAAATCTTCCTCTGCGTCACGGATTGTGAAAAGGATTCGGTCAAGCTTCAGGAGGGGGAAACCGTATCCTTCAAATGGATCGGCGAAGGGGAATTTGCTGACTTTGTAAATTCCGCGGCCATGATCGATGTGCAGCGGAAACGCTACGAGCCGTATCTGAAGCAGATGGGATATATCCGATAACCTGCTTGCTGTCAAAGTATCGGCAAAACATGCCTCGGGGTACGCCTGCCAGACGGCAGATCTCCTCCACGGCGATCCTGTGATATGGACTTAGCTGCATCAGTTCCGGCAGGGAGCTTTCCAAATGTCGCTGCCGCTTTGCCGTGATCTCAGGGTTGCACTGCTTGTACATAACGATACGCACCCGGCTTCGAAGGAATGAGAATATGCTACTGCAAATCTGGGGAAGAAGCAATTGACTTTTTTGCGACATCCGGCCAATATAGCTTGGGTCGAAGAAAAATGCAGGCACTCCGATGTCCATTGGCGCAAAGAGAAAACCTCCCAGATCCATGTGGATCTGGGAGATTTTTGGAGCAGGATACGGGAGTCGAACCCGCCTTCACGGCTTGGGAAACACAAAAGCGGGTTCTACTATATATTCACTGAATCGCAAAAAGTGCAGTATTTGCAACGACTTTTACGTTTTCTGCAACTAGTGAACTTTGAGAATTTTCAAGCCTTTTAGAGCGTTTTCCAGCTGAATAGCGTGACAATAGCATGACTAAATCCCTGCTTTGAGTGAATAACTAAAAGCCAGTAAGTCCGAATTAACGGATCATACTTCATAAAACCAGTAGAAATTCAGTCCCAGACAAGGTATAATAGGGATG
>JAGKTU010000099.1 GCA_021153265.1 Clostridia bacterium
ATATGTCCGTTTCGCTGCCAACCTAGTGAGGGGATTGGAAAATAAAATCCGTTTCGCAGCCTTGTAGGTGAGGGATAAAAATCAATCCTTTCGTGAACCTTGAAAATTGAATACGCGGGGCTACTCGGTAAATGGGTGGCCTGCGAAATAATTTCAAAGGCACTTCAAAATTATTTTGAACACATGAGAAAAAGTGCGCTTCCTTGGGGCAGTGTTCTTATGAAGAGTTTTTTGATTACACTCCCCAAACGGCTGTTTCTGCCGCGCTAAGTGAGGGGACTTTCAAAAATATATGGATACCAACCCGAAAATTTGGATTTTCGGTGAGGTTATTTATAGGGGGACCTTCTCTCTCATCTGTACCTTGACAACTGAACACACGGGAACATCCGGTCAATGGGTGTTCTGTGAAATTACAAAAGTGAAAGGAGAAATGCTATGAGCTATTTTCAATCGCTGAAAGACAGTATCACCTGCCGGGATGCAGCTGAGCAGTACGGCCTGGAAGTGAATGCCGCCGGAATGGCCCGGTGTCCTTTCCATGAGGATCGTCATCCCAGTCTGAAGCTGGGCTGGGGGTTCCACTGCTTCGGCTGCGGTGCCCACGGGGATGTGATCAGCTTCGTATCCCGGTTGTTTGGGATCTCCGCCGGAGATGCTGCCCAGAAGCTGGCCAGGAACTTCGGAATCCCGGTCCACTTGAGAGGCCCTCCTGCGCCTCTTGCGCTGGATTCTGCTTCGGATCTGGAACGGTGGGTCACATTCGCAAAAACAGTCCTGCACCGCTATTACGACATGCTGGTGACATGGAAGCAGGAACTGCAGCCTGCATCACCGGAAGAATCCTGGCATCCGCTGTTTGTGGAAGCCTTGCAGCGGCAGGCTGATATCCGGGAACTGATCCACATTCTGGAATTCGGCAGTAAACAGGAACAACAAGAAATCTATACCCATTACAGAAAGACGGTGATAACGATTGACGAAAGAATCCGAGGTTATGAGCACACCTGAAATCTTCCAGCGCCTGAAGCGGGATGACAAGGACAAGGTCCGGCAGACCATTGATAACTATGTGTATGTACTGAGTCACGATCCCCAACTGCGGGACAATGTTCGCTACAACATTATGACAGAGCGGGATTGCATCATTGGCGATGTAGGTTGGCCCCGCACCGGCGATGCCCTTACAGATACGGATATCAGCTATCTCAAACTGTACTTCGAGCGCAACTACGGCCTGATGGGCGGTGACAAAATGATGGATGCCATCCGGATCGTTGCCAACGAAAAACAGTTCCATCCGGTGCGGGACTACCTCAACTCCTTGCATTGGGACGGCGAAGAACGCATCCGGTATGTTCTTGCAAAATACTTGGGCGCGGAAGTATGTGAACTGAACTATGAGTTCCTGAAGGTATTCCTACTGGGAGCCATCAGCCGGGTGTTCAAACCCGGTGTGAAGTTTGAGCTGATGCTCTGCCTGGTGGGCGGCCAGGGCGCCGGTAAATCCAGTTTCTTCCGGCTGTTGGCAGTGCAGGACGAATGGTTCTCTGATGACCTGAAGAAATTGGACGATGATAATGTATTCCGGAAATTACAGGGCCACTGGATCATCGAAATGTCCGAAATGATCGCCACGGCCAACGCGAAGAGTATCGAAGAGGTCCGCAGCTTCATCAGCCGCACCAAGGAGACCTACAAGATCCCCTATGATAAATTTCCCGGCGACCATGCCAGGCAGTGCGTCTTCGCCGGAACATCCAACTCCCTGGATTTCCTTCCTCTGGACAGAGCAGGCAACCGCCGGTTCCTGCCGATCCTGGTAGCACCTGTGCAGGCAGAAACACACATCCTGGATGATGAAGCGGAGTCCCGGGCCTATATCGATCAGGTATGGGCAGAAGCTATGGAGATCTACCGATCCGGCAAATTCCGGTTGGCGTTGTCCAAAGAAATGGAAGCGGAAGCCAGAAAGCGCCAGCGGGAATTTATGCCGGAGGATACCACCACTGGCCGCATTCAGAGCTATCTGGATAACCTGAAGGAGGATGTGACCTGCACCCTGCAGATCATCGAAGAAGGTCTGGGGCAGATGACAAAACCCACCCAGCGGGAGATCCGGGAGGTAAACGACATCATGAACAACAGCATCGATGACTGGGAACCGGGAAAGCAAAAGCGTTTCCCCGGTTTCGGTGCCCAGCGCTCCTGGCGCAGAAAACCTGAGATAGCGGAGATGGAGGATTTTCCGGTGATTGATAGTCAGGAGGAACTTCCTGGGGACTGGTAATATCCAACCCCTACCCCAGATCATCAGTTTACACCCGTTTACCGGTCTGTTGACAAGAAATTTGAAAATCCGGACCGGTATAGGGTGAAGAAATTCTCTGTTTCCATCATATCTTGTACTTTTATTTCTTTTTATATAGATGTAAACAGAGAGATTATAAAAAGATAAGCTGACTAAGAAAGGAAGGAGATGCCATGAGGCCAAGAAAAAGTTTTCCCGGTTCGTTTACATAGGTTTCGTTGACAGCCAGCGCCGGGAGGCGGTAAAAAGGCGAAGCCAAATTCAAGGATTTTCCAGAGGGTGAAGAAATTCATTGTTTGATAGAAAAAATCCACCGGATGGTGATGTTGAGAACAGTGAACTGTGTAAACCTTCCGGTGAACATCTTCACTGAAATCAACATCCGTTCACCAGACAGCAAAATCGAAAGTTCCGCTTACGATCAGGACTACGCTACGGAAAAACTGAGCGGATTTTGATGCCCTTGGAAAATACACGAAACAATAAATCCGATTTACGAAAAAGAGAACGCAATTCAGGAGGTAATGAATATGAAAAATCTGACAAAAGAAGAAGCCATCGAGCGTGTGAAATGCGAGATCAAATCTTACATCGTTGCAACGGGCTATACCCAGAAGGAGGCAGTGGAAACCTGCGCGGCAGAGTTCAAGAATTGGAGCCCCAGCGATTCCAATTTCTCTAACAAACTGGACAGAGGAAGTTTCCGCTATCTGGATGCGCGGCAGCTGGCCAATGTGCTGGGCTACGAAATCATCTGGCGCCGCCGGAGGGATGACTGATGGCCGGTGCGCAGTATGCGATCCTGCGGTTCGCCAAGTACAAGGGCCCTACTCTCAGCCGCATTGAGGCTCACAACGAGCGAACCAAGGAAGCCTACGCCAGCAATCCGGATATTGATACCCAGCGGAGCAAACTGAATTTCCACCCGGCGAAGCCCAAGGGAAAATATCGGCAGGTGTCTGACCAAATCATCCGGGAATCCGGGTGCCGGGTCCGCAAAGATAGTGTCACTGCGGTAGAGGTGCTGATCACCGCCAGCCCGGAATTCTTTGAAGGCAAGAAGCCCAGAGAGGTCAAAGAATTCTTTGATTATGCGCTGGAATTTATGAAATCCAAGCAGGATGAATCTACATATATTTCCGCCGTAGTCCATGTGGATGAGAAAACACCCCATATGCACCTTTGCTTCGTTCCGCTGACACCGGATAATCGGCTCAGCGCCAAGACCATCATCGGCAACAAAAAGAAACTGACCCAGTGGCAGGACGAGTTCCATGCACACATGGTGAAGAAATATCCGGATTTTGAACGGGGTGAATCTGCCAGTTCTACGGGACGGGTGCACCTGCCGCCCCGGCAGTACAAAGCTGCTGTTCAACTGACGGCACAGCGGGAAGCCTTGATGGATAAGATCCGCAGCGTGACAGTTTTCAATATGAAATCGCTGCTTCCGGAAATTATAGCTGATATGGATAAGTACATCCGAGGCGCAGAAGGCTTTAAGACCCAGTTGGTGAAGGTTTCCCGAAAGAACAAGGATCTGGAGTCCGAGGTTGCGGCTCTGGAGCAACAGCTGGAAAGTGAAACAAAGAGCATCTTGCAGGAACTACAGGAGAAGCAGCGCCTGCTGGAACTGGAAGAAAAGGAGCGCAAGCTTCAGAATATTCCGCAGGAGATCATCGACCGCTATAATAGCAGCGATTCTAATATTAAGAAAGTGGAGGATATTGCTTATGAATAAGCCCGTAAGGGAAAGGGGGATGGCATAAATGGCCAATGATAAAATCATGCCCGTGGGGATCTGGTCCCAGCACGGTGCATTTCTGACTGTGACTGACTTGATGGAGATCCTAAAGTTGTCCCGGGGCATCGTGGACCGGATGCTGAAGACCGGCCAGTTGCCTGCCGCCAAGATCGGTGGACAGTATCGTGTCCGCACCGATGACTTTCTGAAATGGTGGGACAACCAAGTGAAGCAGGAACAGAAGAATATACTGAAGAAATTGGTTTCATAACCAAAGATAAGGGTACCCGTGTCTGAGATCACTCGGACACGGGCGCCTTTTTGTATTTTGTGGAAAAGAAAATCTCCCAAACCCAAGTGGATCTGAGAGATTTTGGAGCAGGATACGGGAATCGAACCCGCCTTACCTGGTTGGGAACCAGGAGTTCTACCGATGAACTAATCCTGCAAAATATTTACTTAGCGTGACAAATAGCATGACATTTTCTGAAATTCCGTTTCCAAAATCCGAAAAGTCATTGGTATGCAAGGATTTTCAATCCGGCAGCACTCTGGCTTGGGAAGCCGTTGTATTACCGATATACGAATCCTGCGCAAGTATCGGTATTATAGCAGACGGAAATGGAAAATTCAACACTTTTTTGTCGAATGGACATGGAGATACTTGCGGTTTGCGCCGGGGTGGTTTACAATAGAGGCAAAGGAGGTGGTCTGCGCATGAAAGAATACGAATTGGTTCGGGAAATCAAGAATTTGTGCCGGAATAACCAAATGCGGGACGTGTTTTTTGAGGAAGTTGCCTGCGAAAGCCCGGAAAGCTACGTCCGGGAACTGCTCAAAGGCAGGCAGCTGGAACTGGCTGTGGAGCAGGGGAACGGCGGGCAGGTCACCATCCACGCAACTGTGGACGGTTTGATGCAGAAATTCGTCTTTACGCCTATTTGAATAGAGAAGCGGTGTGATGTTTACACCGCTTTTTTTCATTTTCTGCAAAATCTGGGTTGAAATTGTGCCACATCTGTGGTACGATATCGTTGTATCGATATGGGCGTATTGCGCACATTTTGCGCAGCTACTCCCGCGGATATGTGTATTTTCCCAAGCAAGGAGTGCATGAACTATGGCAACACCTCATACCATCGCAGTTGCCGGCAAGGGCGGCGTGGGTAAAACCACCACCTGCGGCATGCTGATCAATTATCTGTGCGGCAAGCGCAAAGGACCTGTTCTGGTCGTTGACGCAGACGCAAATTCCAACCTCAACGAGGTTCTGGGCGTGGAAGTGGAAACTTCTCTGGGCCAGATCCGGGAGGAAATGGCTCAGGCTGAGCTGAAAGGCACCATCCCCAAGGGTATGACCAAGGCGGATTATGCTGAATTTAAGTTCAATTCCGCCCTCATCGAGGACGATGACTTTGATATGCTGGTCATGGGCCGCACCCAGGGCAAGGGCTGCTACTGCTACGTCAACGGCGTCCTCAAGTCCCAGGTGGACAAGTACGCAAAAAACTACTCCTACATCGTCATGGACAACGAAGCGGGTCTGGAGCATGTGGCCAGAGGCACCCTGCCCCATGTGGACACCATGCTGCTGATCTCTGACTGCTCCCGCCGGGGCATTCAGGCTGCCGCCCGTGTAGCCGAGATGGTGGAGGAGATGAACCTGAATCCCGGTCAGATGGGCCTGATCGTCAACCGCGCCCCGAACGGCGTGCTGGACGACGGCGTCAAGGCCGAGATCGAGAAACATGGGCTGAAGCTCTTCGGTGTGCTGCCCCACGACGACGCGGTTTACCGCTGCGACTGTGACGGCGAGCCTTCCGCAAAGCTGCCCGAAACCGATCCCATGAAGGTCGCCCTGAAGGGCATCATGCAGGGCATCGGCCTGTAACTTTGTAAAATCGAAAATCGGGCAAACCGCTTTGATTTTCAGTTTTTAATTACCATTTTCAAAAACAAACAAGGGGGAATTTTTCTATGGCTTTTACGCCCAAGACGGCACCCTACAGCGGCCGTGTCAACGCCGTGACCCTGGGCACCGGTGACAATGCAATCGTCATCGGCGGTCAGAATGTGCTGCCTTTCTACACCTTCGATGCTCCTATCGAAAACGCACCCAAGATCGGTGTCGAGGTCTCCGACCTGGCCGCTTCCTGGGATGTTCCCGGCCTGAAGGAGTTCTACGCAGGCTGCGTCACCATGGCTGACTATGCCAAGAAGGCTGAGTCCATTGAGGGCGCAGACTTCATCTGCCTGAACTTTGTGGGCGCTGATCCCAACGGCGCTAACCGCTCCGTGGCTGACTGCGTCGCCGATGCCAAGGCTGTTGCCGAGGTCGTCACCAAGCCCATCGTGGTCATGGGCTGCAAGAACATGGAGAAGGACGGCGAGCTGCTGGCCGCCATTGCTGAGGCTCTGGCCGGCAAGAATGTCCTGTTCATGTCCGCAAAGAACGAGAACTACAAGACCGTCGGCGCTTCCGTCGCTCTGGCTAACGGCCAGAAGCTGGGCGCTGAGACCGCTGACGACATCAACCTGGCCAAGCAGCTGAACATCATGCTGAAGGGCCTGAACGTCAACCCCGCTTCCGTGGTCATGGACATCGGCACCGCCGCTGTCGGCTACGGCTACGAGTACGCTGCATCCACCTTCGACCGCATCCGTCTGGCTGCTCTGGCTCAGGGCGATGCTGACCTGCAGATGCCCATCCTGGCTGCCGTTTGCAACGACACCTGGGGCGTCAAGGAGTCCACTGCCTCCGTCGAAGACGAGCCCGCTTGGGGCGACCGCGAAGAGCGCGCCATTTCCATGGAAGTCGCTACCGCTGCTGCTGACCTGACCGGCGGCGCTGATGCCGTTGTGCTGCGTCACCCCGCTTCTGTGGCTACCGTTAAGAAGTTCATCGCTGAACTGATCTAAGGAAGGAGGATACATACAATGGCTCTGAAAGGTCTTGACATTTTTAAGCTGTCTCCTAAGAAGAACTGTAAGGAGTGCGGCTCTCCCACCTGTATGGCAT
>JAGKTU010000142.1 GCA_021153265.1 Clostridia bacterium
GCACTGCGCCGTTGGAGGTCAGCTCCTGGCGGTACTTGCAGGCATCCTCGGTATCGGTGATGGACTCGAAGCCGTCGCGGGTACCGGAGGACTCCTCGCGTCCGATCAGGACGATCTCACCGTCATTGCCGCCTACATCCTTCCAGTTGGTGATCTCACCCTTGTAGATGCCTGCGATCTGTTCCAGTGTCAGGTTTGCAACCGTATTGCTGGGGTGGACAACGATTGCGATGCCGTCGATGGCAACCACGGTCTCCTTCAGGCCCTCAGCCTTTTCGGAGTCCTTCAGGTAGCGGGAGCTCAGGCCGATGTCGCAGGTGCCGTCCTTGACAGCCTTGATGCCGGTGCCGGAGCCGGTGGGGTTGTAAGTAAAGGTTGCGCCGGTGTTTTCCATGAAGGCCTCGCCCAGAGCGCCAATCATCTTTTCCATGGAGGTAGAACCATCGGTTGCAACCTTTTTCGTTTCGTTGCTGCCGCAAGCGGCCAGGGTTGCTGCGATCATCACTACAGCCAAAATCATACAAACATACTTTTTCATAAAAACATCATCCTTTCTCGTTTTCATTTTTTAATTGACTTCAGGTTACATCCACATCATAACAATTCCGTGTAAAGTCCGAAACCAAGGTGATGTAAAATAGTTGTCAAGTTTCAAATATATTCTAGGGGCTGATGAAGCCTTCTATTTCCCCGATTGCCCCATTTGTAAATAGTTAGCTGCATACGAGGACCAAGTAGAAAATTATCAAATCCTCTTTCCGTTTTCGTCGACACTTTGTGCACATTTGTTTCTTGACAAGTGTTTTTTCCGGACATATAACGATGTAAACCGTTGAGGAAGAGTGAGTAAGCTTTCTAAGGTTTCTCCCAGAGAGCCGCAGGTGGTGCTCCTGTCCCACCAGAAAATGAAAGGAGAAAAAACTATGTCAAACCCAACCATTCCCTACAAGATCTACCTGAACGAAACCGAGATGCCCAAGGCATGGTATAATCTCCGTGCCGACATGAAGGTGAAGCCTGCCCCGCTACTGAATCCTGGCACCCATGAGCCCATGAAAGCCGAAGAGCTTGCCGGTGTATTCTATGAGGAACTAATTAAGCAAGAGCTGGATGATACCACTCCCTTTTTTGAGATTCCCGAACCGATCCGGAATTTCTATAAGATGTACCGTCCTTCCCCCTTCAGGCTTACTAAGCCAAACAGCAGGGTCTCAAGGGCGTTACTACTGAAACCGGTGCCGGTCAGTGGGGCACAGCTCTTTCCATGGCCTGCTCCTACTTTGGTCTGGACTGCAAGGTCTATATTGTGAAGGTTTCCTATGAGCAGAAGCCTTCCCGCAGAGAAGTTATGCGCACCTACGGCGCATCTGTAACGCCGTCTCCCTCTATGGAGACCGCTGTTGGCCGTAAGATCCTGGCTGAGCACCCCGGTACTACCGGAAGCCGTCGAAATGGTATTACTCCAGCCAGAACTTCAGATTGGAAAGCAGAAAGTGCAGAACGCCGGTCTTACCGTAATCAAAGCACTTGGTTCCCCAGGCCGGATGCTCACCCTTTTCTCCGTCGTGGAAGAATTGCCAGGTGGTGCCGTCAAACATATTGATGCCTTCTGCGGTATTCTTGACCGCGTAGGAATGGACCAAATCAACATGGAGACATCTGTACAGAATCGTACAGATAGTAAAAAGTCGGTCACTCAAAATGGAAGTGACCGACTCATCCTGTGTTGTTGTCAGGTTTATTTCTCTTGCTGCATAACCAGCTCACCGTTCAGATCATCAATTGTAACCGTTTGACCGGGCAGGATCTCACCGGCCAAAAGCTTTTTGCTGAGCATCGTCTCCACCGTATGCTGCACATACCGACGCAACGGCCGGGCGCCATACTGGGGATCGTAAGCGGCATTTACGATAGCGGTTTTCGCCTCATCTGTAAGACGGCAGTGGATCTGCTGTGTCTGCAGACGGCTGTTCAGCTTTGCGATTTGCAGGTCAATAATCTTGGTGACGTTTTCCTTTGTCAGAGGCTTATAGAACACGATCTCGTCCAGCCGGTTCAAAAATTCCGGTCGGAAGGATCTGCGCAGCAGCATGTCAACCTGGGATTTCGCCGCTTCATCAATGCTGCCATCTTCACGAATGCCATTGAGTAGATATTCACTACCGAGGTTCGAGGTCAGGATCAGAATGGTGTTCTTGAAGTCTACCGTTCTGCCTTGGGAATCGGTAATACGCCCATCATCCAGCACCTGCAGCAATACATTAAATACATCCGGGTGTGCCTTTTCCACCTCATCAAAGAGGACCACGCTATACGGCTTTCTGCGAACAGCCTCTGTCAGCTGTCCGCCTTCTTCATAGCCCACATAGCCGGGAGGCGCGCCAATCAGCCGGGACACAGAAAACTTTTCCATATACTCGGACATATCGATCCGCACAAGGTTGTTCTCATCGTCAAACAATGCCTGCGCCAATGTTTTGGCCAGTTCTGTTTTACCGACACCCGTGGGACCAAGGAACAGGAAAGAGCCAATGGGGCGGTTCGGATCCTGAATACCGGCACGGCTGCGCTGGATTGCTTCAGTAACAGATCGTACCGCTTCATCTTGTCCCACAACCCGCTTGTGGAGTGTTTCATCCAAATGCAGCAGTTTCTCCCGCTCACCCTGTACTAAGCGAGACACGGGAATACCGGTCCAGCGCTCTACAATTTTCGCGATTTCCTCTTCGGTGACTCTGTCGGCCAGAATGCTGCTTTCCCGGGCTGCGGCTGCTTTGGCTTCTTCTGCCTGCAGCTGTTTTTGAAGCGGAGGCAACTTACCGAATTTCAGCTCGGCAGCTTTCTCCAATTCGTAATTCTGCTCAGCGGCTTCGATCTGTCGATTCAGATCCTCCAACTGCTCACGCAGCTGCTGCACATAGGCAATGGCTTGCTTTTCATTTTCCCATTGTGCTTTCATGGCATTGAAGCGATCCCGCTCTTCCGCCAGCTCCTTCTGCAGTTCCGCAAGCCTTCTCTTAGAAAGCTCGTCTTCCTCTTTCTTCAGTGCGGCCTCTTCAATCTCCATC
>JAGKTU010000100.1 GCA_021153265.1 Clostridia bacterium
GTTCCTTGACAGAAACACTTCCCAGAGAACAAAGCAGCTCCAGTACGTTTTTCTGCATGGCTGCGGACTTGGGGCGGCGGCTGGCGTATTCCAGCGCCTCCTCTGCAGAGGTTGCCAAAGTGGCGATCTTCTCGGTCTTATCCCCGGTCCTGCGCTGAAAATCCGTCTGCCCTGTGACCCACTTCTTTCGAAGCAGGTAGGAGAGCGCATCCTCCAACATTTCCTCCCCGGTCACAAGGCCGCGAAGTTGTGCTTCCTCCGCACAGCCGCCCAACTCCTCCATAAAACGCAGGATGGCGACGGCGGCCTGTTTTTGGATCTTCTTTTCCTTCCAGCTCAGGTCCTCTGTCAGGCAGTAGCTCACCTTAGTCTGAAACCAGAGTCCTGCCGGAAGCATCACCCGGATCGCGTCATAAAATGTGCAGAAATACCGCTCCCGGAGGAACGCCGCAAGGCGAAGCTGGGTGGCATTCAGAAGTGGCTGATCATCCAGACACCGCTCCACAGCCTTCAGTTTCTCCTCGTCGCCCTCCTCCACAGACAGCACCACGCCCTCCGTCCGGGTATTACCCCGTCCAAAGGGCACCATGACGCGCTGACCGGGCGCAAGCCCCATCCCCGAGGGGATGCGGTAGGAATAGGGCTTATCGATGGCAAAATTCGCCGCAGAAACAGCAATTTTGGCGATCATACAGCCCCTCCTTCATTGAAATCAGTTCTTGTATTCTTCCTTGACAGAGCCGGACAGCTTGCCGTCGGCAACTTCCTGGATAGCCAGGGTCACGGGCTTCTCGGGCAGTTCCTCCTGGAAAGCCTCGGCCTCAGCGGCGATCTGGCGGGCGCGGTGTGCCACCACATTCACCAGCAGGTAACGGCTATCCACATTCTTCAGCAAATCAGCAACAGGGGGGTACAGCATTTTCAAATTCCTCCAAAATAATTACTCAGCCTTTTCGGCGATGATATGTAAGATTTCCTGGGCGCAGACATCCGCATCTTCGTTGACCACTACGTAGTCATACCATGCTTTCTGCTCCATTTCCCAGATCGCCCGCTCCATGCGGACTTTGATCTGATCCTCCGGGGTGTCGCCCCGGCCACGCAGCCGCCGCTCCAGCTCCTGCATAGAGGGGGGCATGATGAAGATCAGGGTTGCCTCCGGGCAGGAACGCTTCACTTCTCCCGCACCGTTGGGCTCGATGTCCAGCAGCACACTTCCCTTTTCCAGCTTTTCTTCCATCTGGCCCCGGGGGGTGCCGTAGTAATTCTTCGCATGGGCGTCATACTCTAAGAATTCGCCCTTACGGATCATATCTTCAAAATTTTCTTTTGTCACAAAGTAGTAGTGAACACCGTCCACCTCGCCGGGGCGAGGATCCCGGGTGGTTGCGGAAACGGAGAACCGAAGATCCTCCCGTGCGGCCATGACCTTAGCCAGCACTGTGCCCTTGCCCACGCCGGAGGCACCGGAGATCACAAACAACTTACCCTTGCTCATTTCTCTTCCTCCTGAGCATCGTTCTGCTTGTCCTGCCAGCGATCCCGGATCATCTCCGGAGTGATGGCGGACAGGATCACATGATCCGTGTCCATCAGGATCACCGCTTTGGTCTTCCGGCCGTAGGATGCATCAATGAGCATGCCACGGTCCCGGGCCTCCTGAATCATACGCTTAATGGGCGCAGAATCCGGATCCACCACGGCGATCATCCGTCCGGCGGCGATCATGCTGCCGAATCCGATATTGATCAGCTTCATATTTTACCTCTGGGCGACACGCCGCTTATTCGATGTTCTGGGTCTGTTCCCGGATCTTCTCCAGTTCGGCCTTGATGTCCACCACAATGCGGGCCAGTGCCACATCAGAGCACTTGGAGCCGATGGTGTTGGCCTCCCGGTTCATCTCCTGCAGCAGGAAGTCCAACTTTCGGCCCACGGCACCGCCGCCAGAGAGCATGGTATTCATCTGCTTCAGGTGGCTGCGCAGGCGGACAGTTTCCTCATCTACGGCCACCTTGTCGGCGAAGATCGCAGCCTCGGTGAGGATGCGGCTCTCGTCGATGGCGGTGTTGGCCAGAACTTCCCTCAGCTTGTTTTCCAGTCTGGTGCGGTAGTCGGCAACGGTCTTACCATTACCGGCCTCCACCTGAGCAACCAGTTCCAAAATGGTGTTGCCGCGGCTGCGAAGATCCGCATCCAGCGCCGCACCTTCCACGGTGCGCATGGCATTGTAGCTTTCCAGCGCCTGATTTACCACGCTCAGCAGATCGGCCTTCAGCAGATCCTCATCCACTTGGGGCTTCTCCACGGTGAACACCTCGGGAAGCCGGGACACGGTGGACACGCTGATGTCATCCTTTACCCCAAACTGCTCCACCATGCAGCGCATGGCAGCCAGGTATTCTTCCAGAACTGCGGTATTCAGGCTCACCTTGGCCTCGTCGCCGTTTTCAGACTTGATGGTGATAAACACATCCACCTTGCCTCGGGAAACGTTGGCCTTTACCGCCTGCTTGACAGCCTCTTCCGCAAAAGACACGGAACGGGGCAGCTTTACGGAGCAGTCCAGATACCGATTATTCACGGAGCGAACTTCCACCGTAAACTCCCGGCCATTTAAGGTCTGCACACTCCGGCCGTAGCCGGTCATACTCTTAATCAATGTGATTATCCCCTTTTTTCAAGGATTTTAGCAGTGCATCCCCTGCAAATCCCGTAATGGTATAAGTGATCGGATTCTTTTTTGCAAAAACACGGTCATATGCCACCGCGAGGGCGATGCCTCCGGCAAAGCCCAGACAGCCCACCAGCGCGCCCAGATGCCACATCACATCCCCCAGCCAGTAACCGAGGAAGAACAGCACCATGGGCAGCACATAGAACACGCCCACCGCCTTCATCACCGGTGCGGTTTCAGAAGATACCACCACCAGATCTCCCGGTTGGGCACCGATGCCGTTGTAGGCATCGAAAATGACCGTTTCTTTTGCTGCGCCGCAGCCGGAACACTTGTGGCAGTCGCCGGAGCAGGCACTCTCCCGAACATGGATCACGTTGGCCATGCCATTGTCATGGATGTTTCGAATTCGCACGATCTGCTCCATGGCATTCTCCCGTTAATCCACCTGTCGGACGGTGGTGGACACGGTACCGATCTTCATCGCACCGCAGTCCGGGAAGCTATCTCCCAATGTCACGGTCACCCGACGGTAGGAAGTGCCCGGTTCTGCGCCGGTAAAGTCGATGACTGCGGTAACATCCTTCTCGTCCAGCCGCATGATCTGTTCCTGCGGGCCGCGGATCGTAATGTTCAGCATCTGTGCCAGCAATTCCGCTTCCATGCCTTCCGGCACATTCACCAGTTTGATATCCTCGCCGCTGATGGTCAGTGTTTTCACTGCCAGTTCCGGCAGATCCAGCGTCACCGTCACACGAGAAAGTTCCGACATATTGGTTACACCGCTGGGCAGATCGATATCCATTTCAACCGTTGCACCGTCGCTGTGCTCAGCCAGATAGATATTGCCCAAATTCAGTTCATTTCCCAGTTCTGCCAGAGCAGCCTTGCTGCCGCAGACCTGGATCACAGCGGGATCGATGCTGTAAGCGGTATTCTGCGCCGTTGCACCGCCTCCGTCCACCAGATTCACTTTCAGCTTGATCACCTTGACTTGCAGCACAGGGATCTTAACATTGACTTCCTTGGCATTCACGGTAATCAATTCCGAATCCACCGGGTTTCCCAGCGCATCGCACAGTGTGTAGCGGAAGCTTTGGCTGACCGACTCAGTCTGGTCGTTCAGCGACACCTCGATATGGGCCTGGGTGATCTGAGAGACCACGGATGCCGGGCCGGTGATTTGGATCTCATCAAAATCCAGCAGCATCTCCTCTGCCTTATCCACATAGCCCGACGGAACTGAGCCGATGGTGGTCACATTGACCGGAATGCTCTTGTATGCGATCCGTTCAACGGAGACCGACACATAGCCGGGAGAGCGGCTCTCCACGGTAAATGCGTTATTGGCCACATTTCCGGGGTAGGAAATGGTGTAAGCGAGCTGAATATCCTCACCGGGATCATAGATCGTGGCGAGATTCGCCTTGATAATAATGTTGCCGTTGTTCAGTTCATTCAAATCCACGCGGTTTCCGGACAGTTCCAGATCCACATTGGTGGTATTCACGTCGGTTACCATGAGTCCCCGCTCCTCCAGAATGCTTGCACCTTCCAGATACACAGGAACGTTGTAGAACGGTGCCTTGGAGCCGGGGCTGACCACGGTAATCACATATAGCCACATGCCCAAAGCAACCGCCACAGAGACCAGGATGGAGATCAGTTTATTTTTCATTCTTATGATCCTCCTTATCCTTCTTCTGCAGCTTCTGCTTGAGGATCAGAGCCAGATTCTGCTCATTTTCCTTTTCCGCAGGACAAAGCTCGTTGCGCAGCAGCCGTTCCAGGGTCTGGGGGGCCAGATGGCGCTTGAGCATACCGCCCACCGCCACGGAAATGGTGCCGGTCTCCTCAGAAACGATGATCACCACCGCATCGGAAACCTCGCTGATGCCCACGCCGGCCCGATGCCGGGTGCCGAGATCCGCGCTGAGCCGGTTGCTGTCGGACAGGGGCAGCACACAGCCGGCCGCAGCCACTCTGCCGTCCCGAACGATCATGGCACCATCGTGAAGTGATGCCTTAGGGAAGAAAATATTGCGGATCAGCTGCTCGGAAACCTGACCGTCGATATGGGTGCCGGTCTTGAAGTATTCCTCCAGCCGGGACTCCCGGGCGAACACGATCAGCGCGCCCACCCGTTCCTGGCTCATGGTCTCACAGGCCATGACGGTCTGAGAAATGATCACATCCATCTCCTGCGCGGGTTTGGTGGAAACGCCCAGGATATTACGGAACTTGACGCTGCCCAGGTGATCCAGCATCCGCCGCAGCTCCGGCTGGAACAGGATCACAAACGCCAGAAGACCGACGGCCAGGAGCTGATTCAGAATAAAGCTCACGGTATATAGCTGAAGCAGCTCCGCGGCCCAAGCTACGATCACAACGCCCAAAATGGCACGGACGATCCGCATGGTGCTGGGATTTCGCACCAGAGGTAATAATTTATAGATCAAAAAAGCCACCAGCGCGATGTCCACATAATCCGACCACCGCATCCTCAGAATCTGCTGAAACAGGCTTTGCAAGGTTGCCATAGGCTATCAAACCTCTTTTCTATTCTGTCTGATCAAATGTAAAACGGCGGGCCTTGGCTTTCACAGGCCCTCCTGTAAAAATGTGCATAGTTGGCTATGGTATACCATACCTATTATCCTGTCTATTATAGCGGATTGTTCCGCCGATGGCAATAGATATTCTGCAAAAAAATTACCTTTTCCACCGGGGAAGTTTTTCCACCGCCCTCAAAATCCGGGCTGTTTGTTCCGGGCCGGCATCATGTCCGTAACTGATGCGGATGGTGCCCGTGTCCAGTGTTCCCGCGCTTTCGTGGGCAGTGGGTGCGCAGTGGATCCCGGCGCGGACAGCAATCCCCTGTTTTGCCAGCCGCTGCGCAGCCTCTTCGCAGTCCAATCCGCAGCGGAAAGACACCGTCCCGGCCTGATGATCTCCCCAATAGACATCCATCCCCAGTTTTCGCAGACCTTCCGTACACCGTTTTGCCTGAGTCTGCTCTCTTGCCGCGATGCTGCCCGGCGCACACCGCTGTAAATACTTAAGTCCCGCCTCCAGTCCTGCGATTCCCGGCACATTCAGTGTCCCGGCTTCCAGCCGTTCCGGCAGATCCTCCGGCATCCGCTGACTGATCGACGCGTTTCCCGTGCCGCCATACAGCAGCGGCTGAGCTTCGCCAGCGCACAGCAAAATCCCAGTTCCCTGAGGTCCAAGCAGCCCCTTATGCCCCGGCATGGCGATAAAGGCCGCTCCGGAGGACGACAAATTTACCGGCAGACTCCCTGCAGACTGAGCAGCGTCAATGATAAAGGGGATTCCTGCCCTGCGGCATAGTTCCCCCATCTCCTCCACCGGCAGGATATAGCCGAACACATTGGACACATGGGTAAATACCGCCGCGTCCGCGCCCTGTTTCAGCGCCTTTTCAAAGGCTTCCAAAGTATCCTCAGGATCAAACAGCCGCCTGCCGGCGATTTTCACCTTGGCATCCAGTGCATACAGCGGCCGTGTCACCGCGTTGTGTTCAAAGCCCGAGATCACCACCCGGCTTCCGGGCTTCACCAAACTGCGGATGGCAATATTCAGACCATGGGTGCAGTTGGAGGTAAATACCACCTGTTCCGGGTCGCATCCAAAAAGTTCCCCAGCCCGTTCCCGGCAACGAAACACCGTATTGGCCGCCTCCATGGCCGCCCCGTAGCCCCCTCTGCCGGGATTGGCACAGGTGTCCATGGCGCGTCGCACCGCAGCCTTCACCTCCGGAGGCTTTCGAAAGGAGGTTGCGCCATTGTCCAGATAGATCATAGGCGCAGTTCCTCCATCTCCCCATCCTGCATCTGCAAGTATACCTTCCGCAGCGGAACCCCTGCCATCCGCAGAGCCGCCACTGCCTGCCCCGGCTCATTTGTCCAGAGGCGCAGGCTGTAGCCGCAGCCCTTTTCCTCCATCCACCGTGGTGTCCGCTGAAGCGTGCAGCGAAGGTTCTCCCTCTGCAGCACTTTTTCTCCCCTTTGTGCATGGGTCACCGACCGAAAGGTAATTAAATAGTAGCTCATAACCCAAAACCTCCCGGCTCAGTCTATGCCTTCTCCCCTCATTAGGTTCTTTTTTCGGCAAAAAACGGGGCGCCGAATCTAGACTGCTCCTGTAAAAACGGACAATAGACAAAAGGCCCCCTGTGTAGGATAATAACTACACAGGGGGTGTTGTTATGCGACAAAGAAAATATACACA
>JAGKTU010000028.1 GCA_021153265.1 Clostridia bacterium
ACTTATAGTAGCTCTGGGCGGCTGCGCCGTAGTTCAGCATGTCGATCATCAGAGCCTTGGACTCTGCATCCTTGCCGTCCACATTGCGCATGACGTAGCCTCTAATAGAGTCGACGTACTCGTTGCTGATGGCCTCGCCGTCGGCGTTGTAGATGACGATGGAGATCTCATCAGCCATCTGCTTGGCAGCGATGTTAGAGTAACCGAAGACGAAGTGGGTCTTGCCGCCGATGGTGGCAGTGGTCCACTTGTCAACGGTGATGGTCTGGGTAGAACCAGCCATGGTAGCCTCTACGTAGGCGCCGGTGAAATCAACGTCCGGCACAACGGCGAATGCGAAGCGCATGCCCAGGGTGTTGCCCATGTCGATCTGGGAGAAAGCGATGTCAAACTTTTGCGTGTGGGGTTTTAAGGTGTTTCTGAACGTGTAGGTGTTGTTATAAGCCACATACACCCCTCTGTCCAGATATTTGACCACACCCTTCTCCACCTTGAAATTCAGTGTAACGTCCGACTTGACATAGCCATTGCGCGCGGCTGTCTGGGACAGGATATACTCGCCGTCCGCAACATGGTAGAATGCTGCTTCGCCGTCATAATTGGAAGTGACCTCGTAGGAAGGCCCATTGACGACTTTGCTTTCCAGCTTGAACGCCGCGCCGCCCAGCGGAAATCTTCCATCTGTGACAAATACGGAGAAACCAGCGGTCTTTTCGATCCGGATGCGGTCGTAGGTGTCGTGCTGATCCTGCAGATATTCTCCCAACTCGCCATCGGCTTCGGTGGATGCGGTAATGGTCAGCTCCGGAGAAAAGCTGAAGTAATCGGTGCAACAGATGGCCCAGTACAGCTCATCCATGCTTTCATTGCGGCACTTTACCTCAAGGGTTCCGCTTTCCACGATGATACGGGATGCAAACATACCCTCGCCGCCGGACTCGCTGGATTCAAGTGCGAGAGAGCCGCCCCCTTCCGCCTCGCGGATGGTAAGGGTACCCCAAACCGCGATACTGCTGCTGTATGCCTCCACACTGGCGATGCTGTTTGTGCCGGAAATCACAAGTTCCAGATCACCGTCTCTGAAAATGCCGCTATAAACGCTGATATCAGAGTACTGGGGTGTACTGCCGGTGTAGTTATGCAGGGTCAGTACGCCATTATCGTAATGGGCATAGCCACCCGCAGGTTTTTCTGCCGTGGGTGCGGTGGCGCCGACCGCGAGATAATCACCGCTGTCCATACCGATGCCGCCGATGTAGACATGATGGGCGACGGTGACGGTGGTGGTTGCAAACTTGGTTTTGTCTTCGGTAGAACGGACTGTAACAGTCAGGGTTTCTGCCGTTTCCTCTGCGCCTACGGTCAGCAGGCCATCGGCATCGATCTCAGAATCGGTTCCGCCGGAAACTTCCCAGGCCACCGCGCCCGTGAGAGGGCCGCTGCCGTAGACGTAGGCAGAGAAATCCGTGGTTTCTCCCCGCTGCATCGTTGGATTCTGAGGATTAATTCTCACCTCGGTAATCACGGGCATCTCAGAGAATACGGGCATGATGGTCACATCGTAGCCGGGCATGGTAAGGCTGGTTATGGAACTGGTATCGTTGGCAAAGCTAACCACAGCATCCTCCGTCACCACGACCCACTGCTCGAATCGCCAGCCTTCGGGGATGATGGCCTCAATATCCACCACCGTACCTTTTTTATAGGAGCCGCTGCCTTCTCCTTCCAAAACCGTGAGATTAAACTGCTTTTCATAGCCGCAGGTCTCGCAGACCGTGGACTGTGCATCGGCATAATCATGGGTATCATAGTTTTTGATGCTGCCTTCCTTGTCCGGGCAACTGGGTACGATGCACACCTGCCAATGGTAGGTGTCGTCATAAGCGTAGTTTGTCCGGTACATATGGGTATGCTCCACCGCCTGTTCGGTGGCAGTGTCCGCAAGTACCGACATCGGCAGCAGAGCCGCGACCATGACGAAACACAGCAGCAGACTCAGCGCTTTTCTAAGATTCTTCATTTTTCATTGCCTCCTTTTTGTTCTTCCGGATAGAACGGAATAACCTTCTATTCTTTCACGTACCATTATAGAAAAAATTACGGCCATATAAATGGCTCTGAGGATACTTTTTAAAAAAGTATCCTCAGAATACGTGCGAAGTGTACAAACTGCGAGCGGTTTATTTATGCACCCTGTCCTCTTCGGAAATATGCACGGCAAACGCAAAAATCATAGTTTCGACTGATTGTTCTCCTGTCATGAATACTCCCAAAGCGAATGAATGCAGTCAATGTCTGGAAAATGCCGTGAAAGAATTGACGAAAAAACCAAAAAACGTTAAACTGTAATTGGGTGAAACACAATGGAACACACCCTATACACAATATATAAAAGAGACTGCCGCCACGGCAGAATATTAGGTGAGCATTTACCCCCTCAAATACTTGACTTTCGATACGTCTATATCTATAATTTAATATCGAAAGAAGTGTTGGCAGGATACTGCCGATCCTTAAAAATACATGTTCCGCTGAAGGAAAGGAGTAAGCGCATGAGCAAGAAAATTACTGTTATCGGTGCAGGCAACGTAGGTGCGACCATCGCATACACCCTGTCTCTGGGCAATATCGCCTCTGAGATCGTGGTCATCGACATCAACAAGGAAAAGGTCGAGGGCGAGGTCATGGATATCGTCCAGGGTACCAGCTTCCGTGAGCCCATTTCCGTCATCGCAGGTGATTACGAGGATGCCAAGGATTCCGACATCGTGGTCATCACCTCCGGCAAGGGCCGCAAGCCCGGCCAGACCCGTATTGATCTGGCCCAGACCAATGTCAACATCCTCAAGGAGATCACCCCCCAGATCGTGGCCGTGGCTCCCAAGGCTCTGTACGTCATCGTCAGCAACCCTGTTGACATCATGACTTATGTCTTCACCAAGATCTCCGGTCTGCCCGAGAGCCAGATCATCGGCTCCGGCACCATTCTGGACACCGCCAGACTGCGCTACGATCTTTCCAACCACTTCCATATTGCCCAGAAGAACATCCATGCCTACGTCTATGGTGAGCATGGCGACACCTCTTTCGTTCCCTGGTCTCTGGCCGACATCTCCGGCTGCACCCTGAACGAGTTTGAGGATCTGATGATCAAGAAGGGCGTGGTGAGCTCCCGTGTGGATCCCGAGCAGACGCTGAAGTATGTTCAGAAGTCCGGCGGCGAGATCATCGCCAAGAAGGGCGCCACCTTCTATGCCGTTTCCGCTTCCGTCAACAAGATCCTCACCGCACTGGTGGCTGCTTACGACTCCGTCGCCACCGTTTCCTCCATGATGCACGGCGAATACGGCATCGAGGATGTGTGCATCAGCACCATGACCGTCATTGGCCCCGACGGCGTCAAGGGTAAGGTTCCCGTCCGTCTGACCTATGACGAGATGACCAAACTCCGTGCCAGCGCCGATGCCCTGAAGGAAGTTATCGCAAGTCTGGATATTTAACAAAAGGTGATTTTATGAAATACAGCTATTATCCGGGATGTACCCTGAGAAATAAGGCAAAGGATCTCGATCTGTATGCGAGAAAGTGCGCCGTGGCTCTGGGTTTTGAGCTGGAGGAGCTGACAGACTGGCAGTGCTGCGGCGGCGTCTACCCTCTGGGCAGTGACGAGATCGCATCCAAGCTGCCCTCTGTCCGCGCGCTGAACGATGCCAAGCAGAAGGGCCAGGATCTGGTCGCAGTCTGCTCCGCCTGCTACCATGTGCTCAAGCGGGTCAATGACGATATGGCCAATGTGGCCGATATCCAGACCCGTGCCAACAACTATATGGCTCTGGAAGAGCCCTACAAGGGCGAAACTGCCGTCCTGCACTTCCTGGAAGTGCTCCGTGACCGGGTTGGCTTTGAGGAGCTTAAAAAGAAGGTCGTCAATCCGCTCACCGGCCGCAAGATCGGTGCCTACTACGGCTGCCTGCTGCTGCGCCCCAGTGACGTCATGGCCTTTGACGATCCCGAGAATCCCACCATTCTGGAGGACTTCATCCGGGCCTTGGGCGCAACCCCTGTGGTCTATCCCTACCGCAATGAGTGCTGCGGCGGCTACATCAGCCTGAAGGAGCCGAATCTCGCTGCCTCCATGTGCGACAAGATTACATCCAGCGCCGCCGGCTTCGAGGCCGACTGTCTGGTGACCGCCTGCCCTCTGTGCAAGTATAACCTGAACAAGAGCGGCAAGCTGCCCATCGTCTATTTCACCGAGCTTCTGGCCGAAGCTCTGGGCGTCAAGGAGGGGGACAAATGAGCAAACAGTCTGAGCTGATCAAGGAGATCAGCGGTGTCAACCCCCTGAAATGCATGAAGTGCGGCAAATGCTCCGCTTCCTGCCCTTCCTTTAACGAGATGGACATCAAGCCCCACCAGTTTGTGTCCTACGTACAGAACGAGGATATCGAAGCACTGACCCAGTCCAAATCCCTGTGGAAGTGCTTAAGCTGCTTTGCCTGCGTGGAGCGTTGCCCCCGTGGTGTCAAACCCGGCAAGCTCATCGACGCAGCACGTCAGGTGCTGATCCGCCAGCGCGGTCAGGAGGGTCTGACGGCCAACGAAATTCCTGCCCTGCTGGACGATGAAACGCCCCAGCAGCTGCTTATGAGCGCATTCAGAAAGTACCGGAGGTGAGTTGAATGCAGAAAATCGGCGTATTTGTATGCCACTGCGGCAGTAACATCGCTGCCACGGTGGATGTAAAGAAAGTCGTGGAAATGGCCGCCAAAGAGCAGGGCGTTTTCCACGCAGAGGACTATCCCTATATGTGCTCCGAAGCCGGCCAGTCCCGCATTGCTGCCGCGGTGAAGGAAAAGGGTCTGACGGGCATCGTTGTCTGCTCCTGCTCTCCCCGTATGCACGAGGCCACCTTCCGTAAGGCGGCTGAGCGTGCCGGCATCAACCCCTACATGGTGGAGATCGCCAACATCCGTGAGCATTGCTCCTGGATTCATAAGGATATGACCGAGGCTACCGAGAAGGCCGTCATTTTGATGCGCGCAGCGGTTGCCAAGGTGCATCTGAACGCCCCTCTGATGGCTGGTGAGAGCCGTGTTACCAAGCGGGCTCTGGTCATCGGCGGCGGCATCGCCGGCATCCAGACTGCCATCGACATTGCCGACGCAGGCTACAAGGTAGATATCGTGGAGAAGACCCCCTCCATCGGCGGCCGTATGAGCCAGCTGGATAAGACTTTCCCCACGCTGGACTGCTCCGCATGTATCCTGACTCCCAAGATGGTGGAAGCCGCTTCCCACGAAAACATTACCATCCACACCTGGAGCGAAGTGGAGAAGGTTTCCGGCTTCGTGGGCAATTTCACCGTGGATATCCGCAAGAAGGCCCGCTATGTCAATATGGATAAGTGTACCGGCTGCGGCGTCTGTCAGGAAAAATGCCCCTCCAAGAAGCCTCTCAACGAGTTCAACCGGGGCTTAAACACCCGCACCGCCATCTACACCCCCTTTGCCCAGGCTATCCCCAATGTGCCTGTCATCGATGCAAATAGCTGTATCAAGCTGAAGACCGGCAAGTGCGGCATCTGCGAAAAGTTCTGCCAAGTCGGTGCCATCGACTACACCCAGAAGGATGAGATCATCACCGAACAGTATGGCGCCATCGTGGTCGCCACCGGTTTTGACACCATCAAGCTGGATAAGTACGGCGAGTATGCCTACAACGAGAGCAAGGATGTCATCACCTCTCTGGAACTGGAGCGCATCATGAATGCCGCCGGCCCCACCAAGGGTCACCTGGAGCGCCTGTCCGACGGCAAAGCCCCCAAGGAGATCGTGTTCATCCAGTGCGTGGGCAGCCGCTGCTCCGATGACCGGGGCAAGCCCTACTGCTCCAAGATCTGCTGTATGTACACCGCCAAGCATGCCATGCTCATCCGGGATAAGTATCCCGATACCAATGTGACCGTGTTCTACATCGACGTCCGTACCCCCGGCAAGAACTTCGACGAGTTCTACCGCCGTGCGGTGGAGGATTACGGTGTCCATTACATCAAGGGTCAGGTGGGCAAGGTCATGCCCCAGGCTGACGGCAGCCTGCTGGTGCAGGGTGTTGACCTGCTGGACAACAAGCAGATCCTGAAGAAGGCCGACATGGTCGTCCTTGCCACCGCCATCGAGCCTAACCCCGATGTGCGCAAGATCGCCACCATGCTCACCGCCTCCATCGATACCAACAACTTCCTGACGGAAGCTCACCCCAAGCTGCGCCCTGTGGAATCTCCCACCGCCGGCGTGTTCCTGTCCGGTGTCTGCCAAGGCCCCAAGGATATCCCCGAAACCGTGGCACAGGCCGGCGCCGCCGCAGTCAAGGTCATCGGATTGCTTGCCAAGGATAAGCTCAAGACCAATCCCTGCACCGCAAAATCCGACGAGCTGCTGTGCAACGGCTGCTCCCAGTGCGCCAATGTGTGTCCCTACGGCGCCATTACTTACGAAGAGAAGCTCATCAATGACCACGGCATCCGCCGTACCAGCCGCGTGGCGGTGGTCAATGGCGCTCTGTGCCAGGGCTGCGGTGCCTGTACCGTCACCTGTCCCAGCGGCGCAATGGATCTGCAGGGCTTCTCTAACAGACAAATTCTTGCGGAGGTGGATGCAATATGCCGGTAAATAACGAAAACTGGAAGCCCACCATCGTGGCCTTCTGCTGCAACTGGTGCAGCTATGCCGGCGCTGACCTGGCCGGCTCCAGCCGTCTGGCCTATCCCGCGGATGTGAAGATCATCAAGGTTCCCTGCTCCTGCCGGGTCAACCCCATGTTCATCCTCCGTGCCTTTGAAAAGGGCGCTGACGGCGTCATCCTCTGCGGCTGCCACCCCGGCGACTGCCACTATTCCACCGGCAACTACTATGCCCGCCGCCGTATGACCCTGCTGTTTTCCATGCTGGATTATCTGGGCATCGAGGAAGGCCGCACCCGCGTGGAGTGGGTCTCCGCCGCTGAGGGCGTAAAGTTCTCTGAAACCATGAACAGCTTTGTAGAAAAAGTACGCACGCTGGGTCCCAGCGTGAGATTGGGGGATTTGAGATGCAAGAACTGATCCATAGAGCCAAATCCCTGCTGGAAAGCGGCGAAGTTAGCCGTGTTTTGGGCTGGAAGAAAGGTGAAAACGTCTTTGACGTAGAGCCTGCCTTCTTCGCCACCGCCGAAGAGCTGGAGAATTTCGTCTACAACGGCTTCTGCGGCGCAAATTTGAGCAAATATATGATCGAAGCCTCCACTTGGGAGGGTAAGACTCTGGTTTTCCTGAAGCCCTGCGACACTTACAGCTTCAACCAGCTGTGCAAGGAGCATCGCATCGACCGGGAAAAGGCCTACATCATCGGTGTCGGCTGCAAGGGAAAGCTGAAGGCTGAGAAGCTGGGCGCTGAGAACATTCTGGATGTCCAGGGTGCCGGCTATCCCGACTGCAGCGACACTTTGAAGGTCACCACTCTCTATGGTGAGCAGGAAGTTGCCTACAAGGACGCCATGCTGGAGCGCTGCCATGTCTGTAAGGGCAAGGAGCATCAGGTCTATGACGAGCTGATCGGTGAAAGTGTCGATACCTGCGATGCCGACCGCTTCGCCGAGGTTGCCAAGATCGAGGCGATGTCCCCCGAGGAGAAGTTTGCCTTCTTCCAGGCAGAACTGTCTAAGTGCATCCGCTGCAACGCCTGCCGGAATGTCTGCCCCGCCTGCTCCTGCCGCAAGTGCATCTTCGATTCCACCAAGTTCGATTCCAACCAGAAGGCCAACACCACCTCTTTTGAAGAGAAGATGTTCCACATCATCCGCGCCTTCCATGTGGCCGGCCGCTGCACCGACTGCGGTGAGTGTAGCCGTGTCTGCCCCCAGGGCATCCCCCTGCACCTGTTTAACCGGAAGTTCATCAAGGATATCAACAACCTCTACGGTGAGTATCAGGCCGGCGTGGATATCGACGCCAAGGCACCGCTGACCAGCTTCCGTACTGACGACGCCGAACCCGGCGTAGGAAGGGGGTAAGGGTATGTATCGTATTGCAAAAGCGAACCTGAATGCCCTTTATGCCGCCATCGCGGCCTCCAAGGAGCTGTATCTGCCGGTAAGATCCGCCGGCAAGACCAATTTTGCCGCCTGGACCGAGGGCGCAGAGGTGGATCTGGACACCTTGAAGACTGTCCGTTCTCCCAAGGATGCCTTCTTCCCCCAGAGCGAGAACCTCTACACCTGCGACCGCACCGATGGCAAGATCTCCATCACCCCCGAAGCGCTGCAGGAGAAGCCTTTCGTGGTTTTCGGCATGAAGGCTTGCGATGTCCGTGGCGTTGCCGTGCTGGATAAGGTCTTCCTTTCCGAACCCGTGGACAGCTACTATGCTGCCCGCCGGGAGAAGGGTATCATCGTGTCTCTCGCCTGCAGCCGTCCTGCCGTATCCTGCTTCTGCCAGACCTTTGGCATCGACTGCGCCGCCCCCGAGGGCGATGTGGCCACCTGGATGGCAGGGGAGTACCTGTACTGGCTGCCCCAGAGCGAAAAGGGCGAAGCCCTGACTGCTGAACTGGCAGCTTTGCTGGAAGAAACCGACGATGCCGCCGTGGCTGAGGAAAAGGCGTCCATCGCCGCCATCTGCGACCGCCTGCCTCTGAAGGGCCTGTCCCTTGAAAACTGGGGCGCAGCGGCTGCCGATAAGAATTTTGATTCTCCCCTGTGGGAGCAGCTGTATAAGCCCTGCCTCGCCTGCGGCACCTGCACCTTCGTCTGCCCCACCTGCCAGTGCTACGACATCAAGGACTATTCTACCGGCACCGGCGTCCAGCGCTTCCGTTGCTGGGACAGCTGCATGTACTCTGACTTCACCATGATGGCCCACGGCAACAACCGTACCAGCCAGCTCCAGCGGTTCCGCCAGCGCTTCATGCACAAGCTGGCCTATTTCCCCGCAAACAATGACGGCATGTTCTCCTGCGTCGGCTGCGGCCGGTGCGTGGACAAGTGCCCCAGCCATTTGAACATTGTCAAGGTCATCAAGGCCTTTGGAAAGGAGGGTGTCTGATGAGCGAACCCATGCACGAGTGTAAGTACAATCCCGGTTTCATGCGTGATACCCTGATCCCCCAGGTGGCGCTGATCACCGACATCCGTACTGAGACCCCCGACGTCAAGACCTTCCGCGTGGAGCGCCCCGAGGGCGGCAAGCTCTTCGAGCATCTGCCCGGCCAGTGCGCCATGGTCTGCGTTCCCGGTGTGGGCGAGGCCATGTTCTCCATCACCTCTTCTCCCACCAACAAGCTTTATCAGGAATTCTCCATCAAGCGCTGCGGCGTGCTGACGGAGCATCTGCACTCCATGCAGGCCGGCGACCAGATCCTGGTCAGAGGTCCTTATGGCAACAATTTCCCCGTGGAAGGCGAGCTGAAGGGTAAGAACCTGCTCTTCATCGCCGGCGGCATCGCGCTGGCACCTCTGCGCAGCGTCATCAATTATGTTCTGGACAACCGGGAGAACTACGGCGACATCGACATCCTCTACGGCTCCCGCTCCGCTGACGATCTGGTCCAGCGCAAGGAGATCGAAGAGGTCTGGTCCAAAGTTCCCGGTGTCAAGGTGCATCTGACCATCGACCGGGAGCAGGAAGGTTGGGACGGCCATGTGGGCTTCGTTCCCTCCTACCTGAAGGAGCTGGCCTTCGATACCAACCGCACCGCCATTCTGTGCGGCCCTCCCATCATGATCAAATTCTGCCTGCAGGGCCTGAAGGAAATGGGCTTTGCCATGGAGCAGGTCTACACCACTCTGGAGCTGCGCATGAAGTGCGGCGTGGGTAAGTGCGGCCGGTGCAACATCGGCACCAAGTACGTCTGCAAGGACGGCCCCGTGTTCCGGTTCGACCAGGTGGACGAACTGCCTAACGAATACTAAGGAGGACAAAAACCTATGGAAAATATGGTAAATGTCTACTTTTTCGGCAAGAAATATTCCGTTCCTGCCGATCTGACCATTATGACCGCCATGGAGTATGCCGGCTACACCCTGACCCGGGGCTGCGGCTGCCGCCATGGTTTCTGCGGCGCCTGCGCCACCATCTACCGCATCAAGGGCGATAACACCCTGCGTACCTGCCTGGCCTGCCAGACTCAGGTTCAGGAGGGTATGTACGTTGCTTCCATTCCCTTCTTCCCCACCGATAAGCGTACTTACGACATCGAGGGTCTGAAGGCCGACCAGCGCGTCATGATGGAGCTGTACCCCGAAATCTACGCCTGCATTGGCTGCAACGCCTGCACCAAGGCCTGCACCCAGAGCCTGAACGTCATGCAGTACATCGCCTACGCCCAGCGCGGCGAGTTCGAGAAGTGCGCCGAGGAGTCCTTCGACTGCGTCGGCTGCGGCTGCTGCTCCGTCCGCTGCCCCGCCGGCATCAGCCACCCCATGGTTGGCCTGCTGGCCCGCCGCCTGACTGGCAAGTACATCGCTCCCAAGTCCGAGCATCTGGAGAACCGTGTCAACGAGATCAACTCCGGTGCCTACGATGAGCTGATCGAGGCGATCATGCAGAAGCCGATCTCCGAGATGCAGGAGCTTTACAACCATCGGGACATCGAAAAGTAAGGAGGGGACACCATGTTTACACCTGAAATGCTGGAATCTATTAAAAAGGTGGAAGCCACCCGTGCCGAGCGCATGGCCACGGAGCCCCGCCGTATGACCGCCGAGGAGAAGTCTGAGCTTCTCAAGGCCTATCACCCCGACTACCGCCCCGAGGGCTTCAAGGAGATCCTCGTCGGCCCCAACAAGGGCCAGAAGGCCCCCGTGGAGCTGACCAACCTGATCCACTCCAACAGCCGCCTGCTGAATGAGAACATCGACCTCAGCAAGATCGACTACGATGTGGACGTTCTGGTCATCGGCGGCGGCGGTGCCGGCGCTTCCGCAGCCATCGAGGCCCACGAGGCCGGCGCCAACGTCATGGTGGTCACCAAGCTGCGTATCGGCGACGCCAATACCATGATGGCCGAGGGCGGCATTCAGGCCGCCGACAAGGAAAATGACTCTCCCGTGCAGCACTATCTGGATGCCTTTGGCGGCGGCCACTTCGCTGCCCGTCCCGAGCTGCTGCGCCGCCTGGTCATGGAAGCTCCCGATGCGATTGCATGGCTGAACAAGCTGGGCGTCATGTTCGATAAGGACGAGGACGGCCGCATGGTCACCACCCACGGCGGCGGCACCTCCCGCAAGCGTATGCATGCCTGCAAGGATTACTCCGGCGCAGAGATCATGCGTACCGTCCGTGACGAAGTCCTCAACCGCAAGATCCCCGTTGTGGAGTTCACCTCCGCTGTGGAACTGCTGAAGGATGAGTTCGGCCAGGTTGCCGGTGCAGTCCTGCTGAACATGGAAACCGGTGACTACATGGTCGCCCGTGCCAAGACCGTCATCATCGCCACCGGCGGTGCAGGCAGACTCCACTACCAGAACTTCCCCACCTCCAACCACTACGGCGCCACCGCCGACGGCCTGATTCTGGGCTACCGTGCCGGCGCACCTCTGCTGTATCAGGATACCATCCAGTACCACCCCACCGGCGTTGCCTACCCCAGCCAGATCTTCGGCGCACTGGTCACCGAGAAGGTCCGTTCCATCGGCGCTATGCTGGTCAACAAGGACGGCGAGGCCTATGCCCATCCTTTGGAAACCAGAGACGTTTCCGCATCCGCCATCATCCGCGAATGTGCCAACGGCAAGGGTGTGGATACCCCTCTGGGCAGCGGTGTTTGGCTGGATACGCCCATGATCGAAATGATCCACGGCGAAGGCACCATCGAAAAGAGAATTCCCGCCATGCTGCGTATGTACTTAAACTACGGCATTGATATGAGAAAGGTGCCGATTCTGGTCTATCCCACCCTGCACTACCAGAACGGCGGTCTGGAGATCGGCGGCGAGGGCTACACCAAGGCCATCCCCAACCTGCTGGTTGCCGGCGAAGCTGTTGGCGGCATCCACGGCCGCAACCGCCTGATGGGTAACTCCCTGCTGGATATCATCGTCTTCGGCCGCAACGCCGGTAAGGCTGCTGCCGCCAAGGCTAAGGAAGTCACCTTGGGAACTCCCAATCTGAACCACATTTACGAATATGCCGAAATGCTGAAGGCTGCGGACTGCACCCATGAGGGCGTTTCCCCCCTGCTGCTGCCCAAGTATGCCCGCCATGAGCGCTAAGGAGGATGGCCATGCGTGAAATCAACGTAGCTGCCATCACCGATGTGGTGGAAAAGCTGTGCATTGAAGCCAATACCCACCTGCCCGGTGACGTCAAGTGCGCTATTGAATCCTGCCGCGCCTGCGAGGACGGCAAGATTGCCCAGGGCGTGCTGGACAAGATCATTGAGAACTATAATATCGCCGACCGGGAGTGTGTTCCCATCTGCCAGGACACCGGCATGGCCTGTGTCTTCCTGGAGATCGGTCAGGATGTCCATCTGGTGGGCGGCAATCTGGCTGAGGCCGTGGACGAGGGCGTCCGCCGTGGTTATACCAATGGTTACCTGCGCAAGTCCGTTGTCGGCGACCCTGTCCGCCGCGGCAACACCGGCGACAATACCCCTGCCATGCTCTATACCGAGATCGTCCCCGGCGAGAATGTGAAGATCACCGTCGGCCCCAAGGGCTTCGGCAGTGAGAACATGAGCGCCATCCGGATGTTCAAGCCCTCCGCAGGTCTGCAGGGCATCAAGGACTTCATTCTGGAGACCGTGGAGAACGCCGGCCCCAACCCCTGTCCTCCCATGGTCATCGGTGTGGGCATCGGCGGCACCTTCGACAAGGCCGCACTGCTGGCTAAGAAGGCCATCATGCGTCCTCTGGACACCCATCATCCCGACCCCTTCTACGCAGAGCTGGAAGATGAGATGCTGGAAAAGGTCAATGCCCTGGGCATCGGCCCTCAGGGCTTCGGCGGCAAGACCACTGCCATCGGTCTGAACATCGAGACCCTGCCCACCCACATCGCCGGTATGCCCTGCGCCATCAACATCAACTGCCACGTCACCCGGCATAAGACGGAGGTGCTGTAATATGGAAAAGCATATCACCCTGCCTCTGACCGAGGAACTGGCAAAGACTTTGAAGGCCGGCGATACCGTCTACCTCACCGGCACCATCTACACCTCCCGCGATGCCGGTCACAAGCGGATGTGCGAGGCGCTGGCCCGGGGCGAGGAACTGCCCTTTGACCCCAAGGACGCCACCATCTACTATGTCGGCCCCACTCCTGCCAAGCCCGGTCAGGTCATCGGTTCTGCCGGCCCCACCACTTCCGGCCGTATGGATGCCTATGCCCCCACCATGATGTCGGTGGGCGCAAGAGGCATGATCGGCAAGGGCGCACGACTGCCCGAGGTCGTGGAAGCCATGAAGCAGTATTCCGGTGTCTACTTCGGCGCCATCGGCGGCGCAGGCGCATTGCTTGCCAAGTGCATCAAGAGCGCGGAACTCATTGCCTACGAGGATCTGGGCGCGGAAGCCCTGCGGAAGCTCTATGTGGAGGATATGCCCCTGTTCGTCATCATCGACAGTGATGGCAACAACCTCTATGAGTCCGGCAGAGCCGATTATCTTGCTAAGAGCGAATAAGAAAGGAAACCAATTATGTTCAATCCTGAAGTCATTGCCGAGCTGTTCGAGGCAGTTATGATCATCTGCTTCGGTCTGAGCTGGCCTCTGTCCGTCTACAAGTCCTGGAAGTCCCGTACTGCCAAGGGCAAGTCCCTGCAGTTCGAGATCTTCATCTGGATCGGCTACATTTTCGGCATCGCCAAGAACTTCATCAAGTTCTTCAACGGCAGCACCGGCTTTATCTTCTTCCTGGCCTGGGGCTTCTACTTCCTGAACTTTATCGAGATCACCATCGATATGGCTCTTTACTTCCGGAATGTGAAGCTGGATAAGGCAGCAGACGCAGCCAAGCAGTAAACAGAATAAAAAGACTGTGGGCAAACCGGCTTTTGTCGGAACCCACGGTCTTTTTGCATTTTTCACAAAAATAAAAAAGCCACCCTGTAGGGTATGCCGATTTTTCCGGGCAGGGGAGGGGGGCTGTTGACAAAAACCGCCGGATTGAGTATTCTATATTCGTATAAAAGTATAGTATGGATGATTATGAAGTGGCAGAGTGGGCCAAAATCTGCAAAATTGGTTATTTTTTTGTAGATTTTGGTATTTTCGTTTGAAAAGGGACTTTGCCGCAGAATGATCGTCCAGCGCATCCCGAATCCGAAAGGAAAAACAGAAAATGGGCTTCTTAGACAAACTGTTCAGCCGCCCGGTGTATTCCCTTTACGCCCCCATGGCCGGCAGGGCAGTGTCCGTAGCGGATGTTCCGGATTCTGCTTTTTCAGGAGGCTTGTTGGGGAAGGGCATCGCTGTGATCCCCACAGACGGCCGGGTTCTTGCCCCCTGTGACGCCACGGTGGATGTGGTCTTCACCACCGGACATGCAGTCAGCTTGATCGCGGACTTTGGCGCAGAGATCCTCATCCATGTTGGACTGAGTGTTACAGCCCGGGACAGCCGGTTCTTCACCGCCTGTGTTCAAAGCGGTCAGAAAGTTCGCCGGGGCGATCTGCTCATCGAGGTGGATCTGCCGGCAGCGACCGGCGCCGGATTGGATCTGACCACCCCCATGCTTGTCACCAACGCCTCCGAATACGCACAAATCCAAATCAACACCGGTGCAGACGTTACAAATTCCGATGTGGCCGTCCAACTGGCCAAATAACATGGGGTGAGGATGAAAGCACCTCTCCGACCCGAGCTGATGACTCTGCCGGTCCACACCGCCGAACCTGCCAACGAGGTCTGCGTCCGGTGACCGGAAAATTGCTTTGTGAGTCTGAAGTATATTTTTGTAATCAAACGAAAGTGAGGAAATAATCAAATGAAAGAATTCAAGCATGTCATCGCCGACCCCATGGGTCTGCACGCCCGTCCCGCCGGTATGCTGGTAAAGGCTGTCGCTCCCTACGCCAGCAAGGTCACCGTCATTGCCCCCACCGGCAAGGCTGATGCAAGACGTCTGATGGGCATTATGCGTCTGGCTGCCAAGGCCGGCATGGAGCTGACCATTCAGGTGGAAGGCGCCGACGAAGAGACTGCCGCTGCTGAGCTGCAGGCATTCATGGCTGCAAACCTGTAATTTGCTTACATACAAAACTGTCCCGGGGAATGTCCCCGGGACAGTTTTTATGCATCCAGCGCCTTTCTTGCGGCGCGCACCGCGTTTTCATCCGTTACAGAGATGTTCCACTCGTCAAATCCGGGGATGCCCATAGGCACGCCCTCCCGGCGGAAGACCATGCCGCTTTCCCGATTCGTTTTGCCGCTCATGTGGAAGGCCTTTGCGCCGGGGAAGGCTCTGCGGAATTGGGTGATGACCTCCGCGTTGACCCCTGCACCGATGAGAACCTCCGGACCGCCGCAGCCGTCCCGAAGTTTCAGCAGCTCCCCGATGGTTTCTTTACCGGCCCGGCAGTTTGCTGCGCCGCCGCTGGTCAGCACGGTGTCAAAGCCCAAGGCTGCCGCATCCAGATAAGTCTGGATAGGCTCCATGGATACATCTATGCACCGGTGCAGGGTCAATCCGCAACCCTCTGCCGCCCGAATCAGCGGCTCCATGGCCGGTTCATCCAGTTTGCCGTCTTGATCCAGACAGCCGATGACAAAACCATCCGCCCCGGCATCCCGAAATCTTCGGATCTGCCGTTCCATCTGGTCAATTTCCTCTTTCGTGTACAGGAAATCTCCTGCCCGGGGCCGCATCAGACAGCGGATTGCGATGTCGCTTTCCCGCCGGATCTGCTCCAGAAGCTCAAAATAGGGCGTCAGACCACCCACTGCCAAGGCGCTGCACAGCTCCAGCCGATCCGTGCCGCCCCGGATCGCCGCCCGGGCGGAGTCCAGAGAATCCACACAAATTTCCAGGTAACCTGCCATACCAATCCCTCCGTTTTCTTTTCACTATACCATAAACGCGCCAATCGGGGCAAGAAAAAACAGAAAACTACTTTACTTTTTCGGTTAACCGATTATAATAGAGCCTACACCAACCAAGGAGATGCGCCATGAATCTGAAAACCATCGCCAAAGAGGCCGGTGTCAGCACCGCCACCGTATCCAACGTCCTCAACGGCCACTTCCACAAGGTATCCCCGGCCACCATCGAACGGGTACAGCAAATCGTCAAGGCTCACCGCTATAAGCCCAGCACCGCCGCCCGGAATCTGGCCTGCGGCAGACATGCCCCCTCGGACCGGCTGGATTCAGAAGGCTGGCTGGAGAGCATCCACAGTGACGGCACTGCCGCCTTTGTCAGCAATCCCAGTCCGAAACTTTTTGAGACGGTCACCGTCCGCATCCGTATGTATGCCGATGCCCCGGTGAAGCATGTTCTGCTGCGCTCTCTTCACAACGGCGTGGAGCATCTGGAGGAAATGCACCCCAGCAAGACCGAACGGGGTCTTACTTACTACGAAGCCCCTCTGCGTATCTCCGAGAAGCGCATCCAGTACCACTTTTACCTTGTCTGCGCAGATGCGATCTATTTCTACACCCAACGGGACATCACCACCTACCTGCCGGACCATACTTATGACTTTGTCCTGCTGGCGGATTATGATCAGCCTGCGTGGGTCAAAGAGGCGGTGTTCTACCAGATCTTCCCGGAGCGGTTCTGCAACGGCGACCCCTCCAACGATGTCCAAAATGGCGAATATACGCAGGACGGCCACCCTACCCTCCGTATGGAGCGCTGGGAGGATGCGCCCTTGCCCTACGAGCAGGGATTCTGCATGGACTTTTTCGGCGGCGATCTGCAGGGCGTTCAGCAGAAAATTCCCTACTTAAAGGAATTGGGCGTCACCGCTGTGTACCTAAACCCCATTTTCTATGCCCCCTCGGTGCATAAATATGACTGTCTGGACTATTTTCAGGTAGACCCCCATTTCGGCGGTGACGATGCTCTGGCAGAACTGAGCCAAGCTCTCCACGAAAACGGCATGAAGCTGATTCTGGACATCTCCATCAACCACACCGGCATTGCCCACAAGTGGTTCAACCGGGACGCTGAGTGGTTCGATAAGTCTGTGGGCGCTTACCACAATCCGGAATCCGAGGAACGGGGCTATTACTTCTTCTACGAGGGGAATTATTACCACGGCTGGTTCGGCATCGACACCCTGCCCACCCTGAACTACACCTCCCGATCCCTCCGGGAGAAGATCTACCGGGCCGAGGATTCCGTCCTGAAAAAGTGGCTCAAGCCCCCTTATTCCATCGACGGCTGGCGTTTCGATGTGGCGGATACCTGCGGCCGGAATGACGAAGTCCAGCTTGCGGACGAAATCTGGCCGGAAATCCGCGACAGTATCAAGTCCGTCAACCCGCAGGCCTATATCTTAGCCGAGGATTGGGGCGACTGCGCCCATAACCTGCAGGGCAACCAGTGGGATTCTCCCATGAATTATTACGGCTGCGGCCGTGTGATCCGCCAGTTTTTAGGCGAACCCGACCTGTTCATGAACCGCCACCCTCTGCTTCGCGACGTTCCCTGTCGAATGTCCGCCGAGGACGTGAAAAACCGGGTGCTGCAGCACCTTGCCAAGCTCCCTTATGTCATGTGGGAGAACCAGTTCAACCTCTTCGACAGTCACGATGTCAGCCGCCTGCACAATAATCCCAAGGTTCACCCGGAGGAATACCGTGGCGCGGTGATCTTCCAGTTCATGCTCCCCGGTGCGGCCTCCATTTACTATGGCGACGAAGCGGCCATTTCCGGCACCCTCGGCACCAACGAAGGCTGCCGCTACCCCATGCCCTGGCACGAGGATATCGTCTCTTGCGATGCTTACAGGCTGAACCAGACCATGGCGAAAGCCAAAGCGGCCCATCCGGCCTTAAGCCGTGGCGGCATGAAATTCCTTTACGCCGCCGATCAGGTGGTGGCCATTGCCCGCTTCTGGGAAGACGAGGTGTTTGTGGGCGTCCTTTCTACCAATTGCGACGATGTGAAGATCCGGCTGCCCCTGTGTGCAGTCGGTGCGCAGTGTCCCGAAGAGAAGGACCTGTTCGGTGAAACCTTGACCTACACCCCCTTGGACAGCGGCAGCGTCCTGCTGAATGTCCCGGCCCACAAGGCCTACTGCTTCTCCTGCCGCCTTTCTGACAAATATTGACACCCTGCGCCCGATGGAGTATGATATCTCCAAATGATTGAAAGTTAGGAGGATTTCCTTGAAAAAGATCCTGTGTTTCTTTCTGGTACTGACCTTGCTGCTGGGCCTTGCCGCCTGCGGAAAATGCGACCACAACTGGACAAAAGCCACCTGCGAAACCGCCAAGACCTGCACAAAATGCGGCGAAATCGATGGGAAAATCGCAGGCCACAAGTGGATCGATGCCACCTGCGAAACTGCCAAGACCTGTGCTGCCTGCGGCAAGACCGACGGAACGCCACTCGCCCATGTTTGGACGGATGCCACCTATGAAGCTCCCAAAACCTGCACCCTCTGCGGTGCAACGGAAGGGGAGAGCCTGTCCCAAGCCCTTGCCGACGAGCTGGTGGGCACATGGGTGGCCTATGTCTACATGGATCGCGCTTCCACCGCCCCGGAGGGCTTCTCCACCGATACCGGTCTGCCCATCGCCTTTACCTTCCGCGCCGACGGCACCTATGAGCAGGTTCCCTACGAGAAGGAGTTTGCCGATGCCCTTACCGGTCTGAAGGCAGACCTGTGTGACTATCTGGTGGCTCAGGCCTATGCGGCCGCCGCCCAGGAGGGCTACAGCCAGAAGCAGGCAGATGATGCGTTCTACAAGGACAGCGGCATGACCATCCGTGACTACGCCGAGGCAGAGGTGGAGAAGATGGGCTTGGACTCCCTTTCCTCCAGTAAGGTGAGCGGCACCTACACCCTTCACGGCAACTTGCTCACGCTGGATGGCCGGAGTTCCCCTCTGACGCTGACCATCTCCCTGCAGGACGATACGATGCAGATTCTCGGCTGTAATGACGATGACTGGGCAAAGCTCTTCGGCGATTATCCCATCGAATTGCAGCGAAAAGATTGACCGATTTCGTAAAAAGCCGCCTCTTGGGGCGGCTTTTTGCATTTTCCAGACTTCGGGGGTTGCAAAAAACGTATTTTTTCGCTACAATAATAAAAAATATCAGTGTGAGCCATTCTGCGTGGCCGCCTGCACACCAATTCCCGGCATTTCCCGGGAAATCAGGGAGGAAAGGATACATGGTTCGTATCATCACCGATTCTGCCGCGGATTTTGAGCCCCGGGAACTGGAAAATAAGAATATCACCTGCATTCCGCTGACGGTGAGTTTCGGAAACGATGACTATCAGGAGAATGTGAATCTGGATAAGGCTCGTTTTTATGAGCTTCTGGCAGCTTCCGGGGAATTCCCCAAAACTTCTCAGGCATCTCCCCAGATTCTCATGGATCTGTTTGAATCCGCGGAAGCGGCAGGGGAGGAGGCCATCTATATCACCCTGTCCTCGGCGCTCAGCGGCACCTACCAGAGCGCCATGGCGGTGAAAAATATGGTGGATGGTGACAATTGCTACGTTTTCGACGGCAAAAACGGCACCGGCGGCCAGCGCATGGTGGTGGAGCGCGCCGTGCAGCTCCGGGATGCCGGCCTGAACGCCCGGCAGATCATCGCGGAATTGGAAACCTTCCGCGACAAGATTGTCCTCTTCGCCTGTATCAACACTTTGGAGAACCTCTATAAGGGCGGCCGCATCTCCCAGACCGCCTACGCCATCGGCTCTCTGGCGCAGATCAAGCCCATCATTCAGGTGGATGTGGAAGGCCGGGTTGTCGTACCTGCCAAGGCCATGGGTATGCGCAAGGGCATGGACATGCTCTGCAAACGTCTGGAACTTCAGCCCATGGATGAAAGCCATCCTCTTTACGTCATGTATACCAGCGACCGTACCGTGGCAGAAACTCTGGCCCAGCGGCTGGCGGAATCGGGTTATTCCATTCCTGCTGAGCGCATCATTCAGGTGGGTGCTGCCATCGGCACCCATATCGGCCCCAGCGCCTGCGGTCTGGTGTATGCGGAGAAATGATACGGACACCCCTGCTCCCCTTGATGCAGGGGTGTCTTGCTATTTTCACAAAAAACAATTGCATTTTGACATTGCTCTTGTATAATATAAATATTATTACATGAAAGAGGGTATTTCCAATGAAACAGTTTATGGATCGGGACTTCCTGCTGTCCAACGACACCGCCAAGGTTCTCTATCACGATCATGCATTCAAGATGCCCATTCTGGACTACCACTGCCACTTAGACCCCAAGCAGATCTACGAAGATGTCCGCTTTGAGAATATCACCCAGGTCTGGCTGGGCGGTGACCACTACAAGTGGCGCGTCATGCGCTCCAACGGCGTGGACGAGTACTACATCACCGGCGGCGCCCCCGACCGGGAGAAGTTCCAGAAGTTCGCGGAAGCTCTGCCCAAGTGCATCGGCAATCCCATGTACCACTGGTGCCACTTAGAGCTGCAGCGTTATTTTGGCTACTACGGCGTCCTGAACGGCGAAACCGCCGAGGAAGTCTGGAATCTGTGCAACGACAAGCTGAAGAATGACCCCAATATGTCCGCCCGTGGTCTGATCCGCCAGTCCAATGTCTACATGGTCGGCACCACCGATGACCCTGTGGATACGCTGGAGTGGCATGCCAAGCTGGCTGCCGACCCCACCATGGAAACCAAGGTCTGCCCCTCTTTCCGTCCCGACAAGGCCGTCAACATCCATAAGGATACCTTCGTTCCCTATATCCGCCAGCTGGAGAAGGTGGTGGGTTACGAATTCCACTGCATCAAGTGCGTCAAGCGGGCGCTGACCGAGCGGATCGAATTCTTCGATGCCAACGGCTGCCGCGCCTCCGACCATGGTCTGGACTACGTCCCCTATGCCGAAGCCACCGACGAGGAACTCACCGCCATCTTCAAGAAGGCCATGGCAGGGGAGACCGTCACCAAGGCAGAAGCCGATGCCTACATGACTGCCATCAACCTCCACTGCGGCCGGGAGTACGCCAAGCGCGGCTGGGCTATGCAGTTCCACTTCTCCTGCTTCCGCAACCCCAATACCAAGATGTTTAACGCCTTGGGCGCGGACTGCGGCTTCGACTGCATCGCCGTCACCGATTCCTCCGCCGCTCTCCACAAGACCCTCAACGCCCTTTACAAGGACGATCTGCTGCCCAAGACCATCGTCTACTCCCTGAACCCCGCCGACGACCAGTGGCTGGATACCCTCATCGGCGCCTATCAGGGTACGGAAGTCCCCGGCAAGATCCAGCACGGCTCCGCATGGTGGTTCAATGACAATAAGACCGGCATGATCAATCAAATGACCAGCCTTGGTAACCTTGGTCTGCTCGGCAATTTCATCGGCATGCTCACCGACTCCCGTTCCTTCCTCAGCTACACCCGTCACGAGTATTTCCGCCGCATTCTGTGCAACCTCATCGGCACCTGGGTGGAAAACGGCGAATATCCCGCCGATATGGCTACTCTTGGTCAGATGGTGGAGGATATCTCCTCCAATAACGCCAAGCGCTACTTCGGCATCTGATTTTCTGCCAATATCCCCCGGAAGATACGTCTTCCGGGGGATTTGTAGGTTTGTCAATGATGTGTTACACATTAGGATAAGAAAAAAGGACGTGTTTTGGGGACTTCCAGTTGAGTGGTCTCATAGGGAAGTTGTTGTAC